>NZ_JBEKCZ010000182.1:0-10589 GCF_050014615.1 Bradyrhizobium sp. | reverse complement strand
GGCTCATCAGGTCATGGCTATCTCGACGGTCAGCTGCTGATCGCCATGCCGGTGATGGGAGATCCGCGCTTCGAGCGTTCGGTGATTTACCTCTGCGCGCATTCGGCCGAAGGCGCCATGGGCATCATCGTCAATCGTCCGGCCGGCAGCATCGATTTTCCCGGATTGCTGGTGCAGCTCGACATCATCAAGAAGGCCGACCAGATCAAGCTGCCGGAGAACGCCGAGACCATGCGGGTCCTCAAGGGCGGTCCGGTCGATACCGGCCGCGGCTTCGTGCTGCATTCAAGCGATTTCTTCATCAAGGATGCAACGCTGCGGATCGACGACGGTATTTGCCTGACCGCGACCGTCGATATTCTCAAGGCGATCGCAAGGGGGGCCGGGCCGAAGCACGCCATCCTCGCGTTGGGCTATGCCGGCTGGGCGGCGGGACAGCTGGAAACCGAGATCCAGGACAATGGCTGGCTGCATTGCGACGCCGATCCCGATCTGATCTTCGGCGGCGATGTCGAGGAAAAATACCTGCGGGCGCTGCGCAAGATCGGGATCGATCCGGGCATGCTGTCGAACGAAGCCGGGCATGCCTGAGGTGATATTTGGCGCCGGCACTTGACGCATTTACACCGTCGTCCCGGCGTTCGCCGGGACGACGGTGTTTTTTCGTCTACTTCTTTTCGCCTACTCCGCCGCCTGCTGGGCGACGGTCGGCATGGTGCCGGCGACCGTGGCCCGGCGCATGTCGCGTGGCTGCGACTGGTCGTAACGGCGCACCCGGTGCATGGTCTGGCGGTTGTCCCACATCACGAGATCGTGCAGCGTCCATTGATGAATGTAGACGAATTCCCGCTGGGTGGCGTGCTCGGTGAGGTCGCGGAGCAATAGCCGCGCCTCCGGCACACTCATGCCCCGGATGGCGCCGGCATGCGACGACAGATACAGCGACTTGCGGCCATGCCCCGGATGGGTGCGCACCAGCCGCTGCAGCACCGGCTTGAACATCTGCTTTTCTTCTTCGGTGTAGTCGAGGAAACCGAGCGCGCCGCGCGAATACATCAGCGAATGTTCGCAGATCATGTCCTCGATCTCGGCCTTGGTCTCGTCGTCGAGCGCATCATAGGCCGCGCGCATGTCGGCGAATTCGGTGTTGCCGCCCTTGGGGTTCACCACCCGCGCCGACAGCAGCGAAAACTTCGCCGGGATCGGGCGGAACGAACTGTCGGAATGCCACAGGCAGTTGCCGAGGTTGAACAGATGGGTGCGGTGATCGCGCGGCAGCGGCTTGCCGTCCTTGCCGAGGTTGGAGACGTCATTCAGCCCCGAGGTGAGCCGGTAGTCTTCCCGTTTGGTGACGGTGCCGCCACGCGCGCTCTCGCGTTCGCCGAAATTGCGCGCGAACATCAGTTGCTGTTCGTCGGTGATGTCCTGATTGCGGAACAGCAGCACGGCGTATCGGTCCATGCCGGCCTCGATATCGGCGGCCTGTTGCGGCGTGAGCGGTTGTCGCAGGTCGACGCCGGAGACCTCGCCGAAAAAATGCGGGTGAAGCTGCCGGATCGTCACGGTCATGGCGTTTCTCCTGATCGAGGCTGGCGGTTGCTCCGCTCATTGGCCAAAAAGCTACTCCCTGACATTGCGATGTCAACGGCTTGCAGCGCGCAGCGCGTACGGCCGGCCGGAACCGGGACCGGTCTTGTCGGTTAGCTCACTGAGAATCATCTCACGCGCATATTTCGCAAGGGAGTGACTGCGATGGACAAGGATCGAATTGCCGGTTCGGCAAGGGACGTCGCCGGTAAAGTAGAAGGTGCTGTCGGCGACGTGACGGGTAACGCCCAGGCCCAGGCCGCGGGCCGTGCCCGCGAGGCGACCGGGACAGTGCAGAATCTGTATGGGCAGGCCAAGGATGCCGCGCGCGATGCCGGCGAAACCGCCGCCGGTTATGCCAAGGATGCCTACAGGCATGCTTATGCGAACAGTGGCGAGACCATCCGTGACGGCTCAAGGGCGGTGGCGAAGAGCGTGCAGGAACGTCCGCTTGGCGCGCTCCTGATCGCGGGTGGCATCGGCTTCGCGCTGGCGATGCTGATGACGCGTCCACCGCGCCGGCCAGCGCCGCGCTGGCGGTACTATGGCTGAGCGCTCCCGGCGTCTCTGAACGATCATCAGAATGAGATGTTTTCGGCCTCACGGTTCGAGCCGCGCGAAGACGCGCTCCTCCCGTGAGGTTTGATCCGTCTACGCGTGACCCGTTAGCGTGTGACCAGGCCTGGCACCGGCGGCACGGAAGCCGATCGTCCGACATTGGCCGGCGGGCGCGGTACACCCGGCGCGGCCGGCGCCCGCGGTGGTGCGGCCTGCGGCGGTTGCGGTTGGCGCGGCGCGCCAAGTCCAAAAAAATTCTGGAACGACGGCGTGCCGGATTGAAGCGGACGAGGCTTTTTAGGCTTGGGCGGTGTTGCCGGTGTGCCCGGTGCAGCGACCGTCCCATCCGGTGAAACCGACGCCACCGGCGTTTCGCCCTTGGCCTGTTCGCGGCCGACCTCACGGCGCGGCCAGGCGAAATCATCGGCGCGGCCGGCGGGCGGTGCAAGCGCTTCGCCCTTGACCAGCGTGCGCGCCGCGAGCGCGTCAACCGCGGCCGGGCGCGACCCTGGCCCGCCAAGCAACTGATCGGTGCCGACGGAAGAGGCCACCAGCGGCAGGATCGGTCCCGCCAGCGGACGCGGCGCCGGCTGGCCCGGTAGCGCATTGGCGTCGGGCGTTGCCGGTTCGCTCGGCAGCGCGATCGGCGCAGAGCGCGCCGCCATTAGCCGCGTGATCTCGCGCTCGACATAATGCGCCAGCTTGCGCGCGCCGGGCCTGGTGAAATACACCCCGTCATAGGAGCGCAGCCGGCGGATCTGGCCTTCGAAGTCGGGGCCCTGCTGCAGGAAGCGGCCGGCTTCGTCGACAAATCCGTCCCAGACATCGACATAGGTGATGCCGGCCTTGCCGGCGGCTTCACGATACAGCGAATCCAGGAACAGCGTGTCGGCGGTCGCCTTGGCGCCGCGAACCGCGGGCAGTCCGACCCACAGCACCGGCACACCCTTGGATTTCGCAACCGCGATCATTTCTTCGATTTTCTTGGTGTAGAGCTCGACCCAGCGATCCTCGCGGAACTCATAGACCCCGTTCGGCGAACGCGCGCTCTTCTCCGGCGCCATCACCGCCGGCACGTCGCCATTGTCGGCGGCGTCGTCGGATAGTTCGGTGTCGGTCGGCTTGTCATCCGGCTTGGCGGCATCGGCTGCGCCGTCCGGTTTGGCGCGGGCGTCCTTCTTGTCGCTCTTTTTGTCCGAGGACTTGTTATCAGAAGACTTGCCGTCGGATTTCTCGGCCGTCGGCTCCCGCATCGGCATGCGGTCGTTGAGCCCGAGCATGATCACGATGGCATCGGGCTTCTCGGTGGCGAGGATGCCCTTGGCCGCCGCGGCCCAATCGGCCGGATCGCCCTTGGGCTGATAGCGGATGAGGCCGGAAATGGTCTTGTTTCTGCGGATCACGCCCATGTCGGGCTGTTCGGCATAGGCGTCCTCGAGACCATAAGCGAGCCAGTCCGCCATGCCGTCACCGAGCACCAGCACGTTGCGATCCGGAACGATCGCGACATCGCGCTTCTCCGGAGGCGGGGCTTTGGAATAATTTTCGATCCGCTTCGGCGCCTGCTGCTGGAACGGCGCGAACAGGTCGCCGCCAAACCAGCTGCTGCCGCCGCCGGGTCCCGGTGCCCCATTGCTGCGCGGTGGCTGTTGCGGCTGCGGCTGCGGCCGCGGCGGTCCGCCGAAATTGAAAAACTGCGCGGAAGCCGGCCCCACGACCCCGACCAGCAGCGCGATCGCGACGGCCAGCACGATCAGCGGGCCGCTCTCGGTGAATATCCGGAAAAAGGACTTCGGCTTCTGCATGCGCGTCGATCGGTATGAAAGATCAGGCCATCGCTATAATAGCGGAATCGGGCCGCAAGCGGGCAGATTCTACGCCATAAACCGGGCATCGGCCGGCGCCGTCAAGGGCTGGCGGCAAATGACACCTTCATAGTTACTTTCGGGCCTGAACGCGGCCGTTTCAGTGTCCCCGAAGCTGTTCCAGCACGCCCGAGGAGGCAAAGCCATCCGCCGGAGCTCCGATCGAGGCCTGGAAGCCGCGCAGCGCCTCCCGGGTCTCGCCGCCGAACTGGCCGTCCGGGGTGCCGCGATAGAATCCACGCTGGACCAGCAGCTGCTGCAGTTCCAGCCGCTCGGCCCGCGACAATTCCCGCTCCTGCCGGGGCCAGGGCTGCACGAACGGGGCCCCGCCGCGCAGCCGGTCGGCGAAATGGCCGATCGCCAGCGCATAGGCTTCCGCCGGATTGTATTTCATGATGACGCGGAAATTCTGCAGCATCAGGAAGCCCGGCCCCTCGGCGCCGGCGGGGGCGAGCAGATAGGCCTTGTCGGAGGGCTGCGGGAACGGCTGGCCGCCGGCGCGCTTGAGGCCCAGATGCTCCCACTGCGCGATCGTCATTGCCTTGGCGCGATCCGCCAGCATGTAGTTGAAGTTGGGCGGCACCACGACCTCAAAGCCCCAGCTCTGGCCGGTCTGCCAGCCGTCCTTCTTGAGATTGTTCGCGGTGGAGGCGATCAGATCGGCGGGGTCGTCGACCACGTCGCGGCGGCCATCGCCGTCGCCGTCAACGGCATAGCGCTTGAAAGCCGTCGGCATGAATTGCGTCGGTCCGAAGGCGCCGGCCCAGGAGCCGCGCATCTGCTCGGGGCGAAGGTCGCCGCGGTTGAGGATTTCCAGCGCAGTCAGGAACTCATCCCTGAAGTATTTCTGGCGGCGGCCGATGCAGGCCAGTGTCGCGGTGGATTGCAGGACGCTGCGATCGCCCATCTGGGTGGAGTAATTCGACTCGATGCCCCAGATCGCCGCGATCGTGTAGCGGTCGACGCCATAGGCCTTTTCCACTGCGTCGAATTGCGGTTTGTATTTGGCGAGGATCTCGCGGCCCTTGGCGAGTCTCGCATCGTTCACCAGGATGTCGAGATAGTCCCAGGTCGACTTGGTGAATTCGGGCTGCGAATCCATCAGATCCATGATCCGCAGATCGGGGGCAAGGCCCGCGGTGAAGCGCTGGAAGTTGTCCTGCGAGATGCCGCGGCGTGCGGCGTCGGGCCACATCGCGGCAACGCAATTATCGAAATTCGCGGCCGCCTCGCGGATCGCGCTCGCGGTCATCAGGGGATGGCCGGAGGCGCCGTCCTCGCCGCTCCACGGCAGCGGCCCGCCGCTCGCGGCCGGCGAGGCTCCCGGCTGGGCCGACGGCGCGGGTTGGCCGGTTTTCGAGGACGAGCCGGAGAAGATGTTGCCGAGAAAGTCCAGCGGGCCGCCGCCGGAGGACTGCGCGCGGGCCTCGCCACACCACAGCAGCGCCGCCGCCAGGATCACTGCGCCGGTTCGCACTTTCGCCGCTGGTTCCGTCGGTCGCGTCATGTTCCACTCGCACTGCCTGAAATATTCCGCTTTCAGGAGGCCTGGTCCCAGTTTCCAACAGCTTAACAAAGGTGAAATTTTTACGTTAACGGTTTTCCCTCTTCCACAAAGGCCGCAGGCAAAGGAAACTGCATCACCCATCCGGCTTTGTTCCCGGCCGCAAAACCGGCTACCACATGCAATCGAAATTCACCCTCCGTCCGCTTTCCCAAGGTAATCCTGCAAGGCAACCCCGCACCCCATGAAAATCCGCAAAGCCGTCTTCCCGGTCGCCGGCCTCGGCACCCGCGTCCTGCCCGCCACCAAGGCGATGCCGAAGGAAATGCTGACCATCGTCGACAAGCCGCTGATCCAGTATGTGGTCGACGAGGCGAGAGAGGCCGGCATCGAGCATTTCATCTTCGTGACCGGCCGCAACAAGGGCGTGATCGAGGACCATTTCGACAGGATGTATGAACTCGATGCCACGCTCGCCGCGCGCGGCAAAAAGACCGAGATGGATATCCTGGCGCGCGATCAGCCGGAAGCCGGCGCCATGAGTTTTACCCGGCAGCAGGCACCGCACGGCCTCGGCCACGCGGTGTGGTGCGCGCGCGACATCGTCGGACATGAGCCGTTCGCAGTGGTGCTGCCGGACGAACTGGTGCTCAACACGCCGGGCTGCCTCAAGCAGATGATCGAGGCCGCGGGCAAGCTCGGCGACAAGTCCAATTTGATCGCGGTGGAAGAAGTGCCGGGGCATCTCACCCATCAATACGGCATCTGCGGCGTCGGCGAGCGCCACCAGCACGCCAACATGTTCGCGGTCGACGGCATGGTGGAAAAGCCGCCCAAGGGGACCGCGCCGTCGAATCTGTCGATTACCGGTCGCTACATCCTGCAGCCGGAAATCTTCAAGATACTGGAAACCCAGGAGCGCGGCGCCGGCGGCGAGATTCAGCTCACCGATGCGATGATCGGGCTGGCGAAAACGCAAAACTTCTACGGCGTCGAGTTCGAGGGCGAGCGCCACGATTGCGGCTCCAAGGCCGGATTCCTGCGCGCCAACATCGCCTTCGGCATGGCCCGCGCCGACCTGCGCGACGACCTGCGCGCGCAGATGAAGGCGTATCTGGATAAGTGACGGCTGCTAAGCCACCAGCGACAGCTTCGGGATGCTGGCCATCACGGAACGGTTGCGGCCGCCGGCCTTGGCTGCGTAAAGCGCCTTGTCCGCGGCATTCACCAGGCCGGACCAGTCCGTGGTGGTGTCGGGCGTCAGGCTCGCGACGCCGATGCTGACGGTTGTGATCGACGGGTCGCCGGACCATTGCTGAACCTTCAGCCGGATCGTTTCGGCGACGCTAAGCGCTTCCAGGGACGAGAGGCCGGGCAACAGCACGGCAAATTCCTCGCCGCCGTAACGGGCGGCGCAATCGCCGGCGCGTCGCACCGCATCGCTAATGCAGATGGCGATGCCGACCAGCACCTCGTCGCCGGCCTGATGTCCGAACGTATCGTTGTAGGCCTTGAAATAATCGGCATCGATCATCAGCAATGCCAGCGGCGTCTTGTGACGCGCCGCGCGCCGCCATTCGGCATCGATGGCGGTATCGAACTTGCGCCGGTTCTTCAACCCGGTGAGCGCGTCGGTGGTGGCCAGTTCCTCGAGCTTGTCCTCGGCGACCGCGCGGCGGCCGATTTCGCGCGCCAGGAACAGCGTGACGGCGAGCACGAATAAGATCAGCGCCAGCATGATCGCGCCGATCCGGGTCGCCTCCGTGCGCCAGAGCCGGAGAATGTCGTCCCAGGGCTTTCCGACCATGACGACCAGCGGCCTTGTGCCGTCGCGCCAGACGTACAGCCGCGACGGGTGGGTCGCCGTGGCGATTCCTGAGTAGGATCCGCTCGGTTCGGACAGCGCCCGCTTCACGCCGGGCAAATCGCCGAGATTCTTGCCGATCATGTCGAGGTCGAACGGCGTGCGCATGATCACGGTGCCGTCGCGGCGAAAAACGGTGATGATGTCGCCGGGACCGAGATTGAGGCGACCGATCAGGTCGTGAAAATAGCTGAAGCGGATCGAGCCTGCGACCACGCCGCGAAAGCGTCCGTCGGCGTCGGTGATGCGCCGGCTCAGCACGATGGCATAGGCGCCGTGATGCAGCATCGGCCGGCTGATGAACAGGCCGGCGTCGGGCCGGTCGCGGTGAACCTGGAAGAACTCCTCGTCGCTGCGGTTTTCGGGTACTGGATCCAGCGTCGAGGCATCGACGGTCAGTTTTCCGTCGGCGTCGAACACCTGGATGGCGCCGAAATGCTTCGCGGTCGCGGCATGATCGAACAGGATCAGCTGCCGGATCGGCTTGCTGACCTGGTCGATCTCCGGCATCACCATGCTGCTGGCGACGGCGCGCAGCGACAGGTCGAAAAGTTCGACGTTGCGGCTGATGTCGGCGTCGATACCGGATGCCAGGTTCTCAAGGGTCTGGCGCGCCAGTTCTCCCTCGCCGTGGCGCATGTCGATCATGACGCTGGCGCAGATCGTGGAAAAGCCGATAACCGTCGCCACTGACGATACAATCAGCAATTTTGCTGATAGCCGCCAGGGCCGGCTGGCCTTGTCCTTGCGCCGTCCTAGTCCCATCGCTCGCTGCTCCCACTTTGGTTGAATGCGCCCGGAATGGTTGCCGCCGGCTTAAATATCGGCGGCGCAGCTCCACGGAGTTAACGCTTCGTTGACGCGATCTGGCTAATGCGGCCGAAGTAATGACGGTTTCGAGCATCGTTCCCTCCGGGCTTGAAGTCGAAGCGCCGATTTGAAGCTTGACGGTACTACGGCAATGCCGTAGGGAACGGTTCAGATGCAGACCGTCGTGGAAACGCCGTCTTATCTCGCCGTCGCGGATCGGCTGTTTTCACCGGACGAGCGCATGGCCATCGTGGAGCGTTTGGCCAGCGACCCCAGATGTGGCGTGGTCATTCCAGGGAGCGGCGGCATCCGCAAGGTGAGATTCGGTTTCGGCGCGCGCGGCAAGAGCGGCGGTGCGCAAATTATATACCTGTTCAGCGGAGAGGGTCTGCCCGTGTTTGTTCTGGCGGCTTTCGCTAAAAACGAGAAGGCCAACCTTTCTCCTGCCGAGCGTAATGTCCTGGCCAAGATGGTCACTGATATGGTCGAAAATTACCGGAGACGAAAATGACGAAAGCTGCGTTCGATAAGATCAAGGCCGGACTCAGCGAAGCCAAAGCCTTTCTCGATGGATCGGGAAACAAGCGCGATTATGGAATTCATGTCCCGGCACGGGTGAACGTCAAGAAAATCCGCACGCGACTTGGCCTCTCGCAAGAGAGCTTTGCGCAAACCTATGGGTTCGCGTTGTCGGCGGTGCGCGACTGGGAGCAGGGACGCCGTCAGCCGGAGCGCAGCGCTCGCATCCTGCTTAAAGTCGTTGAAAAAGAGCCCGAGGCTGTCACACGCGCCTTGGCTAAATCCGCTTGAACACCCACCGAGTTTGCCCGTGAACGATTACGACGCGCTGCGTGATTATCTGAAAAAGCAGAAGCTTCCCGAATTCGTGCTCTCCTTCGATCAGATCGAGGAGATCATCGACGCCGCGCTGCCGCGCGCGGCGCAGCGCGCGTCGTGGTGGGAGACGTTGCGCAGCCCGCAGGAGAAGATGCCGCAGCGCGAGGCCTGCCTCGCCGGCGGTTACATCGCGACCCGGCAGGCCGACGGGAAAAGCGTGCGGTTCAAAAGGGTGTCCCACCCTACGCGTCGTCCCCGCGGAAGCGGGGACGCATAACCACAGGGCGTCTTAACTCGCCTGCTCCAGCCGTTCTTCGGTCAACAGCCGCATCGCGGCGTCGGCATCCATCGGTTCGCCAAACGCAAAGCCCTGGGCATATTCGCAGCCCAATTGGTACAGCTCGACCGCGTCCGAATCGGTCTCGGCGCCTTCGGCGACCACGTCCATGCCGAGGTCGTGCGCCAGCGCGATGATCGATTTCAGGATCACCGGCCTGGTGCCGCGGCTGGTGGTGCGCACGAACGACTGGTCGATCTTGATGGTGTCGAACGGAAAGCGCTGCAGATAGGCCAGCGACGAATGGCCGGTGCCGAAATCGTCCAGCGACAATCCGGTGCCGAGTTCGCGGATCCGCGTCAGCATCTGCGCGGCGTGTTCCGGATTTTCCATCACCAGCGATTCCGTCAGTTCGAGCTTCAGCGTGCCGCGCGCCACCGAGGAGCGCGACAGCACGGTGCGGATGTCGTGGATCAAATCGTGTCGCAGCAATTGCCGCGAGGAGACGTTGACGCTGGCGAAGATCGGCTCGCGCGAGCGCATCGCGCGCTGCCAGATCGCGAGCTGCTTGGCGGTCTGGTCCATCACGAACATGCCGAGATCGACGATCAGGCCGATTTCCTCGGCAATGCTGATGAATTCCACCGGCGACATCCGCCCGAGTTTCGGATGATCCCAGCGCGCCAGCGCCTCGAAGCCGGCGATCGAGCGATCCTCCAGCCGCACGATCGGCTGGTACAGAATGGTGATTTCCTCGCGCTCGATGGCGCGGCGCAGTTCGGATTCCAGCGTCAGCCGGTCGGTTTTGCGCGCGCGCATCGCCGGCTTGTAGACGTCGATGCGGTCGCCGCCGATGCGCTTGGAATGATACATCGCCAGTTCGGCGTCCTTGATGATCTCGTCGGACAGTTGGGTCTGCGGATCGGAGAGCGCGAGCCCGATCGAGGCGGTGAGGAAAATCTCACGGTCGTTGAAGGCGATCGGCGCGCGGATGGTCTTGCGGATGGTCTCGGCGAAGGCGGTGATGCGGGCCGGGTCCTGTTCCGACATCAAGATCAGGCCGAACTGGTCGCCGGCCAGCCGCGCCAGCGTGTCCTGCGGCTTGAGGATGCGGGTCAGCCGCCGCGCCAGCGTCAGCAGGATCGAATCGCCGACCGCGATGCCGACGGAATCGTTGACCTGCTTGAAGCGGTCGAGGTCGATCACCATCAGCGTCGGCCGCAAGCTTGGCATGGTCTTGGCGAAATTGGCGACCGCGCCCAGCCGGTCCATGAACAATTTGCGGTT
>NZ_JBEKCZ010000181.1:0-10653 GCF_050014615.1 Bradyrhizobium sp. | reverse complement strand
GCGCCGGCCGCGGCATCGATTTGGCGAGTTCGTCGATCACCTCATAGGCGCCGAGCGGCCGGTGGCTGGACAACAGCGCCTGCAGCACCTGGCGGCGGATCGGCGTGAATTTCTGCGCCCGCCGCTCGCAGACCCGCTCGGCATGCATAAGCGCATCCGCGGTGCAGCGGCCGTGATCATGGTCGGGGGCGGGAAAAGTCGGTTTTGTCAGTGTCATTTCCGCCGAATGTAGCATTCGGGCGGATAATCCCCAATGCCATCAGGCCGCTTTCGCGTGCCTCAGGCCGCCTTTCCTGGGTTCCCCGGTCAGCCATGTGCGGTCAGCAGGGCAGGTCTTCCAATAACTTGCAATAATCTGCCATGAGCCGCCATGAAATATTCATAAGCTAGCTTATTATATCCATAGCTTATGGAGACGACCCTCGATGCCCCGCGGTTCCGTGGATATGAACTTCCTGTTCGCGCTTGGCGAATTGCAGCGGCTGGTGCGCGCCTATGCCGACAAGCAGGCCGCGCGCTACGGCATTACCCGCGCGCAATGGGCTGTGTTGGCCAAGGTGGAACGCACCGAGGGCCTCAAGCAGTCGGAACTCGCCGAACTCATGGAGATGCAGCCGATCACGTTGACGCGACTGATCGACCGGCTGTGCGACAATGGCTGGATTGAGCGGCGCAGCGACGATACCGACCGCCGCGTCAACCGGCTCTATCTGCGCAAGGCCGCGCGGCCGCTGCTCGGCAAATTGGGCGGGCTGCGTTCCGAACTGACGGCGACCGCGCTCGAAGGCATCAATCCGGCCGACGCCCAGCGCCTGCTGGCCCAGCTGGAAACCATCAAGGAAAACGTGCGTAACGCAATTGCAAATCCGGCCGGAGAACCGCCGAGAAAGGAGCAGCGCTTTGGCTGATCCGGTATTGAAATTTCCGCCCGAACAAAAGGGCAATCCGCCGCAGGCGCCGAGAGACAAGGTTTCCGCGCAGCCGCGGCGTCGGCTGATGGCGGCCTTGCGGCGCTATCGCCGCACGCTGTTGCTGGTGGTGTTGCCGCTCGCCGCTGTGATCGCGGGGCTGGTGTTCTATCTCAATGGCGGCCGCTACGTGACCACCGACGACGCCTATGTCGGGGCGCAGAAGGTTCTGATCACGCCCGACATTTCCGGCAAGATCGAAAAGGTCGTGGTCCGGGAAGGCCAGCGGGTCAACCAGGGCGACCTGCTGTTCGAACTCGATCCGGTGCCGTTTCAGTTGGCCGTCGATCAGGCCAAAGCGACGCTGGCCCAAGCCAAGACCAGCCATGAGAATCTGATGGCCAATATCAGGATCTATGGCCAGATGGGCGACCTGATGCAGCAGTCCGCCGACCTGAAGCAGCGCGATGTCGACCGCAAGGCCGCGCTCGCCAAGCAAAATTTCGGCTCCCAGCTCGACCTCGACAATTCGTCGAACGCGCTGGTGACCGTGCGAGCGGAACTGGCGTTCGTCCAGCAGCAGCTTTCCAGCGCCAAAACCCAGTTGCTCGGCGATCCGAATTTGCCGCTCGAGCAGTTTCCACCCTATGCCCAGGCCAAGGCGGCGCTGGCGCAGGCCGAGCGCAATCTCGATCACACCGAGATGCGCGCGCCGATCGCCGGCATCGCGACCCAGGTCGATCAGATCCAGCTCGGCCGCTTCATCCCCGCCGGCACGCCGGTGTTCAGCATCATCGACACCGCAAACCCGTGGGTCGATGCCAATCTGAAGGAATCGGATTTCACCTATATCGGTGTCGGCGAATCGGTTTCGATCGAGGTCGATGCGTTTCCGGATCACGTCTTCAAGGGCTCTATCGGTTCGCTCAGCCCCGGCACCGGGGCGCAATTCGCGATCCTGCCGCCGCAAAACGCCACCGGCAACTTCGTCAAGGTGGTGCAGCGCGTGCCGGTGCGAATCTATTTCGACAGCAACGACAAGGACGTCCAGAAGCTCAAGGCCGGCATGAGCGCCTATACCACGATCGACACCGGCCATCGCCGCTCGCTCGCTGCCCTGCTCGGCTTCGCGCCGGCGGTGGCGGCAAAGCTGGACTAGCCGGCCATGACGAGTGCCGCAGCCCCGATCGCGGTTCCCGGCCTGCGTCGCAACATGGTGACGATCTGCGCCATGACCGCGACCATCATGCAGGCGCTGGACACCACGATTGCCAATGTCGCGCTGCCCTATATGCAAGGCAGCCTGTCGGCATCGCAGGACCAGATCAACTGGGTGCTGACCTCCTACATCGTCGCCGCTGCGATCATGACCGCGCCGGTCGGCTGGATCGCCAACCGCTTCGGCCGCAAGCGCATCTTCATCGTCTGCTCGGCCGGATTCACCGTCGCATCCGTGATGTGCGGGCTGGCGCAGGACATCAGCCAGATGGTGCTGTTTCGTTTGCTGCAGGGCGTGTTCGGCGCGGCGCTGGTGCCGCTGTCGCAGGCGGTGATGCTGGACTCCTATGCGCTGCATGAACGCGCCAAGGCGATGGCGATCTGGGGCATGGGCGTGATGATGGGGCCGATCATGGGCCCATCGCTGGGCGCCTGGCTCACCGAGACCTATTCCTGGCACTGGGTGTTCTTCGTCAACCTGCCGTTCGGGATCTTCACCGTGCTCGGCCTGATGGTCTTCATGGACGAGACCAGACAGAATCGCGAGCTGCGGTTCGACTGGTTCGGATTTGCGGCCCTCGCGGTCGGCATCGGGTCGATGCAGGTGGCGCTCGACCGTGGCGAACAGCTGGGCTGGCTCGAATCCAACGAAATCATCGCCGAGATCTTCGTCTCGATCGCCGGCTTCTATTATTTCTTCGCGCATTCGTTGACGACCGCGAAGCCATTCATCCAGTTTGCGATCTTCAGGGATCGCAACTTCGTCAGCGGTTGCGTGTTCATGGCGGTGATGGGGCTGGTGCTGTTCTCCACCATGGCGCTGTCGTCGCCGTTTTTACAGAACGTGATCGGCTATCCCATCATCTCGGCGGGCCTGCTGCTGGCGACCCGCGGCTGCGGCACCTTCGTCGCGATGATGCTGGTCGGCCGCTTCATGAAATATATCGAGGCGCGGACCTTGATCATCAGCGGGCTGTCGCTGATGGCGCTGTCGCTGTTCTTCATGACCGGATGGACCGACCAGACCGACCAGCCGACCATCATCGTCGTCAGCGTCGCGCAGGGCTTCGGCCTCGGGCTGGTGTTCGTGCCGCTCTCTACCGTGGCGTTCCTGACGCTGCCCAATCATCTGCGCACCGACGGCACCTCGATGCTGACCCTGATGCGCAACGTCGCCAGCTCGATCGGCATCTCGATCGTGATCGCGCAGCTGACCGAGGGCGGGCGCCGCGTCTATGCGGTGCTGTCGGAGCACATCAATCCGTTCAATCACGCGCTGCAGATGCCGGATGTGCGCGGCATGATCGACCTCAATTCCGACGGCGGCCGGGCCATCGCCGATGCGCTGGTCGGTATCCAGTCGCAGATCATCGCCTTCTCGCTGGACTATCAGATGGTCATGATCATCACGCTGTGCGCCGTCCCGCTGGCCCTCATGATCGGCTCCAGCAAGGCCGCGCTGCGCAAGCAATCGGCGGCGCCGGAACATGCGGTGCTGGAATAGGCCGCCGCGGAGCAGGGCGCCACTGCGATCCGGATCATGCCGCGCCTTCCGCCATCGCGCCGCCCAGGAACAGTTGCCCGATGCGCGGGTCGTTGAGCACGCGCTCCGCTTTGTCGACGAGACGGGTCTGACCAAGTTCCAGCACGATGCCGAAATCGGAGATCTCGAGCGCGGAGCGTGCGTTCTGCTCGATCATCAGGATCGAGACGCCGCGGCTGCGCAGTTCCTTCAGGATATTGAAGGTCTGCTGCACCATCAGCGGGGAGAGGCCGATCGACGGCTCGTCGATCAGCACCAGCTGGGGATCGAGCAGCAGCCCGCGGGCGATTTCGAGTTGCTTCTGCTCGCCGCCCGACAGCGTCGAAGCCTGCTGGTTCGCTTTCTTGCGCAGCACCGGGAATCTATCGAGCGCGGCTTCGATCCGCGCCGGCAAATCGGTGATGTCACGTCCGGCGGCGGCGGTGCCGAGCCTGATGTTGTGGCGCACCGATAATTCCGGAAAAATATTGCGCCCTTGCGGCACGTAGCAAATGCCCGCCGTCAGCAAATCGCGCTGGCTCCAACCGGTGACGTCGCGGCCCCCAAAGATGACATTGCCTTCGCGCAGCTTCAGCAGGCCGAAAATCGCCTTGAACACGGTGGATTTGCCGGCACCGTTCGGTCCGATCACGGTGGTGATCGATCCCGCCGGCACCGAGAAGGTGGTGCCGTTGAGGATCGTCATCTTGCCGTAGCCGCCGACCAGGTTTTGCACATCCAGGATGGTGTCGCTCATGGCCTGATCCTCAATGTCCAAGTCCTCAATGTCCAAATCCTTAGTGTCCAGGTTCTTAGTGTCCAAGATAGGCTTCGATCACGGCGGGGTTGGCGCGAATTTGGTCCGGCCGTCCCATCGCCAATACCTTGCCCTCGGCCATCACCATGACCCGCGAGCACAGCGACATCACGAATTCCATATTGTGCTCGATCACCACGAAGGTGGCGCGCTTCTCGCGATTGATCGTAGCCAGCCGCTCCCTGAGATCGGCGAGCATGGTCAGGTTGACGCCGCCGGCGGGTTCGTCGAGCAGCACCAGCCGCGGGCCGCCCATGAAGGCCATCGCGGCATCGAGCAGCTTCTGCTGGCCATAGGACAGGCCACCCGCGGGCTCGGTGGCGAGATGATCGAGCTTGAAGAAGCCGATCATCTGATCGGCAGCGTCAGTCAATCCGGCATCGGAGGGACCGAACAGCCGCGACAGCATGCTGCCCTGATGTTCCTGGCCGGCGAGGATCAGATTTTCCCGCACCGATAATTTCGGAAATACCTGCAATAGCTGGAAAGTCCGGCTGACGCCGAGCCGATTGAGCGCGGAGGGTCGCAACCCCGTGACGACCTTGCCGTCGACCTTCACTTCGCCGCCGCTCGGGGTGAGCTGGCCGAGAATGCAGTTGAACAGCGTGGATTTGCCGCAGCCGTTCGGGCCGATCAGCCCGAGAATCTCACCCTCCTGGACGTCGAAACTGACGCCATCGACCGCGGTGATGCCGCCAAAATTCTTCCTGATGTCGCTGACTTCGAGCACTTTAGTCATGGCGCCGCTTCCAGTCTGGATTTTGCGACGGCGCGCAGCGCGGAGGCGGTCCTGGTGCGGCGTTCCGCCATCAAGCGGTCGAGGATGCCGAGAAGGCCTGATGGCGAATAGATCAGCAGCAGGATCACGGCGGTCGCGTACAGCATCAGATAATAGCCCTGCGTGAACCGCAGCCATTCCGGCAGCAGCACCGCGATCATCGCGCCCAGGAACGGCCCGAAGAAGAAGCCGGCGCCGCCGATGATCACCATCATCAACAGATCGAGCGACAGCGACAGATTGAACGGCACCGGATCGATATATTGCGTCAGCGGCGCGTATAGCGTGCCGGCGACGCCGCCCAGCGCCGAGCCGATCGCGAACGCCATCAGCGTGTAGCGCCGTGTATCGATGCCGAGCGACAATGCGCGGATCGGATTTTCGCGCAGCGCGACGAAGGCGCGGCCCCAGGGCGAGCGGATCAGCCACCACACCATGACCGAGACGATACCGAGCGAACCGAGGCAGAGATAGTAGAACGGCAGCGGCCGGTTGGTCGGAAAGCCGAAGACGTTCGGCCGGGGAATATTGCTGATGCCGTAGATGCCCTTGGTGAGCCAGTCCTCGTTGCGGAACACGAGAAACGCCAGCGTCGAGAAGGCCAGCGTCACGAAGGCCAGATAATGGTGCTGCACGCGCAGCGCCGGATAGCCGAGCAGCCAGCCGATCGCAAAACACAGAATGATCGCGACGCCGAGCGCTGCGATCAGCGGCAGGCCCTGCGAGGTCATGATACCAGCCGCATAGGCGCCGATGCCGACGAACGCGCCTTGCGCCAGCGAAACCTGCCCGGCATAGCCGAGCGTCAGGTTGAGGCCGATGGCGGCGATGGTCATGACAGCCCACTGGCTCAGGATGAACAGGCCGTAACGGTTGAAATTCATCGGCACGATGATCAGCCCGGCGATGACGATGATGCCCAGTGCGATTCGCAGGTATCTGGGAAGGCCGGTCATACCGTGCGCTCCTCGGGACGGCCGAGGATTCCCTGCGGACGGAACAGGATGATGACGATCAGCAGGAGCAAGGGTATCGCGGCGCGATATTGCGTCGAGACGTAGGCCGCCGCGAGGTTGTCGACCACGCCGATCAGGAGGCCGCCGGCGATCGCGCCGCGCACCTGGTTGAAGCCGCCGACGATCGCCGCGATGAAGGCGGCCTGGCCCAGCACCTCGCCGCTGGAAAATTTAGCCAGATAGATCGGCGTGATCAGCAGCGATGCCAGCGCCACCAGAACGGCGTTGATCAGGAAGGTCAGCAGGATCATGCGCTCGACCGGCACGCCTATGATGCGCGCCGCGGTCGGGTTTTGCGCGGCCGCCTGCATCTGATGCCCGATCGAGGTGCGGTTGAGCAGCGCGGTCAAACCGATCACGGCCAGAATAGCCAGCGTCAGAACCCCAAGGCTTTGCAGCGACACGGGATGGCCGAAGATCGAGATATCGCCGGCGGGCACGATCGAGGGGAACGGCGAGGCCTCGGCACTGAAGAACTGCTTCACCGCTTCCTTGATTCCGATCGCGAGCGCCATGGTCGCGATCGCCAAGGGCAGCACGCCATGGCGCAGCATCGGATCGACCAGCAGCAGTTTGAAGCCGAGGCCGAGCAGCAGCATCGAAAGCAGAATGCCGATCAGGATCGCCAGCCAGAACGGGGCGCCGGCCTGCATCGCCGCCAGCATCAGGAAGGCCGGCAGCATCACGAACTCGCCCTGGGCAAAATTGATGGTCTGCGAGGTCTGCCATAGCAAGGTGAACCCGACCGCGACGATCGCGTAAATCGCTCCGGTTGCGAGCCCGGCCACCAGAAGGTCGAACAGATTGGACATGCTTTCTCGCGGCCTTCACCGGTCATTGCACCACGGCGGAAAAACGCCGCCGCGGTTCAGTTGAGCTTCGGCAGCACCTGTTTGACCACCTGCTTGCCTTCGACAATCTCGACCAGAAAACCCTGGCGGTCGATGTCGCCATTCTGGTCGAAGGTCACATCCATCAGGATGCCGGGCTGGTCCGCGGCCTTGATGGTCAGTCCGTGCAGATTGTCGGCGAACGCCTTGGGATCGACCTTGCCCATCTTTTCGGTGGTGGCCTTGATCATGTAGATCGCGAGATAGCCCTTGATGCCGTTATGGTCGGGAACGTAATTGTACTTCTTGACGAACTTTTCCCGGAACGCCTTCACGAGTTCGACCGGCGCATCCGTGGTCAGCCCGACATGGCCGCGGGCGCCGTTGGCGGCGTCGCCCGCCAGTTCGACGACCTTCTGGCCGATCAGCGTGGTTTCGCCGATCAGCGGCGCGGTGACACCCTGGCGTTTCAGCTCTTTCAGAATTCGCGCGCTTTCCTCTTCATTGACGTAGATGAAGACGGCATCGGGCGCAGCGGCCTTGATCTTGGCGACGTCGGCGGCGAAATCGGCTTGTCCCGCTTCGGTCGAGATATCGGCCGCGACCTTGACGCCGAGGCGGCCGAATTCCCTGGTGATGACGTCGCGCCCGCCCTTGCCGAAATCATTGTTGACCCAGACGATGGCAACCGATGTCGCCTTCACCTCGTCATGGATGTATTTCGCGACTTTCGGCATCGACGATTGCTGGCCGAACGAGGTGCGAAACAGGAACTTGTTGCCTCCTCGCGTCAGCTCAGCGGCCTCGCCGCCCATGATCTGCGCGATGCCGGCTTCGGCGGCGAGCGGTGCGGTGACTTTCACCGATCCGGAATAGCCGGGACCGAGCAACACATAGGGCTCGCCGTCGAGCGCCTTTTGGGCCTGCGCGCGCGCCACCCCGGGATTGGATTGCGAATCGGCATGGGTCACTTCCAGCCTGTGGCCGAGGATGCCACCCTTGGCATTGATTTCCTCAATCGCGAGATCAATGCCGTTCTTCCAGTTGGCGCCCACCGTCGCCCCGCCGCCCGACAACTCCACGATATCAGCCAGTTTGATCGGTGCGGCGGATTGGGCGAAGGCCGCCCCGGTTGAGAGCGTTCCGAACACCAGGCCCGCCAGGATCATTGGCTTCATTCGATTTCCCCCTCGTTGTCACGATTGATTGCCGCAGTCTTGTGTTTGGCTGCGTTATTACGCTGCATGCGAGGCAGAACCTGCCGTCGCGATGACGCCGTCAAATGCATTTCCCATCTCGATCAGGGACGGTGTCAAGCCCGTGAATAATTCGAACGCCTCGGCGGCCTGAAAAATAGCAAGTTCGCGGCCCGTCATGACACGCGCACCCCTGGCCTTCGCAGCCGTCAACAGCGGGGTCCAGAGCGGCGAATAGACGGCATCGGCGACCCACAGCCCGTCATGCAACAGCAGGTCCGGAACCGGGCTGTCCAGGCTGGGCAGCATCCCCACCGGGGTGGCGTTGACCAGACCGGCCGCGCCGCGAAGCGCGTCCTGAATGCTGTCGACCGCGACGATGCCGCCATTTGCCTGCAGACGTGCCGCGAGTTGACGGGCCTTGACCGGATCGGTGTCGAATATTCGGATCTCGGCAATCCCGAGCTCCGCCAGCGCGACCGCAATGGCTTTGCCGACGCCGCCGGCCCCGATCACAGCGACGGTCCCGGTTTTGCAATCGGAAACCAGGTCGCGCGCCGCCCGGGCGAAACCCGTGGTGTCGGTGTTGTGACCGGTCAGCCTGTTATCGCGGACCACGACGGTATTGACCGCGCCCACCCTGGTCGCACTCGGCGACATCTCGTCGAGCAGATCGACCACCGCTTCCTTGTAGGGAAAGGTTACGTTGACGCCCGCAAAGCCTAGCCGCTTCACGCCGTCGAGCAGGCTACGCAACGCCTCGCGATCGGCGCCCGCGACCTCGATCAATTGATAGTGGCAGCGCACCCCCAAAGCCTCGGCGGCCCGCTCGTGCATTGCCGGCGAGGCGGACCGGGCGATCGGGGCTCCGATCAACCCAGTCAGAAAGCGCTGGGGCGTCGACGGTTGACGGTCGGACACAGTGACCCTTGTCTCGCGGCATTAAATGAAAAAGCTAAATATCGAAAAACACCGTCTCGTTGTCGCCCTGCAAGCGGATGTCGAAGCGATAGACGGCATGACCGGCGCCCGGTTCGCGCGCCGCGATCAGCGTGCCCTGGCGATCGGCGGGCACCAGCGCCAGCACGGGATCGGCGGCATTGGTCGCCTCGCCGCCGAGGTAAATCCGCGTGTAGAGATGCAGCAGCATGCCGCGCGCGAAAATCGCAAGCAGGAGATGCGGCGCCTGCGGCTTGCCGTCGGGGTCGGGCACCACGCCCGGCTTGATGGTGTCGAACGCAAAAGCGCCGTTCGGATCGGTACCGCAGCGGCCAAATCCCTTGAACGTCGAATTCGGCAGCGCCCGCGCGTCCTGCGGATCGGAAAAACGGCCCTGCGCATCGGCCTGCCAGATTTCCAGCATGGCGTCGGGTACCTGCTGCCCGTCACCGTCGAACACCCGTCCCTCGATCCTGATGCGTTCGCCCGATGCATCCGATGTGACGAGATTGCTGGTAAAGGCGTCGTTCCATTCATATTGGCCATCAGGCGTCAGCCCATATTTGAAGAACGGACCGACGGTCTGCGAGGGTGTCACGCCACTTGTCGTCATTGCTTGAACTATTCCTTGTACGGTTCCCTGCACTATTTGGTTTCCATCGGCGTGGCGCCGCGCCCGCGCAATACGATGTTGAAGCGGTAGCACAGCGCCCATCCCGGCTGGGTGTTTTCCAGGTCGAAGGACGACACCATCCGCATCCGCGCCTTCTCGTCCGGCACCGAATTGAAGATCGGATCGAACTCGAACAGGGGGTCGCCGGGGAAATACATCTGCGTCACCAGCCGCGAGACGAAGGCATGGCCGAACACCGAGAAGTGGATGTGGGCCGGCCGCCAGGCATTGTGGTGATTGCCCCACGGATAGGCGCCGGGCTTGATGGTGATGAACCGGTAATAGCCCTGCGCATCCGACCTCGCGCGGCCCGCACCGGTAAAATTCGGATCGAGCGGGGCGGGATGCTGATCGACCACATGGATGTAGCGGCCGCAGGCATTGGCCTGCCAGAGCTCGACCAGCGTATTCGGCACGCCGCGGCCGTCTTCATCCAGCACATGGCCGTGCACGATGATGCGTTCGCCGAGCGGCTCGGCCTTGTGCTGGATGGTGAGATCGTGATCGTTCTCGCGCACGGTCTCGTGGCCGTAGACCGGCCCGGTCAGTTCCGACAGCGTGTGACGCATGACGATCAGCGGCTTCGTAGGCGATCGCTTGACCGTGCTCTTGTAACCTGGCGACAACCGTGGCGGATGCGCCGCGTTGCTGGCGATGGGGTAGGTTAGGGTCATGGTCAGGTCCTCTCGCACACTTCCGTCATTGCGAGGAGCGCAGCGACGAAGCAATCCAGTCTTTTTCTTTGCACGATGGATT
>NZ_JBEKCZ010000180.1:0-10654 GCF_050014615.1 Bradyrhizobium sp. | reverse complement strand
CCGCCAAAACGCTCGACGACGTCCTTCTCGCCATAACCGGCAATCTCGAACGCCTTCACCATCGCCTCGGGCCGATGGTTGCGGATACCGCCGGAGGCGATCTCGTAGCCGTTGCAGGTGATGTCATATTGAAACGCCTTGATGGTCAGCGGGTCCTGCCCGTTGAGCGCATCGAGGCCGCCCTGCGGCATCGAAAACGGGTTGTGCGAGAAGTCGACCTTCTTGTCGTCCTCGTTGTATTCGTACATCGGAAAGTCGACGATCCAGGCGAGTTCGAACCGTTCCTTGTCGATCAGGTTCAATTCTTCACCGAGTTTGGTTCGCGCCAATCCGGCAAATTTCCAGAACTTGTCGGGATCCCCGGCGACGAAGAACGCCGCGTCGCCCTCCTTCAATCCGAGCGCGGAGCGTATCGCCGCCGTCCGTTCCGGGCCGATATTGTTGGCCAGCGGACCGGCCCCCTCGCCGCCCTCGCGCCACATGATGTAGCCAAGCCCGGGCTGGCCCTCGCCCTGCGCCCAGGAGTTCATCCGGTCGCAAAACGCGCGCGAGCCGCCGCCTAGGCCGGGGATCGCCCAGACCTGGTTCTTGGGGTCTTCCAGCATGCGCGCAAAGACCTTGAAGCCGGAGCCGCGGAAATGCTCGGAGACGTCCTGCATGATGATGGGATTGCGCAAATCCGGCTTGTCGCTGCCGTATTTGCGCAAGGCTTCCGCGAACGGAATTCGCGGCCAGTTCTGCGTGACCGGCTTGCCCTTGGCAAACTCCTCGAACACCCCGGTGATAACCGGTTCGACGGCCGCAAAAACATCGTCCTGCTCGACGAAGCTCATCTCCAGATCGAGCTGGTAGAACTCGCCAGGCAAGCGGTCGGCGCGCGGATCCTCGTCGCGGAAACACGGTGCGATCTGAAAATAGCGATCGAAGCCGGACATCATCAGCAGCTGCTTGTACTGCTGCGGCGCCTGCGGCAGCGCGTAGAACTTGCCCGGATGAATCCGTGACGGCACCAGGAAATCGCGCGCGCCCTCGGGCGACGACGCCGTCAGGATCGGGGTCTGGAATTCGAAGAAGCCTTGTTCTTTCATCCGCTTGCGCATGGAATCGACGATCGCGCCGCGGGTCATGATATTCTGGTGCAGTTTCTCGCGACGAAGGTCGAGGAAACGGTACTTAAGCCTTATGTCCTCAGGATATTCCTGCTCACCGAATACCGGCAACGGCAGTTCGCCGGCCGGACCAAGCACCTCGATCTCGCTGACATAAAGCTCGACCGCGCCGGTCGGCAATTCCGGATTATCAGTGCCGTCGGGACGGCGGCGCACCTTGCCATCGATCCGCACCACCCATTCCGAGCGCAGTCTTTCGGCGTCCTTGAACGCCGGCGAGTCCGGATCGACCACGCATTGCGTCAGCCCGTAATGGTCGCGCAGGTCGATGAACAGCAACCCGCCATGGTCGCGAATACGATGGCACCAGCCGGACAAACGAACGCTCTGGCCGATATCGCTGTCACGGAGCGCGCCGCAGGTGTGGGACCGGTAACGATGCATGGATGCCCTAAAAACAGATGTCGGAGGATCGAATCGGGGGCCAGAGGCTACCCCGCAAAGAGGCTGAGGGTTTACCCGAGCCTTTCAGGCGCGGCAACCGAATGCAGGCTGAAATTGGCCCTTCGGGAATGACCCCAAAGCCGAAAAATGACGCAAAAGCACCGGACTTTGCCGGCATCGCGGCAAATCAATTGTCTAATTCCGGCGCATGCCTATCTTGAGCACCATGACGGTCCATTTCCCCTTCCAGAACACCTACGCGGCGCTGCCGGCCGGCTTTTTTGCGCGGGTGGCGCCGACACCGGTCGCCTCGCCCCGGCTGATCAAATTGAACCGGGCGCTGGCCATCCATCTCGGTCTTGATCCCGACCGGCTCTCGAGCCCGGAGGGAGCTGAAATCCTCGCCGGCAAGCGTGTTCCCGACGGGGCGGACCCGATCGCGATGGCCTATGCCGGTCACCAGTTCGGGCATTTCGTGCCGCAGCTCGGCGATGGGCGCGCCATCCTGCTCGGCGAAGTGATCGACGCTGACGGGGTGCGCCGCGACATTCAGCTGAAAGGTTCAGGCCCGACGCCGTTTTCACGCCGGGGCGATGGGCGCGCCGCGCTTGGTCCGGTGCTGCGCGAATACATCGTCAGCGAGGCGATGGCGGCACTGGGAATTCCGACCACCCGGTCGCTCGCCGCCGTTGTGACCGGCGAGAATGTGATGCGCGAGACGGTACTGCCCGGAGCCGTCCTCACCCGCGTCGCGTCGAGCCACATCCGGGTCGGAACGTTCCAGTATTTTGCGGCACGCGGCGACATCGAAGGCGTGCGGCAGCTGGCGGACCATGTCATCAGCCGGCACTATCCGGAAGCCGCCCAGGCCGAGCGCCCCTATCATGCCCTGCTGCAAGGCGTGATCGCGCGGCAAGCGGAGCTGGTCGCACGCTGGCTGCTGGTCGGCTTCATCCATGGCGTCATGAACACCGACAACAGCTCGATCTCCGGCGAGACCATCGATTACGGCCCGTGTGCCTTCATGGACCAGTATGATCCGGCGACGGTGTTTTCTTCGATCGACGAGCAAGGCCGTTATGCCTATGCCAACCAGCCGCGGATCGCGCTCTGGAACCTGACGCGACTTGCCGAATGCCTGTTGCCGCTGTTTTCCAGCGACCAGGACCAAGCGATAGCGGAAGCGCAGACCGCGCTCGCCGATTTCGCGGAGAAGTTCGACATCGCCTATCAGTCCGGATTGCGGGCAAAACTCGGGCTGTTTACGGCGCGCGACGGCGATCCGGCGCTCGCGCAGGACCTGCTGAGCGCGATGGCCAACAACCAGGCTGACTTTACCCTGACGTTCAGGCGCCTCGGCGACGCCGCGCTCGATGCCGCGGCTGATCGCGATATCGGCCAATTGTTCGCCGATCCCGCCGCCTATGACGAATGGGCGATACGCTGGCGGCAACGGATTAGCGACGAACCGCAGGACCCCGCCACGCGGCGGACCGCCATGCGATCGGTCAATCCGGCCTTTATTCCCCGCAATCACCGGGTCGAAGCGGTTATCCAGGCCGCCGTGAACGGCGACGACTTCTCCCCCTTCGAGGAGCTTCTGAAGGTGTTGTCAAAGCCCTATGAAGACCAGCCGGCGTTCGAGCGCTATGCCGACCCGCCTGAGCCGCACCAACGCGTGCTGCAGACGTTTTGCGGAACGTGAAACGTTAACCTTCCGTCCAACATTCGGCGTGGCGGACGGCGGATGCCGCCAGAAATTAACAAGTGATCAACGGCTTGGCTCCAAATCTACCGGATTGTTCCGGGAGATTGCTGTGGACGGGCTGGTATTTGAATTCATCGGACTTGCGATGCTCGCGCTTTGCGTCATCGTGCTTGCGGTTCCTTCCTCACGGCGACCGCCTGGCCGGCGCATCGGCAACACCTGACCGCTGCCATTTCCAAAGCGAGCGTTTCGACGGGATCGGGAGCCGCGATCGGGCGCGGCCGCAAAGCGTTGGTCGCGGCGAAGGCTGCCGTCCGGCGCAAATGCAAGGCTGAATTCGCCGCAAGACCCTTGACATATCAGCGCTTTCGGCAGAACGCCGTTCTAGAAGCGTTATGGACCGTTCATGGATCTGATTACCACCACTTCCGAACTGACAGCTGTTTGCGCCCGCCTCGCCAAGCACCCGGTCATCACCGTCGACACCGAATTCCTGCGTGAGACGACCTATTATCCCCTGCTGTGCGTCGTGCAGATGGCGAGCGCGGAGGAAGCGGTCGTCATCGATACCCTCGCTGAGGGTATCGATCTCAAGCCGTTTTTCGAGCTGATGGCCGACGAGAAGGTGTTGAAGGTCTTCCACGCCGCCCGTCAGGATATCGAGATCGTCTGGCATCAGGCGGGGATCGTTCCGCACCCGATCTTCGATACCCAGGTCGCGGCCATGGTACTCGGCTACGGCGATTCCATCGCCTATGACCAGCTGGTGGAACGCATTACCGGCCACCGGCCGGACAAGACCCACCGTTTCACCGACTGGTCGCGCCGGCCGCTGACCGAAGACCAGATGCACTACGCGGTCTCCGACGTCACCCATCTGCGCGATGTATTCGCGGCACTCGACGCCGATCTCAAGAAGCGCGGCCGCAACGACTGGGTGAGCGAGGAAATGGAAGTTCTGACCTCGCCGAAGACCTACGATTTTCACCCGGAGCGCGCGTGGGAGCGGCTGAAGACGCGGGTGCGCAAGCCCAAGGAGCTTGCGGTGCTGATGGAAGTCGCCGCCTGGCGCGAACAGGAGGCGCAGAGCCGGGACGTTCCGCGCAGCCGGGTCCTGAAAGACGACGCGGTCGGCGACATCGCCACCCATGCACCAACCAGCCTTGAGCGGCTCGCCAGTTTACGCTCGCTGCCAAAGGGTTTCGACCGGTCGAAATGGGGCAGCGATATCGTCGCCGCCGTGCAGCGCGGCATTGCACGCGATCCCGCGACGCTGCCGAAGATCGAAAAGCCGCGTGGCAATTCGAACGGTGCCGCGATCGTCGAGCTGCTGAAAGTCCTGCTGCGGATGACGTCCGAACGTCACGCGGTCGCCAGCAAGGTGATCGCGACCGTCGACGATCTCGAACAGATCGCGGCCGATGACAATGCCGATGTCGGTGCCTTGCGCGGCTGGCGCCGCGAGCTGTTTGGCGAAGCGGCCCTATCGTTGAAGCATGGCCGGCTGGCGCTCGCGATCGAAAAAGGCCGGGTTGTAAGGGTCGACCGAAACAACTAATTGCCCTGCCGCGCGTAATTTTTCATTACGCCGCGAATTGGCCGAAGCGCGGCGTACAAATGCTATTGCGCCGCATTATCCGTTACATTGTCTTCGGCGGCTTTCGTGGCTTCCCATACTTCCACCAAGACCATCGATAGAATATAAGCGCTGGTAGGAAGCTTTAGCTGGTTGGCCTTTTCGATCGCCGTTGAGACGGTGATCGCCAGATCGTTAAGATCGTCCTCGATGGTCGTCATCTGTTACTCGCTTCTGGAGTTTTTGCGGTGAGCACTGACCATTCAGATTATCCTGGTGATAAATTACTGCGGCTGGTTCTCGATGATCAAATTGATCTGAACGTCGTCGAAGGTTTACGGCTCGTCGTCGCATTCAGGAAAATCAAGGATCCTTCCGATCGGCGCCTCCTCATCGAACTCGCCGAACGGCTCGCAAAGTAGTCGCCATCACGGCGACGGTTTAAAATTTCAGTCATACTTCGATTTCACTGCCTTCCTCGATAAGATCGGCGCTGTCCTGGATTCCAGCGTAAATGCCGATTACTTTGACGACCGCCTGCTTGTAGGAAGCGGCGTCGCCGGCGCCGGGGTGTTTGCAGGCCACACCATCGCCGACGATCTGATACCGATGGCTGCGGTGAAACCCGTCAACGACGGTCGACAGAATGGTTTCATCGAGAGAAAACCCCAGCAACACGCAGCGAATGCTTTTCATGTTCGACATGTATTCTGCGAACCGCGCCGAACTGTATGCCGACGGCAATGGGTGCTCGAAGGTAAGCTCTCCCGGCCTCGGCTTGAGACCCGCAATCCAATCGGTCAGATTCGACGCCGGATTGAACCACGCTGCCTGGGCGACCCGTTTCAGATGCATGACCGGCCACAGATTATGGCGCCAAAGGGTCATCAGCTGGAGGCATCGCGAGGTAATCGCCTCGGCGTCCGCGATGAAGTGGCTGCGGCCTTCCGTCAGGTACTCGACCTGAAGATCGGCGCATACCAGGATCGGTGGATCGTCAAGCATACTGGCCGCTTTTTTTTGATTGAGGATCATGCTTTGCCAAAACTCATGCCGTGCGCAGCGGAGAAGTGACCGCACGGCCCGATGAAATGTCGAGAACGCCCGGCCTGTCCCAATCGCCCTCCGGCCGGATGATCACATACGGATCGCTATCGAGCGTGATGGCATCGACGTCCGGCTCGAGGTCGAGAACCATTTCGGTATAGGAGAAATCGGAAAAAGTGATCTTGCGGTTATGGCCGAGCGGCCTGGCGCCGAAATGCGCCCAGAAATCCACCAGACGGTCCTGCGCCTGACCGTAGATTTTCCGAAATCCCTTGCGCTTGATGTAAGCGACGCTGGCCTGCACCAGCTTGAATGACACCCGCGAGCGCCGGAACTGATGACGCACCGCCAGCCGTTCGACCTTGGCGAATTCGCCGAAAAATCGCACCCGAAGGCAGCCCGCAGGTTCAGATCCGACAAATCCGATGAAGTGGGCCGCGACCAGATCGTTGCCGTCGAACTCTTCTTCGATCGGACAATCCTGCTCGGCCAGGTAGACGGCGGCGCGGATCGCGGTCACCAGCATCAGGTCGTTGGGATCGCGCGCGATGCGGATCGAAATCGAGCGCGGGATCGGGTTAGCCGAGGATGGAAGCTTACTGCCATGCATCTGCGAAACTCCCTGCTGAGACAATGGGGGCCGGCATGTGCGGGAAAAGACGATTCCAGGGTCGCTCATAACGCCAGAGGTCGGGCTGGAAGCTCGGTATAGGACTGAAACCTAAGGCGATCAGCAAATCGCGGCCCGCCGCCGTCGATGGCTGGGCGAGATAATCGGCGTTGATGAACCGCGGCTTTCTCAGATACTGCGCGACGTTTCCCAGTCCGGCAACCGCGCGTCCGTAGCCGGCAAGGGCCCATACATAAATCGCCGATACCTCCTCATCAGAGCGCGCCAAAAACTCACGGCTGGGGTTCCCAAGATCGAGGTCGTCCAGCAGGAGGGCGTCGTGCCCCCGGCAATTAAGATAGAGAAATGCGATCCCACCGAGCAGGATTCCCGCCCGCTGGAACGCAAAAATCGATTCTGGGTCGTCACGCAAAAATTGAGCGAGGCCCGCTTCCGAGACCTTAACCCCGGGGATTTCCCGTCTGGCGATCGCAACCATATCCGCCAGTTGCCCACCCGTCGCCAGACTTACGGTGATAGCGGAGGTTGGCGAAAGCCGGTCCAACTCGTGCCGAGCCGCCAAATCAACGCTTCCTCGAAACACTTTCTGCATTTAAGGTCCCACCCCTGTACGAACATCATACCTGACGGGGATAGCGGGTATGCCGCAAGATTTGCATCGGGGTGCTGCGCCATTGCAGCGCAAGAAGATCGAAGATCCTCTCAAGGCGTCATGGGAGGACTTGCGCGCGTTTCTTCTTTGCACGCGACATCAGAGTTTCAGGAACGCCGCGGAAGTCCTTGGACTGACCGGTACGACACTGATGCGCAAGATCGACAGACTCGAAGAGGAATTGGGATTCAAATTATTCTTGCGCGACCAATCGGGCTTGTCGCTAAGCGACGAAGGACGGGCATTGCTGTTCGATGTCGAGCAGATGGAACGTCTCAGCTTTAATATCTTCCGCCGCGCGTCGGTATCGACCGACATAAACGGTTCGGTGCGCGTCGCCGTGACCGAGGGGCCCGGGAATTTTTGGGTCCTGCCCAGGCTAATCGATTTCCAAAAAACTTACCGAAAGATTACGGTGGACCTTCGTTGCGCGATGGAACAGGCCGACGTCTCGCGCCTGGAAGCCGACATCTCGATTCAATTTGAGCGACCGACAAATCCGGACCTTATCGTTGCGAAGCTCGGCAGGCTTCACATTTACACGTTTGCCTCGGAAGCATATCGCGACGCTTACGGGCTGCCGGAATCCATCGCGGACCTCAAGAATCATCGGATCGTGAAGCAACACGGTGTGCAACTCGACGAGACCGGTTACGCACGAATCCTGGGACTGGATTCGCTGGATGGGGTAGTCGGCATATCGACCAATTCCAGCGTCGCGGTTCTGTATGCCATTGAACGGGGCGCCGGGATCGGATTTCTGCCGACGTCAGCAATCGCGGTCGGCGCGAACCTCGTCGCAATCGATCTCGGGATCAATTATCATATGGATTTGTGGCTTACCTACCATAAGGAATTTCGCAACTCCGATCGCCACAAGATCGTAATCAACTGGCTGAAAAGCATCTTCGACCCCAAGGTCTATGCATGCTTTCGGGATGAGTTTATCCATCCCAACAGTCTTACGTCCCTGATGAACGGATCGAGAGTGAGTTTCGGACTGCAGGGATATGCGGCCAGCAATCCGACTTGACTTCTGGCGAGAGCCCGGCCGCTCCGAATTTGCCCACCGCTACCATTTCAGCTCAACGCCGACAGTCCCTTGGTGTGACTGCATCGCGGCGCGAAATTTGCCATCATAATTGATGTAAAGACGCGCCGTGTTGGTCAGGCTCAGCGACGCCGACGCGCCGGCATCCGCGCCATATTGGCTTTCGCCGATACCCTGCACCGCGATGCTCTCGGGGCCGAGGCTGACGATGATCGAACTGAAATTCTGCGAGACATTGTCGACGAACTTGCCGTAGGCGGACAGGTCCAGAATTTTTTGATCGACGATCCAGTAATGTCCGATCTCGGCGCCGAGCAGGATCCGCGAGCGCTCCAGGGTTGCGCCGGTCGCCATCTCCGGATTGAGACCGCCGACCTCCTGAAACGCGCCGGTCGAAGCATGGGTATATTCGAGCGCGGCCTTCGGCACGATCCGGCTCTGGTCCATATTCCAGTAGTAGCTGAGTTCGGTGAGCGCGCCGTCGATCTGGGCGTTGTATCCGGCGCTGGCGGTGCCAAAACCGGTGTCCCGGCTGGAGCTGACTTTTCCAAAGCCATGGACCAGCGCGATGGCCCAGGTCCACGGCCCCTTGTCCACCGAGGCGTTGAAGCCGAACTGGGTGAGATCCAGCGTCGCCGACTGCAGCGCCAGCGGAACGTCAATGGCGGTACGGCTTTGATCAACCGAGAATCCGACATTGACGCCGGGTGCAAGGCGGGCGCCGAAACCGGCCACGCCGCCCGTGGTCTGGCGCTGATCGCCGACAAAATTGGCTTGCGCACCGTTCCTGACAGATATCCCGTACACCTCCCCCCAGGTCCGATAGCGCGGTTCGTCCGTCGCCGCCGAGGCACCGCCGCCACCTGGATTGCCCCGGGACGCCGCACCGAACCCGTTGGTCGCCTGGTTTCCTAGCCGCTCCAGGAAGCTGCTGCCGAGGTTCATCACCGCCGCACCGGCCGACAGATCGGAATTAATGGACGTCGAGGTCGGAAGCGGCGTCGGTGAAGGGGTCGGTATCGGGGTTGGCGAAGGGCTGGGGGTCGGCGTGGGCGTAGGGCTCGGCGAAGGACTTTGCGCCTGAGCCGATGACGCAACCGCAATCAAGAGGACGAACACGACGGCGACGGCCCTTGCAAGCCTCGAGGCGACCCCGGTTTCTATTGCTCGCGAAGACCGCGACGCGCAGCACATGAATGCTATTCCCAACCGGACTGCCTGCCCGACAGGAATGCCCGATCCCTGTCGTCCTCGATCGATTTGCCCCCAGTTCCCAGGGAGCGTCAATCGCTGATGGCCGCCGCCAAGGGGCAATTACCGGGCATTGTTGTTCTGCCGCCACAGTTGGCCAGGGGCAGGTCCATCGGGCGAACTCTTCGCTTAACTGATTTCCCAAGCCGCGCCAGAAGCTTGCTAACGCGCAAATTTCGTGTTGCAATACCAGGCACAATCGGATTTAGGCCGTTCGACTGTGCGTTTCGCGACTAGGAAATTGAGCAGACATCCGGAAGCCCGCTTGTGGCGTGGCACGCGAAAAGCGTGGCCGCGTCTTTTTTATGTCTAGACCAGGAGACAGGCGATGCAAAAAGGCACCGTCAAGTGGTTCAACCCGACGAAGGGTTATGGGTTCATCAAGCCGATGGCCGGCGATAAGGACGTGTTCGTCCATATCTCGGCGGTCGAGCGCGCCGGGCTCTCTACCCTCAACGAAAATCAGGTTGTTGAATACGATCTTGTGGAAAATCGCGGCAAGACTTCTGCGGAAAATCTCAAGGTCTCTTAAGCTTCGCCCCGATCCGCGCAAGCGATCGATGCACCCCCGGCCCGCGCCGGGGGATTTTATGTGGGCCTCGCCTATGCCGACGGATCCCGGCTGACGGCGGCCTCCCGTCCACGACGATTCAGCCTTGACCACTACGCCAGCATGCGGCGTTCGCGCGCCCGGATGATACCGACGACCGTATCATTGACCGGCGTGGCTATGCCCAGCGGTTTGCCCAGGCGAGGGATCGCGCCATTGATGGCCTCCACCTCGCAGCGGCGGCCGGCACTATAGTCGAGCAGCATCGAGGGACGCGCATCGGGAATTTTGCCGCCCAGCTTCCGGATATGTTCGATCGGGTCGCCGACGTCGATCCTGACCTTGGAGGCCTTGGCCACGGCGATCGCTTCCTCGGCGCAGCCCCGGGCCACGCTCCAGGCGTCGGCATCGCCGAGAATCTCGCCGACCGTCAGTCCGGTCGTGCACGAGGTCCCGGAAAAGGCTACGTTCATGATCAGCTTCTCCCAGACCATCTGCTTGATGTCGTCGAACAGTGTGACCTTGAAGCCGGCGGACTCCCAGATCTTGGCCGCAGCCTGCAGCAACTGCTTCGGTAGCCCGGCAAAGGCGCCGAACCGGATCATCTCCATCCCATTGTGGTGAGCATGGCCTGG
>NZ_JBEKCZ010000179.1:0-10706 GCF_050014615.1 Bradyrhizobium sp. | reverse complement strand
ACCATCGCCTTGCGAACAAGTCCGCAAAACTTGACGCCAGCGTCGGGGCGTCAGGACCACACGACTTCACCGTCCGCAGGAAGCCGCCCTCGTCAGAAGCGCCGCCCGCGTCCACCGCATCCCGCCCCGCGTCCGTGACGATCGCGATACGCCCCTCGAGTGGGACGAGACAGCGACGGAGAGTGAAGTGATTTGGGTCTTCGGAAAATCAGAATATTTTGCGAAAGGGGCTGGACACGCCCGAGATTGGTCGAGCAAGTGATTTGCCCGCCGGGCAGCAGATTGTAAGATAGGTCGAGCCCTTCGCGAAACCCATCGCCTCGTCGAAAGCAGGTAGCGTCGGCGATATGAGCGGATCAACAAAAACAAACCCTCGGACGCGCTTGCCATTTTGTAATTAACAACAATTGTCCGTTGGGAGAAATCTCTAAGCGTGCATCACATACAATGCACAATTTATTGCTGTATACCGATTATAACGCTCCATGTGTTTGGCCGCCGGTCATCCTGCGAAGCACATTTCACGGTCTCAATTCCCGCAAGGGAGACCGAAAAAGGTTCAGCTATGTTTATGTTCTCGGATACTCGTCGCACGCAAATCATAAGGATACTTCTATGGACAGCGCTCGTGCTGTTCGTCCTTTCGCTCCTCTTACCCTCCGTTTCGCTTGATAGAGCCGCACGCATCGACCTCCAATGTGTTGCACCCAACTGGTCGGCGGGATTGAATTTTCTGGTGCTTGGACCGACAGGCTTCCTCGATGGGCAGTTCGGATGGATCGCAAATCCTTTGATGCTTTTTGCGGCACTAACGAAGAATCGCAAGTCTAGCTTTGCATTAACCGCTATCGTCCTCGCGGCCGCCACTGTCGCTGTCGCACTAGCTGCCGGCACTGCTTTTTCATTCACCTCTGTATGGGGTGACCGCGGAGGCGATTTTGAAGTGTGCGGCTTTGGTCCGGGATACTATCTTTGGCTGGCTTGTTCTGTTCTCGTGTTGATTGCGACGTCTTTGCGGACCATCAGGAGACTGTCGGACGGATGAGAGGTTAGGGTGAACCGACGGCTATTGGCCATAAGATTGGCATTCATCTCAGGCTCCGCCAAACCTCTGCCAAAGCAGGACCAAAAAACCCGTGGATGCACAGAAGAAAGCCGGGCATGACCAGCCGGAACGGTCCTAGGGTTTCCCGATGCGCCCTCAACTGCTCAATCCCTTGTTTGCGCCGGTCACGAGTCTGGGTGGCGTCGGGCCGAAGCAGGATAAATTGTTTCGCTATCTGCTCGGCCGTGATGAAACGCCGCGGCTGGTCGATCTGCTGCTGCATCTGCCCGCGAGCGTGATCGATCGGCGCGCGCAACCGAAAATCCGCGACGTGGTGCCGGGCACCGTGGTGACGCTGGAGGTGACGGTCGACCGGCATCGCCCGACGCCGGCGCGCAATCATCGCGCGCCGCATCTGGTCCATGCCAGCGACGACACCGGCGATGTGGTGCTGACCTATTTCCGCGCCCAGCCAGGCTATGTCGAAAAACTGCTGCCGGTCGGGGCCAAGCGTTACGTCTCCGGTACGGCGCAGATGTATGACGGCACCCTACAAATTACCCATCCCGACCGCGTGGTCGATGAAGCCGGCTTCGCCAAGCTGTCGGGCATCGATCCGGTCTACCCGCTGACGGAGGGGCTGGCGCTGGGATCGCTGCGGCGCGCGATGGCGCAGGCGCTGCAGAAGCTGCCGGCACTGCCGGAATGGATCAGCCCGGAGGTGATCCGCCGTTGCAAATTTCCTGACATCGCGGAGGCGCTGAACCGCGTCCACGTGCCGGTTGAGCTGACGGATATCCTGCCCGACGGTCCCTATTGGTCGCGGCTCGCCTTCGACGAGCTGTTGGCTGGTCAACTGGCGCTGGCGCTGGTGCGTGCGCAATTGCGCCGGCCTGCGGGCGACCGCCACGCCGGCGACGGCCATCTGCGCAATAAAATCATCGATGCGCTGCCCTACGCGCTCACGACGTCGCAGCGGCAGGCCGCGGCCGCGATCGCGGACGATCTGCGCCAGCCGATCCGCATGCTGCGGCTGCTGCAGGGCGATGTCGGCTCGGGCAAGACCGTGGTGGCGCTGTTGGCGGCCGCCGCCGTCACCGAAGCCGGCAAACAGGCCGCGCTGATGGCGCCGACCGAAATCCTGGCGCGCCAGCATATCAAGACCATCACGCCCCTGGCCGAGCATGCCGGCCTGCGGGTCGCGATCCTCACCGGCCGCGAAAAAGGCAAGGAGCGGCGCGAACTGCTGGCGCGGCTTGCGGCCGGCGAGATCGATTTCCTGATCGGCACGCACGCGTTGATCCAGGACGATGTCGTGTTCAAGTCGCTGGCGCTGGCGGTGGTCGACGAACAGCATCGTTTCGGCGTGCGCGAACGTCTGGCGCTGACCAATAAGGGCGACGCGGTCGACGTGCTGGTGCTGAGCGCGACGCCGATCCCGCGCACGCTGGTGCTGACCTATTTCGGCGACATGGACGTCTCGGAATTGCGCGAGAAACCGGCGGGCCGCCAGCCGATCGATACCCGCACGGTGCCGAACAGCCGTCTCAATGAGGTGATCGACGCCGTCGGCCGCGCGCTTGATGCAAACAAGCGCGTGTACTGGATCTGCCCGCTGGTCGAGGAATCCGACGCGGAGGGCATCGAACATCTCACCAATGCGACGCAGCGCTTCGAAAGTCTGCAACAACGATTCGGCGAACGCGTCGGTCTGGTGCATGGCCAGATGAAGGGCACCGAGAAGGACCGCGTGATGGGCGAATTCGCCTCAGGCGGGATCGGGCTGCTGGTGGCGACAACCGTGGTCGAGGTCGGTGTCGATGTCCCCGCCGCCACCATCATGGTGATCGAGAACGCCGAGCGGTTTGGTCTGGCGCAACTGCATCAGTTGCGCGGCCGGATCGGCCGCGGCTCCGAGGCCTCGACCTGCCTGTTGCTCTACAGGGAGCCGCTGACCGAGATGTCGACGGCGCGGCTCAGGGTGATCCGGGAAACCACCGATGGCTTCCGGATCGCCGAGGAAGACTTAAAACTGCGCGGCGAAGGCGACGTGCTGGGCGTCCGCCAAAGCGGCCTGCCCGGCTACCGCATCGCGCGCTCCGACGTCCACGCCCAGCTCATTACGCAGGCGCGCGACGAAGCGCTGCGCGTCATGAAGGACAATCCGAAGCTGACCGGCGAGCGCGGCGAGGCGCTGCGCTGCCTGCTCTATCTGTTCGAGCGCGATGAGGCGATCCCGCTGCTTGGGGCCGGGTAACGACCAGGCGTCGCTGCTTGCATTTTGGATCGAGGCATGAAAACAGCGTGAATAGCAGCATTTGAACAGGCGGACATTTGCCATGGCCGTACAGGACTCCCGATTGCTCCGCGTGATCGATCTCACCGGCACCTTCGTGCTGGCGATCCAGGGCGCGACGATCGGCGCCGAAAAGGATCTCGATTTCCTCGGCGTGATGGTGATTTCGCTGGTTACCGCGATGGGCGGCGGGATAGCCCGCGACCTTCTGGTCGGCGAGCACCCGCCGGAAGCGTTGCGCGGCTGGCCGGTACCGGCTGTCGCGCTCGCCGGAGGCCTCTTTACGATTTTCTCGTTCCACGTCATTGAGCAGGTTCCGGAGATCGCCTTGCTCACGGTCGATGCGTTGGGCCTGTCGTTGCTCGCGGTCTCCGGCGTCGAAAAGGCGATGGAGTACAAATTGACGCCGATCGCCGCCATCATCATGGGCGCGATCGCCGGCACCGGCGGCCTGACCATGGGTGAAGTATTGCTGGCGCAAATCCCGACGATCCTGCGGACCGATTTCCTGGCATCCGCGGCCATTATCGGGGCCATCGCGATGGTGATCGCGCGCAAGCTAGGTCTCGGCGCCAATTGGGCAGCTCTGCTCGGCGGCGCCACCTGCTTCGTATCGCGGATCATCGCGATCTGGCAGCACTGGCATTTGCCGACGCCACATCTGCATTAGCTGCCGACATCGCGTAGAGGCGCGGGTTTGCCGTCATTCCGGGGCGCGTTGAAAACGCGAATCCGGAATCTCGAGATTCCCCGATGTGTAATTGCACATCTGAGGTCTGGTCCTTCGGACCATCCCGGAATGACGAAATAAAATCACTCCACCTTCGCCGGGGCCGGCTGCAGTGTGGATGAATTGGCGACCCGGGCGGCGTTCGCCATTCCGGCCAAAGCGGCAATTTTCTTCTGCGGGTCGGAGCCCGGCTGCACCACGCCCGCGGACATGATCAGGGTCGCGGCGTCTTCGGCGCTCATCTCGACTTCGATGATCTTGCTCTTGGGGACATAGAAGAAGAAACCCGTGGTCGGGTTCGGCGCGCACGGCAAAAACACCGAAATATGCTCTTCCTGACCGGGAAGGCTGTTGGCGATTTCCACGCTCGGCGACTGCGAGATCAGCACGATCGACCACATGCCCGGCGAGGGAAATTCAACCAGCCCGACCCGGCGAAAGCTCGATCCCGAGCCCGAGAACAGCGTCTCGAACACCTGCTTTAAGCCACGGTAGATCGCGCGCACCACCGGCATCCGACCCAGCAGCCTTTCGCCGAGATCGACCAGTGTGCGTCCGATCAGATTGGCGGTGAGGAAGCCGAGCAGCGTCAGCGCGATCACGGCGACGATCAGCCCGGAGCCCGGCAACCCGAACGGCAGATAGGTCTCCGGCCGGTAGGCAATGGGAACGAACGGCCGCACCAGACCGTCGACCCAGGTCACGAACCACCAGGTCAGGTAAAAGGTGATCGCGATCGGGCCGGCGACGATCAGGCCGGTAAGAAAATAATTGCGGAATCGGGCCATGAAGCCGCGCGGCGGGTCCGGCGGCAGTTCGGTCGGTGGCAAATCTTCGCGGTTCATCAGGGTTCCAGGTCGGTCGGAGCGGCCGTTGTCACATGCCAGCTAAGCCATCCTAGCAGACTTTTGAAGACCCCACCCCGGCGAAGGCCGGGGCGCGGCTATTCCACCGTGACCGATTTCGCGAGATTTCGGGGCTGGTCGACGTCGGTGCCCATCACCACGGCGGTATGATAGGCCAGCAATTGCACCGGGATGGCATAAACCATCGGCGTGAAGGTGGCGGCCATGTCGGGCAGCACGATCGTCACCAGCGACTGGATGGTGGCTTCCGCGGCCCCCTTGGCGTCGGTCATCAGGATGATCTTGCCGCCGCGCGCGGCCACTTCCTGCATGTTGGAGACGGTCTTCTCGAACACCCGGTCGAACGGCGCGATCACCACCACCGGCATGTTCTCGTCGATCAGCGCGATCGGCCCGTGCTTGAGTTCGCCGGCGGCATAGCCTTCGGCGTGGATGTAGGAAATTTCCTTCAGCTTCAGCGCGCCTTCCAGCGCCAGCGGATAACTGGTGCCGCGGCCGAGATAGAGCACGTCCTGGCATTTGGCGATATCGCGGGCGAGCTTTTCGATCTGCGGTTCGGTGGCCAGCGCCGCCGCCATCAGCCGCGGGATTTCAACGAGGCCGTGCACGAGCCTGGCTTCATCGGCATCGGACAATTCGCCGCGCGCCTTGCCGGCGGCGACCGCAATGGCGGCCAGCACCATCAACTGGCAGGTGAAGGCCTTGGTCGAGGCGACGCCGATTTCCGGGCCGGCCAGGGTCGGCAACACGGTCTCGCTTTCGCGCGCGATGGTCGAGGTCGGCACGTTGACCACGGAGAGCGTGTGCAAGCCCTGCGACTTCGCATAGCGCAGCGCGGCCAGGGTGTCGGCGGTCTCGCCGGATTGCGAAATGAAGATCGCGAGATCGCCTTTGCGCAGCGGCGCCTCGCGATAGCGGAATTCCGAGGCGACATCGAGTTCGACCGGCACCCGGCTCAACCGCTCGAACCAGTATTTGGCGATATAACCGGCGTAGCTCGCGGTGCCGCAGGCGGTGATCGAAATCCGCTGAATGTCGTTGAAGTCGAACGGCAGCTTCAGCGGCAGCGCCACGCGCTCGGTCGCCAGGTCGACGTAACGCGCCAGCGTATGGCCGACGACTTCCGGCTGCTCGTGAATTTCCTTGGCCATGAAGTGGCGATAATTGGCCTTGTCGACCAGCGATGTCGCCGCGCTGTGCTTGATCGCGTCGCGATGAACGATCGCATTGTTTTTGTCGTATATGGTTGCGCCGGCGCGGGTCAGGACGACCCAGTCGCCGTCTTCCAGATAGGCGATGGTGTCGGTGAACGGGCCGAGCGCGATGGCGTCCGACCCCAGATACATTTCACCCTCGCCATATCCGATCGCGAGCGGCGGCCCGTTACGCGCGCCGATCATTAGATTGTCGTCACCGGCGAAAATAAATCCAAGCGCGAACGCGCCGCGAAGCTGCGACAGCGAGGCCTTGACCGCCTCGACCGGATTGATGCCCCGGGCCAGATAGCTATCGACCAGGTGCAACACGATCTCGGTGTCGGTTTCGGTCGTGAAGACCGCGCCCTTTTTCTCAAGCGCTTCGCGCAATTCGCGGAAATTCTCGATGATACCGTTATGGACCACGGCAACCCGGGCGGTCGCATGCGGATGCGCGTTATTCTCGGTCGGCCTGCCGTGGGTGGCCCAGCGGGTATGACCGATCCCGGTATGGCCCGCCAGCGGCTCGGCCCGCAGCCGCGTTTCCAGATTCCTGAGTTTGCCTTCGGCGCGGCGGCGCGCGAGATGGTCGCCTTCCAGCGTGGCGACGCCTGCGGAATCATAGCCGCGATATTCAAGCCGCTTGAGCGAGTCGACGAGTTGCTCCGCGACCGGTCCGCGCCCGAGAATGCCGACAATGCCGCACATGCGGGTCAATATCTCCAAATCGACGAAAAACCGTCAAACCGGCTTAAGGTCCCTCTTAACGAGAAACGCCGATCACCTGATACTCAATAATTATTGCGGATTGAGACAGCGTTAAATTGAGACAGCGTTAAGCCGAACGCTTAACAACGTCCGCCACTAGCCGCTTTTCGGCGTCTTGCCGCGCGTTTTCATCTCGCGGTATCGCGCCGCGCCGCCCTCGCGGGTGGTTTGCTGGCTGCGCTCCACGGCCATCGCGTCGTCGGGCACGTTTTTGGTGATTACCGAGCCCGATCCGATATAGGCGCCGTTGCCGATTTTGACCGGCGCCACCAGTGAGGAATTGGTGCCGACAAACGCGCCCTTGCCGATCTCGGTTTTGTGTTTCGAGAAGCCGTCATAGTTGCAGGTGATGGTGCCGGCGCCGATGTTGGCGCCCTCGCCGACATGGGCATCGCCGATGTAGGAGAGATGGTTGACCTTGGCGCCGGCATCCAGCGTCGCGGCCTTGGTTTCAACGAAATTGCCGATCCGCACGCCCTCGCCCAGCGACGTCCCCGGCCGCAGCCGCGCATAGGGACCGACGGAGGCGTGTTTGCCGATCGATGCCTGCACGATGTGGGAGAATGAATGGATCACCGCGCCGTCCGCTATCGACACCCCGGGACCGATCACCACGAACGGTTCGATCGTCACGTCGTTGCCGAAAGAGGTGTCGGCGGCGAGATAGACGGTCTCGGGCGCGATCATGGTCACGCCGGCATCGAGCGCGGCCTTGCGCAACCGCGCCTGCATGACCTGCTCGGCCTCGGCGAGCTGGGCCTTGGTGTTGATGCCGCGCACTTCATCCTCGCTGGTTTCGATCACGACGGCCTCCAGTCCCAGGTCTCGAACGATCGAGACGGCGTCTGTTAAATAATATTCGCCCTTGCTGTTGGCATGGCCGATCTTGTCGATGATCGCCAGCGCCTGGCGCCCGTCGAACGCCATCACCCCGGCATTGCACAGTCCGATCGCGCGCTCTTGCGGGCTGGCATCGGCCTGTTCGCGGATCGCGACCAGCCGGCCGCCCTCGACCAGGAGCCGGCCATAACCGGTCGGATCGGCGGCGCGAAATCCCAGCACGGCGAGTGCGGCGCCTTTCTTCAGGGGCGCGCGCAGGCGCTCAAACGTCGCGGCCGAAATCAGCGGGGTATCGCCGAACACCACCACCAGATCGTCGGCGCCGCCGACAATGGCGTCGCGCGCCGACAGCACCGCATGCGCGGTGCCGAGGCGCTCGTGCTGGGTAAAGGTCGCCGCATCCGGACGCAGGCGTTTGACCTCTGCGGTCACCGCGTCGTGACCGGGACCGATCACGACCGCCAGCGATGCGCCGGTTCCCTTCGGGGCGGCGCCGAGCACATGCGCCAGCAGCGATTGGCCGGCCACGGGATGCAGGACCTTCGGCACTGAGGACCGCATCCGCGTGCCCTCGCCTGCCGCGAGCACGATGGTCAGGCTGCTCCTGCCAGTCTTGTCGGTAGCAGTCTTGCCGGTACCACTCTTGCCGGTCATCCGAATCCCTTGCCATTACGGCTGATATGACGCCGCCGCCGTCATAAAGCGTTTTCACCCGTCATGGAAACCCGATTCGGCGTCCGGTCGTGCGTGGATTCAGGAACGGGGCGCATTTCCTGTTAATGTTTGCCGTGTGATTCGGATGGGCCTCAGGGGGGCCGAAAATTTCTGATGGCCAAGGATGCCGACAATCTGAAGGGCAGTTTCGAGACCGAGAATACCGGCGGCGTGTTGTCGGGCTTCCTGGCCGAGGAGGATGAATTCGACCGCCGCGCGCTGTGGCGGCTCGGATCGTGGGCGGTTGGCGCGGTCGGCGCCGTGATCATCGCGCTGGTCGCCAACCAGTCGTCGATCGGATCGCGGCACGAGCAGATCGCAGCCGCCGATCTGTTGCGACAATCGCAGCAAATTCAGACCGTCGCCAAGGACAGCCAGAGCGAAGCGCGGCGCCTGGCCTCCGCCATCGACACCCTGAGTGGCGATCGCGACCGGCTGTACTCCCGCGTCGCTGTTCTGGAACAGGGTCTGGATTCGGTGACCGGCGCGATCGCGCGGCAGAATGCGGCGACGGGTTCGCCGCAAGCCGCCACGGCTCCCGCTGCCTCCGCCGCCCCGGCCGCCGCTGCTCCAATCTCTGCTACTCCGAATGCGGCGGCGCCGGCCGAAGCGCAGAAGCAGCCGCCCGCTCCGGCCCTGGCCCCGGTGGCGACCACGGCCCCCGCCGCGATAACGCCCCCGACAGTAACGGCCACGGCGGAAAAGCCGCCGGCGGTTGCCGCGACCACGGAACCCGCCCCGGCCGCGGTGTCATCGGTGGCGCAGGCAACTTCGAATAAGCCCGCGGAAACCATGTCAACGCCGCTGATGGCCTCGAAATCCATGATGGGGCCGCCCGATCCCGCGGCCGGAAAACTGATCGAGCCCAGCGCCCCGCCCAAGACAGCTACAGCGACGGCTACAACGACCGTTACAGCGACGCCAATGCCGGAGGTGGTTGCCTCAGTTCCGCCCGCGGCCGACGACGCGCCTGATGCCACGGAGTCACTGCCCAAGGTCCAGCGCACCGAATTCGCCGTCGATCTCGGCGGCGCCAATTCGGTCGGCGGACTGCGCGCGCTGTGGCGCGGGCTGCTCAAAACCAGAGCCAATGCACCGCTGGCGGCGTTGCGCCCGATCATCGTGATCAAGGAGAGCAATACCGGACTTGGCATGCAGCTGCGGCTGGTGGCCGGACCGCTCACCGATGCGGCCGCGGCGGCGAAAATCTGCGCCGGCATGATTGCCAACGAGCGGCCCTGCGAGACCACGGTGTTCGACGGCCAACGCCTGGCCATGAACGGTAATGATCAACCTGCCCCGACAACGACGACAGCCAAGCCGGCCACGCACAACAGGCACTATACCTCCAAGCACGCCGCGGCTCCCAAAGACGAGCCGCCCAAGAAACCTGAGCCCTCGACGCTGTCGCTGATTTTCGGCCGGAGTCCCCAATAACTCCTGTTATTGCAATGGCTTGGGATCGATTCCTAAGGCGTTTTCGCGACCGGACAGGACGAGCCGGCGGCGCCCGGGTTGTCCCGCCCCCAATTCCCCCGCATATTCGGTCAAATGCGAATGATGGGTGGACGCATCCTGCTGCGGCCAACCGATTTCGACTTGATCCCACTTGGTTCCATTTGGCCGGAAAATACGCCCGTGAAAAAAACTCCCTTTCGGCTGACGCCCTATCAGGTGCAATGGCTCATGGTCGTCGGCTTCCTCAGCGTCGGCTATGCGCTCTATCTGCGCTATCTCGCGATCGAGTTCTCGACCGTGGCGCTGGCCTGCGACGCCGGGCTGCAGACCATGCTGTGCCAGGCCCGGGCTTTGGCGACCGTGCTCTACAAAAACTCGGTGTTCGGCATCACCGCGCTGGTGATTGCAGCGCTGCACCTGATCCGGCCGTCGATTGTATTGATGACCGGCGGCGTGATCGCCGCGGGGTTGGGGATCGTGCTCTATAATATCGAGCTGTCGGGTCTGGCGATCGGGCTGCTTATTTTGGGGTTTGCACGCCCCGCGCCTGCCACAGCGTAACGCCGAGCAGGAAATACAGCGCGCTGGTCCACAGCGACTGCCAGTTGTTCGGCCCTTCGTTGAAACCGGTAAACAGCGCAGCGATCACAAACAGGCCTGCGAATACCGCCTCGCTGACCGGGCGCGCGCCCTGCTGCGGACGATTGAGCAGCGCGAGCAGCGACAATGGCAGCACCGCCATCGTCAGCGCGGCGAACGGAAAATCCTTGTAACGGGGGTCGAACACAAACCC
>NZ_JBEKCZ010000178.1:0-17600 GCF_050014615.1 Bradyrhizobium sp. | reverse complement strand
GCCACCGACATTAAATTTTGGTTTAGGAAGCCAAATTTTCATGGCGTCATGAGTTGCGTGCAGCGCTGCCAGCGGATTACTGCCTCAGGCTTAGAAATTCTGATGAAGCCCCCGCGCGAAGAAATAAAAATTGTTTTTTAATTGAGAACTTTGCGCCCGGCAGCACCTCCCATTGTGATGCGAAGGTCGCAATCCGCGATTTTCCGCGAACAAGAATGGAGATGACAATGCGAAAGAAAGTTCTCACCCTGCTCGTTGTTCCGCTAATTGCTGTATTAACCGCGCAAGCGGCGGCGGCCTCCGAACACCACGACGCCCGAGCGAAGGACCGCGCGGCGGCTTGGAAGCAACTGCAAAACAGCAATGCTTATGCCGCACCCGACTATACCGCAGAGCAGTCGTACTGGACGAATTACGCCAATGGCGAGATGGCGTCGGGACCCGCTGGTCGGTGACCTACGACGTATCGAAGAAAACGGCTCCGGCATTTGCCGGGGCTGTTCTCGACTAAGGTCTCGATAAGCCGGCGCCGGACTCCCCACTCGCCGAAATGTCCTGGTTTTGAATCGAGACAGCGACCGCCCGAATTTAGAGATCTGGCGGCGGCGTTTTATGGTGTTGCGGTCTGTCGCCGCGCGCGATCTGCACCATCGGGGACATCCGCGACCTCCCATCCTCCGCCGAGGGCACGATAGAGATTGACCAGATCTACCGCGATCTGTGTATCGCTGTCCGCAAGATCGTTTTCGCTCTGCAGCAACTGCGCTTGTGTCGAGTTGACGTTCAAGAACGCGATCGCTCCCTCCGAATAACGCTGTCGGGCGGCTTGCAGCGCGGCCTGATTCTGAGCGACAGCGCGGGCGACATCGGTACGTCGGCGTTGCGCTTCGCCATAGGCGGTCAGCGCGTTGTCGACCTCTTGCCAGGCCCGCAATACCGTCTTTTGGAATGCGATAGCCGCCTCCCGCTGTCGCGACTCGCGCAGCGCCAGCGTACCCCGCAGCCGGCCTCCTTCGAAGATTGGAATGGAAACAGCCGGCCCCACGCTGAATGCGGTCGACGCCGGGGAAAACAGATTGGTCAGGTGCAAGCTTTCCGCGCCGACCGCCCCGTTCAAGGCCACGTCCGGGTAAAAGCTGGCCACCGCGACGCCTGTCTGCGCGGTGGCTTCATGCAATTGCGCCTCGGCCTCGCGCACATCGGGACGGCGGCGCACCAGCGTTCCGGACAGCCCCACGGGCACCCGCCGCGGCACGCGCGGGAGCGCGCGCGGCCTGCGCAATTCACTTTCAAGCGCACGAGGCGCTTCGCCCAGCAGCAGCCCCACCGCGTTGATGAGTTCTGCCTCCTGGGTTCTCAGCGGCGGCAAGGTTGCGGCGATGGTGGCCTGCTGCGCGCCGGCTTGCGCCAAATCGAGCGTGGTGGCGACCCCATTGCCAAAACGTGCGTTGACCAAATCGACGTTTTGCTCCGCCAGACGGAGGTTGCGCCTGGCGATTGCAAGACGGTTCTGCGTTCCGCGCAATTGTATGTAGGTTTGCGCCAGCTCGGCCAACGCCGCGAGCGCGACGCCGTGCCGGTTCTCCACTGCGGCCAAGGCGCTGGCGTCGGCGGCTTCCACGGCGCGACGAACGCGACCGAACAGGTCCAACTGCCATGATGACGTCACGCCATCGTGAAACAGGCTGTACTCCAGTGGCGCGCCGGGCGCGGGCGTGAGCAGAGAGAGCGTGCCATTCGGACTCTGTCGGTTATAGGTGCTGGATGATTGCCCCTCGATGTGGGGTAATCCTTGAGAGACTGCGACTTGGCGCTGGGCCACGCTTTGGATCACGCGTTCCGCCGCTGTCTTGAGGTCGAGGTTTTGGGCCACCAGCCTTTCGACGAGCGAGGACAGATGAGGGTCCTGGAAGCTCTTCCACCAGGTCTGGTCGATCTCGCCCTCGACCGTACGGCTGGGCACGCTCGGGGTCTCTGGCGACGTGCGCCTTGGCACCTCGGCCATCTCTGGACCCTGATAGTCCGGCCCGACGGTACAACCCGTCAATCCAACGCCGAGCATCGGGACGGACAGGTATGCCATCAACGGCAACACACGCATCGATCAGGGTCCGGTCACCAGCTTGGTTGATCTGATCTGTTCGTACACGACATCCTCGAGGCCGGTGTGGATGGTGGTTTCCACGGACAGGCCGACACGCAGGAGCTTGGCCAGAGACTGTCCGGACGATACCACGATCTTAACGGGCAGTCGCTGAACGATCTTGGTAAAATTGCCCGTGGCATTGTTCGGTGCGATCGGCGCAAACGAAGTCCCAGAGGCCGGAGGAATGCTGTCCACTGTTCCGCGGAGGTCTATGTTATAGGCGTCCAGATGGATGGTTACGGGCTGGCCACTGCGGACGTGCCGCAGCTCCACTTCGCGATAGTTCGCCTCGATATAGACCTGGTCGAGCGGCACCACGGTCATCAATGTCGCCCCGGGGCTCACGTAGTTGCCGACTTGTACCGATCGCTCCCCCACGGTTCCGTCAATCGGAGCCAGAATCTGTGTATAGGACAGATTGAGCCTGGCCTGATCGAGCTGCGCCTGGTCCAGCTTGACGGTGGCCTCCGCTGCGGACATCTGCGCCGTCAGCACGTCCAGTTGCCGGCGCGCCGCGTCGAGTGATGCCTGAGAACTATCCAGCGACGCCTGATCCTGCTGCAGAGCAGTGTCGGCCTGCTGATGCTCCTGCATCGTGCCTGCTCCCGTCACGGCGAGATTGCCGTAGCGGCGCGCGTTGGCCTGCGCGAAGTCGAGCTTGGCCCGCACTGAAGTGACGGCGGATTGCTGCTCTGCAATGATCGAGGGCTGGCGGGCCACATTAGCGGATACTTCGCCAAACTGAGCCATATCCCGCGCAAGCGCCGCTTCGGCGGTCGCCACGGCGGTCTGACTATCGCGTGGGTCGAGGGTTGCAAGCAGCTGTCCAGCCTTGACCGCGTCATTGTCGTCGACCGCCACTGCGGCAACCTGACCGGAGATGCGCGGTGCGATCGAGGCATAATGGACCATCACATAGGCATCGTCCGTCCAGACATCCGGGCATGGCCGGAAGATGATGTACAGGACCAACGCTGCAAAGATCGCCACGATGAATCCGACAAGAACGAGGGGCCAGCGCGGAAGAGGCGCGGGAAACGTGTCGACTTCCTGCACCTTTCCATCGTTGGACTTTCGATCCCTCGGCTGAGATTTCTGTTCGTCCTTGAGCGGCGGAACTGCGGCTGGCTTCTCGTCCCCCTCCGGCTCGGCTCGGCGCTTGTCGAGTTTGGCTACAATCTCTACCATGCAGCCTCCTATTGCTTCGCGAGGTGGATACGCGGCGGCATGGTACGGACCGGTAACGTCATCACCACGATCATCATGAACACGGTCAGAGCCGCGAGGATCAGAAACGTATCGCTGGTCGACAAAATCGTTACCTGCTGCTCCACGACGTGTTGGAAGGCTTCCAGACTTTTCGGCACGCGAGGCTGGCCGTCCGGCAGCAGCAGCGGCGGATACTGCGGGAGCACGCCGTTGCTCTGGATCACTCGCCAGCGGTCCTGGCCGGCCTCATCGATGATACGGTCGGAATGCAGCGCATTGCGCCAACGATCGATCAGCTCCAGGAACCATGCACCCGTTGCCTCGGCGAGGGCGCGCGATGTGTTGACCATCGCCGACGCGAAAGGGCCTTCCGCCGGGCCGGCAACAGTATTGGTGGTCATCATCAGCAGCGGCATGATCACCATCGGCTGACCTATCGCTTGGAGCAGCTGCCATACATAGAATTGATCCCGGTTCCAATAGACCGTGAGAAAAGACGAACCAACGCAAGATGCAAGGATCAACCCCAGCCCTGCGACACTGACAAGGCGCGAGTCGACCCGCTTGTAATCCAGCAGCAACGCCATGGCGGGCAGCATCACGAGTTGCAGCGCCGCGATCTCCAGCGTGATCAGGTTCGATTGCAACGGTCTGTAACCCTGAACTTCCTGCAAGTATCGCAGGGGCACGGTTGAGCCGGATTGGCTGATGATCAAAAACAGGAACAGACCGAGCGCACCGTAGGCGAAGTTGCGCCGGCCGAGCATCTGCAGCTTGAGAAGCGGCAAAGGGTGAAACCACTCATTGACCAGCAACAACGGGATGGCGAAGGCGCTCACCAGCGCTAGAACGCAGATCAGACTTGAATTGAACCAGTCCAGCCGGTTGCCCTGATACAACATCGTGCTCAAGGCTCCGGTCCCAATCACCAGAAGCAGCACGCCGCGCCAGTCCAGCATTCGGAACCGTTCATATTTCGGCTGGTCCTGATACAGACAGTACCAGACGAGAACGCCGGCCAGCGAGCAGAGCGGGATCGCCTCCAAGAACACGATGCGCCAGTCAACGATATCCGTCCAAAGCGCGGTCACCGTCGCAGCCAGCGCGGGCGTGAAGGTTGCGGTCAAAGCGTAGACGGCCAAGCCGTAAAGCCGAATGTTCGGCGTGAGGACGCGAAAAGCCGTGGTCATCAGGAGAGGGATGATCAGGCCTCCCGCGAGCCCCTGCAGCAGCCGCAGAGCGTAGATCGCCTCGATATTCGGACTGAACGGGATCAGAACGCTCGAAGCTCCGCACAGCGCGATCGCAAAAAGTGTCCAACGCCTAAGTGTGAAGGTCATCGCCAACCATGGCGAAATCGCCATGCCGACGATCTCGGCCCACACGTACAAGCTTTCAATCCAGGTACTCGAATCGTGGCTGATCCCGAGCGCTCCCCGGACGTCGATCAGCGCAATGCCTGTGACCTGATCGTTAAACTCGGACGTCATGGCCGCGATGAGGACGCCGCCAAGGCCAACAAAAGGTTTGATATCTACCAAGTCCTCGGGCTCTCTCAAACAAGCTATGAGTACGAATGATCCAGAGCAGCAAATCGGACCACCCAAGGCCCCATAATCCAAGGCTCCCATAATCAAAGGGAAGCGCTTCGATCATGGTTTTGAACCCGCCTGCAATGGACATAATGCTGCCGGCGCAACCGAATATTCTATCAAGAGATGGTTGCCATCCTTGTGAGTAAGATGATCCGCATTGCCCGGGAGTTCGATTAAAAAGGGATTTAGCAACTATCACTTGATGTGACGAAGGAGTGTGCGGGCTTGGCAACTACGGTACAACACCACCCTGCCCCTCTTAGGGTTGGGATGATGTTGTACCGTAGGGAGAAGGAAAATTCGGATTTTGCAGAGCTTGCTGAGGGCGAGTTGCTTCCAGAGTTATTTTGAAAGCGGCCATCCGGCCGTCAGTCCGCCGGGTGAAGGGAGGGGTCTTCACCGCCCACTCTCGATTTGTCGCGTCCACTGAAGCCAAAGTCCTCGACGTTCCGGCGCTCTTCATTCGTCAAAGCATGTCGACAGAAGGGCGTTCCCGACTGATCATACGCGTCGCGAAACTTCTGATCATACGCTTCACGATAGTTCGTGACGGGCTGCGACTCCTGACCGTAGCCCGGCCCGATTGCACTCTGAGCAAAAACCGGCGTGGCGAATGCGGCGGAAAGAATTGCGACAGCACTTAGCGTTTTCATTTTGGTCATTGGGGTTCTCCTATTCCTGGTTTGTGTGACAAGCCAGACATAGGAATCCATTTCGTCATCACCGCTAAATTCCTCGTTAGAAACTTCAACCGAACGTCAGGCATGCTTGAACGCGGCCGCCCGATTCGACCGCAACAAACGGCCGCAGATAATCGATCATAACGTTCTACTCGCACGCTAATCACGCCCGTTTGAAGTTTCTAACAGGCGATTTAGCGGCGATGCCGAACCGCGCCCCTATATCAGCTGTACACCAACGCGCTGGTGTTCGTTCACAGTGAACAGGAGAAATTACAATGAGCTTCAAATTAATTGGAGCGGCAGCACTTTCGCTTGTGCTGGCGACTCCGGCGATGGCAATGCACCAACGCTATCACCACAACGACGGTCGAGTCTTTTACAGTCAGTTGCCTGTCCGAGATACGCTAGAAAACGGTGACCGCTCGGCTAACGGAGCCTTCAACTTCTACCCCCGAGACGAGTTCTCCCCTGACTACGACGGGTCGTCAGGTCCCGCGGGGTACGACCCGGTGCCACCGAGCGCGAATGGCGGTTGATTGAAGACCTGCATCGCCGCGCGGTGCAACCGCCGCACTGAGGCGCCGTGCGGCGGGCGCGGCATTTCTGCGGCCGGAACGGATTCTCACCAAAGTACCGCGAACGGAAGTGCCGCGTGGCGCAGCGCATTCACACGACTGAATGATACCGCGTTCAACCTGCAATCAGCTTCCAGGTTAGTAAAAGCCAGACGCTTGCGGGCGCCTGTCTCGATTTGCCGTGACAAAACGTCGTGTGCCGTTCTGATCGAGCACGAATTTTGGGACGGATCCGACCATCTCCGTATCGCGCACCAGCGCGAGGCGGCGGTTGTCCAGGATCAGCCACTGCCCAGTCACGCGCGCGGCTACGACCGCATGGTCCTCCTTCGGCAGGAGGTTTCGCAAGATAACGATCTTCACATCGTCACGGGACAGGCCGGCCTGTAGCAGCGCGACATACTTCACGATCGCATAGTCCTCGCAATCACCGCGTTGGGTTTGCAGAGTCTCGAAGGGAGAGCTCCAGTGGTCCAACACGCCCCATTGCACCTCATCGCTGGTGGGCATGATGTAAAGATTGACCGCTCGGTTAATCAAGCCGACACGGGCGAGGCTCGAGCGGCCGGCGCCTTCAGCAACGATATCGGCCAGATTTTGTGCGACGACGGGGCATGCTTCTTGCGAGCGGCAGCGAGCCAATACCTGTTGTTCACGATCGATCTCGGCTTCGACGGCGCGCCATTTTGTCGCGACCTCTCCGGCGACGGGTTCGGCTTCCATGCCAAATAGCGGCGGTGCTCGCTGATCGCTCTCCGTCGCAGAGTCTTGTCGTACGACCTGCAGTGAGACGTCAATGAACGCGGCTGATTCGAGAAAATCCTCGTGGCAAGGAACGATATCGCCCCCCGATTGCGGCGGCGTCAGAAGCATCGCGCCTGAAGCGGCGAAACTAAACGCGCCGACGATGATAGCTGTGCGAAGTCGCATGACTATTCCGTAACTCGGATCTGACAAGACGGCCTGCTACGAACTCGTTTCGGGTTCCGCGGAACACCTCGGGGGTGCCTAAGCCCATAGGATCGCATCACCGGTCGGGCCGATGTGTCCCGGGGTAATCGCCGCGCTGATTATCAGCCTGTTGTGGCAGACGGCGGAATACATCATCACCGTCGGACACGCGCTAGTTAAAGGTGTTCCTGCGGTCGAAATCGAGATCGAGATCGTCGATGTTGTGGTCAGTGGCGAAGTCGTCCCGGGGGCTGAAGTTGTAGGCTCCATAAGTCGAGCCGTAGCTATATTTTGGCGCAGCTCGCTCGGGCAACTCACTGCGAATGACCTGACCGTAGCGTTGGTGCATTGCCATCGCCGGCGTCGCGAGCATGAGCAAAAATGTAGCCGCTCCAATCAATCTGAGGTTCATCATAACACATTCTCCTATCCATCGCTGAGATAGGAGTGCTTTTCGTCATCACCGTTAAATAGCATGTTAGCAACTTCAAACGGGCGTGATCGGCGAGCCCGCGGCGTCAACGCCACGCACAGCATCCAGCGCACCTATGCGCCCGATTTCCAAGACGACATCGATGGCCCCATGGCCTCGCAGGCAATAGGCACCTCTCACGATTTCGCCAGATCGAAGAACTTTCGGCGGCCGTGGCCGGCAGACCGCTTCAAGCGCCGGCTTCCTTTGAGCCTTATGGAGTGTCCGGGCCGAGCTGAACGAACAGCTGCCGGGGGTAAAAGCAGATCACGTTCAGGTGCGGCGGGTGCTCCTCAACTTAATCACAAATCGATTCGACGACCGCCAAGGATGGCGCGCGAGTGCTTTGCATGAAATCCCGTATTCACGACCCCAGCGGCGTAATGGTGTCCGTGGCGCACAGCGGAACGGGAGTCGAGCCGAAAGCTCGCCGCTAAAGTCCAGAAGGGTGGGACGTGAACGGCAAGCAACAAACCTCCGTATAGGTCACCTATCCTTTTCTATACCACCGTATGATTGAGGCTCAATCTCGATCATTTAATCTAGCTATCAACGTCGAGATGCACGCGGTGAAGCGGCTCCTGACGATTCTGACGCATGACAAGGTAATCATCCACGCTGCGCTTTCGACAATGGCAACGACGGATATTTTGTCATCACCAGGAGGATCAAAATGGGCGGGGTTTTCGTGGACCAACACCAGGCTACTCGGCTGGACAGGTCGAGTATGAAAGCGTTCCCCAAAAACTTTGGATGGCCGGATCTGAACACCGCCCTGAGGCCGCTTGATGGGCACGCGGCCATCAAAACGTTTGAAGAGCGAATATCCCTGCGCAATCTCGCCAGATCGCCTAACGCAGCTGGGCCGACGTCGGAGGCAGCCGGTGACCTCGCGGTCCAAAGTGGTCGCGATGAGCGCTTCTTCGTACACAATGGAACTGTTCACGATATCAGAAACATCCTACAGGTCCTCTTAAGCGGGCTTTGGGTGGCCCAGGACCGCATCCGGGAGGGGCGCGCCGGCGAGGTTCCAGAGATTTTCGGGAAAATTAGCGAAGCCGTAGACAGGGCAAACGCGCTTTTACGGCAGCTGCAGCGAATTCCACCCGCCCCTGAAAAGGGCATATCCACCGTTGACATCGGAAAGATGCTCGAAAGACTAAATGCGTCTCTCCGCTGGGCACTCGGCACGTCAAATGAGCTGGTAATCGCCGTCGCGTCGGATCTGCCGGCAATTCACTGCATCGAGAGCGAACTCGAAAACGTCGTCCTGAACCTCGTCATCAACGCTCGGGATGCCATGCCCGCGGGCGGACGGGTGACGATAGAAGCAATTCGCGACGCGAGGTCGAGCGTTATTCTGCGTGTTCACGATACCGGCGCGGGGATGGATATTGACGTAGCGGCGAAAGCGTTCGACCCCTATTTTACGACGAAAAGCGCGACCAGCGGAACAGGATTGGGGCTGGCGAGAGTCGCAGCATTTGCCCGGTCGATCGAAGGCTCGGCCCGGATCGAGCACACTTCAGCGAGCGGCACCACCATGGCCCTCTATCTCCCGATCGCGTCGCGGACCTAAGTCAAGAAGTCGCTTTTTGAGCCGCTCATTCGGTGCGCCAAGCGATTCCGCACGGCCCAGATCGTCCGCCGTCAGATAGCTTGCCGATATCCCGTCAACCTCGATGGTCTTTCGCTCGATTTTGTGACCGGGTGCTCCTTAGGACTTTTCTGCCGTCCAGTATCCGGAGCATCGCGCGGCACCCGCGTGGCCGTTCCAGGTACCGCGTCCAGAGCTCTTCGTAAGCTTGCCGGAGCCGGCGGCATACTTGTCCTGGACGGCGACGGATGCGTGTACCAACCCGCTTCCTGTGACCTTACCTCTGAATCTCACGAGATTTGGGTGACTTACGAGACCATTAGAGATGTTGACGCTGAAATTGTAAGTTGGTTCACAAGCGCCTTGCCGCGTCACAAAGGTCAGACTCCACGCGCCATCGTAGTTCGGTGTTGCTGCCCGGGCGGGCGTTGTCAATAGAGCCGCTGCAGTCATGTAGATAAGGCAAGATAGTTTCATGCTAAGTCCTCTCATAGCTGCAGCAAAGGTCCTTCTAACCTACCCAATCAGAACTCTTTGCTCGTCTGCCTGCGGCGGAAAGTTGATCAAGCCCGCCAGGAGACGTGAGAGATGAACAAAGTCGCGATCGAATAACACTTGCTGTACGCGAGTGTGACTATCCGCTCATCCTCTGTATCTCCGTCTGTTGTCGGACATCGTCAGCACGTAGATGCGAAGGAACCACGGATTATTTGCCGTTTTGCAAATCGCGCGATGCTCTACACCGGAACCTAAAGCGGCCGGAGCGTCAAGATTCGTTCGTCGTCATTAGCAAAAAACCGGTGAGGGTCGCTCCGACACCGAACGCCAACGCAAACGAACCTATGAAGACAATCATCGTAGTTCTGGGATCTTCGCTGTGATCGATCAACGCCTTGACGCCGAACCCGTCGATGAAGGTCAGCACGAAGGTGAACGCCAAGCCGATGGCAACACCCATAGCGGCGTGACTGCCCAACTCAAGCAGCGCCGACGGTTGAAGCTCCCTAAAACGCCTTTTTCCGTGCATTACCGCATCCCCTCGGAAACCATGATCATTCAAATCCGAAAACAACACTCTGCGGAAAACCTAGGCAAAAAATCTCCCCGCACCATTAAATTGTGATTCAGAAAGCGAGGTTGATTTTAGGCCGCAGCTCAATTTGCTACCGCTTCAGTTATGTTTGGTTCCAAGAACTTTCTCTCGAACGTCGGCGTACGGATCTAATCGTGCGCTACAAAGTACCGACGTGCTTTACGACCGCCATCTTACATTTCAGGCGATCGAAGAAGTTAAGATGATTCCGCAGCAATATCTCTGCGTCACATGCGGTGCTCCGATCTGCTGGCGAAAAAGTCGACTGCGTACTTCTTCTCCGGCAGCCTATGGCCGTTCGCCGCAAATGCCTCGCCGAAAGCATTGCGGGGACCACCACCGGCTGGATTCCTATGGCCGTTCGCCGCAAATGCCTCGCCGAAAGCATTGCGGGGACCACCACCGGCTGGATTCTAGTGGTACGCACCACAGGCTTTTCCTGTTTGCCCGGCGTATGCGGGCAACGCGGTAGCAGGCTTAGGCCTGACGGATTGATAGAACATGATCGTTCAGTTCTCATTATGAGTGGCTGGCGCACCAAGGTTAACATCCTCGACCAGGGACGACGACACCTTCGGTACCTGTTCGCCGTGAGATTTCCGAGCCACATCCAACAACGCGTCGTTAAAAATAGCGTCGATGCTGCCGCCTGGCGCACTCAGCTTTTTGAGTAGCTCCGATACCAGAACGCTGTTCCAGCCACTTGAATCATAAGCAATTTGATCAGGCAACTCGGACGTGACGACCAACGCATTGTCGGGAGCATCGATCGGAGCCAATCCGTGTGAATATTCGCGGAAGCGTCGTTCGAACGGGTTGCGACGCGACGCGTCAATCACAACGATCTCGGCGCCTCCGCAAGCCTGATTGAGTTGCGACAACAATGGTTCAATACCGACACCATCGCGCTCTACATCGGACTCGCTCCAAATCTTCGCATCGACCGGGATCATAAAATTTTCTCTATCGACCTGAATTGCGTATCCACCGTAGAACAGCACCATGCGGTCTCGGCTGGGTGCTCTCCGCGCAGATCACTTCGCTGACCGGACTTTATGCAACCTATGGCTTATTTTGCGGAATCGGCACCGGCCTCGTTTATGTCGGTATCGTCGGCCTAATGGTGCGCTGGTTTCCGGACAAGCGCGGTTTCGCAACCGGCATGGTCGCCGCCGGTTACGGCTTCGGCGCGATCCTGACCACATTCCCGATTTCGGACATGCTGGCAACATCGAGCTATCAGAGCACACTGACGACATTCGGCGCCATCCTTGGAACCGTCGGCTTTCTGGCCGCTTTGGGTCTGCGCGATCCGAAGCCGGGTGAGACGAGCGGTGTCGCGGCGATGGTTTCAACCTCCACAATGAATTACGGACCAAAGCAGATGCTGAAGACGCCGATCTTCTGGCTGATGTTTCTGATGATGACGATGATGTCCACGGGCGGGCTGATGGTAATTTCGCAGTTCGCGAATTTCACGAAGGACTTCGGCGTCGCCAGCTTCGTGATCTGGGGATTTGCCGCGCTGCCTTTGGCGCTGACGATCGACCGTATCACCAACGGCCTGACGCGGCCGTTCTTCGGCTATGTGTCGGACCGCATCGGGCGCGAAAACACGATGGGCATCGCCTTTATCTTCGAAGGCCTCGCTATCGCCGCGATGCTCGCATCGCGCGACAATCCGGTCGCCTTCGTGCTGCTGTCCGGGGTGGTGTTCTTCGGATGGGGCGAAATCTTCTCGCTGTTCCCATCCACGTTGACCGATACGTTCGGCACCAAGAACGCGACCACCAATTACGGCTTCCTCTATATGGCGCAAGGCATCGGCTCGGTGCTCGGCGGACCAGTCGCGGCGCTGATCCACGAGTCGTCCGGAAGCTGGCTGCCGGTGTTCAGCATCATCATCGCGATGGACATCTTGACCGGTCTGCTGGCGCTGTTCGTGCTCAAGCCGTTGCGATCGTCCTGGTTTCAGGGAACGTTCAGCGGCGCGAAAATGGCGCCTGCAGAATAAACTTTCGATGCCCCTGGAAATGCCCGGCCTCGTGCCGGGCATTTTTCGTTTTGTCATGCGCACTATTTTCGCATAGACAAGGCCCGCTCCTACGACTGCGTTCCCCACGACAGATGGAATTGAACGATGCTCAATACGCCACGCTCACGCCGCGGCATGGTCACCTCGCCGCATCATCTGGCCAGCGAAGCGGGACTGAGGGTGCTACGCGAAGGCGGCAACGCCATCGAGGCGACGCTGGCGATGGCAGCGAGTTTGCCCGTGGTCTATCCGCACATGAATTCGCTCGGCGGCGACGGTTTCTGGCTGATCTCGAAGGACGGCAAGCCGCCGATTGCGATCGATGCCTGCGGTACGGCGGCGCAAGCGGCGACAGTCGAATTCTACAAACGCAAAGGGTTGAGCACGATTCCGCCACGCGGCCCCCTCGCCGCAAATACCGTGGCAGGTACATTATCCGGCTGGGCCGAAGTCATCGCCATCGACAAGGAGATGGGTGGCAAGCTGCCACTGTCACGGCTCGTCGAGGACGCGGTATGGTCTGCCGAAAATGGATTTGCGGTAACCGCCACGCAGGAACAACTGACGCGAACAAAATTCGATGAGTTGAAGGACTCTTCCGGCTTCGTCGAAACATTCTGTCTGAACAGGAAACTGCCGAAGGAAGGCCAGCTCATGAAGCTGCCCGCGCTCGGCAAAACGCTAAAACACATCGGTCAGCATGGCCCGATGGATTTCTACACCGGCACCCTGGCAAAGGAGATCGCGGCGGATTTGAAGCGCTGCGGCTCGCCAGTAACCTTTGAGGATCTGACTGCGCAGAAAGCGCAGCGGCGCGAAGCTTTGTCGGTCGCGGTTAAAGACGCCACGCTTTATAACTTCCCGCCGCCGACGCAAGGCCTCGCATCGCTGATGATAATCGCGATCTTCGAACGGCTTAAGATTCAGGAAGCCGAGACGTTTGAATATCTGCACGGCATTGTGGAGGCGACCAAGCAGGCGTTTATGGTGCGAGACCGCATCGTCGGCGATCCGGCACTAATGAAGGAACAAGCTGAGCACTATCTGACGCCGGATATTCTCGACGAACTCGCCTCCCGCGTGTCGTACAAGCATGCGCTGGCGTGGCCGGTGCCGGCCAATCGCGGCGACACGGTCTGGCTCGGCGCCATAGACCAGGACGGCATCGCGGTGAGCTTTATCCAGAGCATCTATTTCGAATTCGGTTCGGGCTGCGTGCTAGAGAATTCGGGCATCATCTGGCAGAACCGCGGATCGAGTTTTCTTCTCGATGGCAACGGGCCGCGTGTGCTCAAGCCGGGCCGCAAACCCTTTCACACACTCAATCCGGCGATGGCGTTGTTCAACGATGGGCGGCGAATGGTCTATGGCAATATGGGCGGCGAAGGTCAGCCACAAAGCCAATCAGCGGTGTTCTCGCGATACGCGATGTTCGGGGTAGGATTGCAGGCGGCGATTACCGCGCCCAGATGGTTGCTCGGCAAGACCTGGGGCGACTCAACCGTGACGCTGAAACTGGAATCTCGTTTTGATCCACTCGTCGTGCAGGCGATGCGCGATGCCGGCCACAACGTCGAAATGCTGGAAGATTTCACGTCAACGATGGGCCATGCCGGCGCGGTGGTGAGGCATGCGGATGGAATGTTCGAAGGCGCAACCGACCCGCGCAGTGATGGCGCGGCGATGGGATTTTAATTCACGTATTTCCTGCATGCCACTGCATTTGCCAATACTCCAGTTGTATCTTAAGGGTGAAATACAAGCATGCGAGGCATATGCCCACTGCCGGAGCGTGGTTCTCTCGATAGCAAGCGCGAGTAAAGATAGCGCGGCCTTCTGGAGTGCTATCGGTCGGCAAACGACTGCCTCGAGTCACACGGGGCCGCCTATTGCACCCGCGATCTCAATAAACTCTACCACAGCCCCTTCATGCCGATGGAGGACACCCCATGACCGCGATTTCCAACGCTGACTCCCGACCACCTTGCCTCGCGTTCATTTGGCGCACTGGCGCGAGCGGCGCCATTTTAGAAGCAGCGGCGAGACCGCACATGAATATCAGTGGGTGTCGAAGATCTTCTGATAGGCCGCGACAGCCGTCCTGATTGAAGAAAGCTCGGCCGGCGTCGGCTTATCTGGATTCTTCGCCGGCGGCAGACTGCCGAATTTCAGCAGGCAGGCCATTAGCAGCATGCGGGCCTTTGTCGCCGTCAGATTGGAGCCCGCGATGAAATACTCATCCGGGTCGGCGAAACCTTCCGGGTTACCGCGACCCACGCGTACTGCGGGAAGTCCGCTGTGGATGGCCTTTCGCAGCACCCGTTGCCGGACCGACGACGTCATCTTGCCATAGGGCGTAGTACCTTCGATGACGAAGCCGGCGAGACGATTGGTCTCGAGCTTTCGCGCCAGCAACGCAACCAGGTCGGCCGTGACGGCGGGATCGTCGAGATATTCCTCGGCGTAAAAGCCACCATCCTTGACGATTGCCACCGAAGGGATGCGCGCCGTGCTGGCGCCGATGGTGGCGGACCATAGTTTCTACGAAGCCATCCCGGGCCTTCGCGACGCCCTGCCCGACGATCTCAGGCAGAAGGTCGATACGCTGAGGCTTGGGCCCAGCGATCGGACGATCGCCGCCATTGGATCGATCCTCGATCGCTGGACATGGTCGTCGCAGGACATTCGGCCCGCGGTTGCCCCCACGATTCCTATTCACTGCAGCGACAGCTTCATGTGCGACTGCTCGCGACTGGCGCGGGAATATGGCGTCGCCATGCACAGTCACGTCGGTGAAAGCAAAGTGCAGGCCGTGGTCGGTATGGAGCGTTACGGCAAGTCGCTGATCTCGCATCTCGACGGGTTGGGCCTGATCGACGAGAATTTTACGGCGGCCCATGCGGTGTGGCTGGACGACGATGATTTCCGCTTGATGGCGGATCGCGGCGCATCGCTGGCTCACAATGCCGGTAGCAACATGCGGCTTGGCAACGGTCACTTTCGACTGCGTCGCGCGCTCGACATCGGCGTCAACGTCGGTATCGGTACCGACGGAGCGAATTGCTCCGACAACCAGAATATGTACGAGGCCATGCGTTACGCGTCGATGGTCTCGAAGGTGCAGGGCCCCGATCCGCGCGGCTGGGCGACGGTCGAGGAGATCTATCATGCCGCGACGGTCGGTTCAGCGCAGGCGCTCGGGCTTTCCAACGCCGGCTTGCTGGCCCCGGGCTACAAGGCCGACATCGTCTTTGTGGATCTCGGAGCCATCAACTGGATTCCGCACAACTGGACCGTCAATCAGCTCGTCCATGTCGAGGATGCAACGTCGGTGCGCCACGTGATGATCGGTGGGACCTTTGTGGTTCGCGACGGGCGTCTGCTAACCCTGGATATGGCAAAGCTGGCACGAGAAGCCGAGGCGGCGCGCGATCGTCTCGAAAATCTCAACGCCGAGTGGCGCGATCTCTTCGTCCGCCTTGAGCCAGTCGTTTCCTCATTCTGCCCTGGCCTGGCGGCGCGTCCCTACCTAATCAATCGCTATCTCTGCGACGAGATTCGCGTCTGACTCGTATGAGCTCCTCCCCAATTCTCGGTACCAGAGACTTCAACGATGGCGCCACTGATCACACGGGAACAGCTCCTGCCCTTCGGCGCGGAGCACATCGTTCTTGCTGTTGACAGCGCGCCATGTCCCTGAAGGACTCAGCCTTTATCGAAAAAGGAAAGCCAGCTGACCAACGGCACCTTTGCCGACTATTTCCTGCCCGTAGCCGCCGATCTTCCTGAGATAGTCGGGGAACATGTCGAAACGCCCCTGGCCGCATACGAGCTTGGGCGCGAAGGGAGCCGGTGAGGTAGGCACCACCGGCGCCGTCGGTGCCAACATGAAAGCGGTGAATGACGCGATTCGCCTGCTCGGCGCCTGCATCAACGAAGTGCCGATGACACCACTGCGACTCTTGAAAGCGTTGAGACGACTATGAAGCAAGGAAATTGGCAATGAAAGTGAGCAAGAACTGGCCCGAGGGCGATCGCATTCATGTATCGAATGTGAATGTGCCGGCAAGCCTTCTCGACGAGCGCGCGCCCGCGTCCGCCGATGCTGAGGGACTGAAAAAAGTGGACTTCGTCGTCGACAGAGGAAAGCTTGCAGAAATCCTGCCGGCCGGAGCGCCGGCTGTCGCACCGGTCTTTGACGCAGACGGCGGACAGGCGTGGCCGCCGTTTGCCGATCTCCACACCCATCTGGACAAAGGTCAGATATGGCCACGCGCAAGCAATCATGACGGTACGATCGAAACCGCCCGCGCCAAGTCCCGTGCCGATACGGCCGCGAATTGGAGCGCCAAAGATGTGGAAGCGCGCTTCGAATTTGCGCTGAAGGCGGCTTATGCCTATGGCACCTCGGCGATCCGGACGCACATAGACTGCTTCATCCCCGGCCAGGCGGAGATCAGCTTCGGCGTGTTCCGTCGTCTCCGCGACCGCTGGTCGGGGCGGATCGCCCTGCAGGCAACGTCTCTTGTCAGCCCCGAGCTCTACGACGACGCCGAGAACGCCGCGCTGGTCGACATCATCGCGGAATCCGGGGGACGGCTGGGAGGACTCACGTTCCGTCTCACTGAAGAAGAGGATCCCACCATTCTGGCAGGCAGGCTCGACAGGCTGTTCGCGCTGGCGCACTCGCGCGGCCTCGATGTCGATCTGCATGTCGACGAGACCGGCATGGCATCGTCAACCACGTTGGCGCAAATCGCCGAAGCGGTGCTGCGCAGCGGATTCCGCGGGCAGGTCGTCTGCGGGCATTGCTGCAGCCTATCGGTTCAGGAGGAAACCGTTGCCGCGCGGACGATCGGGCTCGTGCGCGAAGCCGGACTCAACATCGTCAGCCTTCCGCTCGTGAACCAGTATTTGCAGGGTCGGTTGCCCGGCGCCACGCCGCGTTGGCGCGGCATCCCGCTGCTGCGGGAACTCCGGGCGGCCGGAGTCAGCATCGCATTGGCAAGCGACAATTGCCGCGACACGTACCATCCATTCGGAGACCTCGATGCGCTTGAGGTGTTTGGTGGCGGGGTCCGCATCGGCCATCTCGACGCGGAAATGAGCGCGTGGTCAGCAGCAGTCACGAAGACGCCCGCATCGATCATCGGCGGCCGCGAGGTTGGGGTCTTGCGACCCGGGGCAAATGCCGACTTCCAGCTTTTTTCCGGTCGCGGCTTTAGCGAGTTGCTGGCACGCCGG
>NZ_JBEKCZ010000177.1:0-11223 GCF_050014615.1 Bradyrhizobium sp. | reverse complement strand
CTTGTCGTCGCGCCGCGGTTCTGGTTTGTCGCCCTGATCGATTTCGCCATTCACATCACGGTCGACCGCGCCAAGGGATTGTGCGCCTCGAACCTCGGCGTGACGCTGGAGTCCGGGCATCCATGGTTCTGGACGCTGATCGGGGTGGATCAGGCGCTGCATCATTTGACCGGCTTCGGCCTGTCGATTTTCATGGCGGCGAACGGTTGATCCCGCCGCCGGCCGGATTGGCATCCCGGATAAAGACGATCAGTTGATGTGGCCCGAGGTCCCGTTCGATCGGAATCCAGCCCAGTCTTTCATAAAGAGCCGACCGCTGTGGCCGCGCACATAGATAGGCGCGGCTAAATCCCAATGCGAAGCAATCCTGTGTTGCACGGTTGACCAGCGCGCTGCCGACGCCGCGCTGGCGCGCCCGCGGCTCGACCCACACCGCTGCGATCCACGGCGTCAATTGCGGCCGCTCCTTGAGATCGGACGCGATCACCGAGGCGGTGCCAAGAAATTCCTCGCCATCATGGGCTACCAGCGCCAGCGGAATCGGCGTGTCGGCGATGTTTTCCCGCAGCAGACCGGTAATATGGCCGAGTGGATAATTGTCCGGCTTCCACCACGCCCGCCAGATTCGATCGGCCACCGTATCGAAAAACGCCGGGCGCTGTCGCAGGTCGGAAATCGTGAATGGAGGAGACATTGGGGGAGACCATTGACCGCCGCTCGCCGACAGAACGAGCGCGATGCTAGTTTGCGTTAAATCCGGCTGCGCGGCATGCTCACAGGGTCGCTCCGATCCATCGAGAGAACCCAAGAAGAATCCATGACAGAAGCCCCGCTCACAAAAAAGACCGTCGATGTGCTCGGCACCCACATGGCTTACCACGAGCGCGGCGAGGGGGCGCCGGTGTTGTTTCTGCACGGCAATCCGACCTCGTCCTATCTCTGGCGCGACGTCATTTCCGAACTCGGCGGACTTGGCCGGCTGATCGCGCCGGATCTGATCGGCATGGGCGATTCCGCCAAGCTGCCAAATCCCGGTCCGGACAGCTATCGCTTCGCGACCCACCGCGACTATCTCGGGGCCTTCATCGATGCGGTGATCGGCCCGGCGGAATCCCTGGTGCTGGTGGTGCACGACTGGGGTTCGGCGCTCGGCTTCGACTGGGCCAACCGTCACCGCAACCGGATCCGCGGCATTGCCTATATGGAGGGGATCGTGCGGCCGATTGCCTCATGGGACGAATGGAGCGCAGCCGCGACGCCTATCTTCCAGGGCTTTCGCTCCGACAAGGGTGAGGCGATGATTCTCGACCGCAACATGTTCATCGAGCGGGTATTGCCGGGGTCGGTGTTGCGGAAACTGACCGAGGCCGAGATGACGGAATATCGGCGGCCGTTTTTGCAGGCTTTGGACCGCTGGCCGACACTGACCTGGCCGCGGCAGATTCCGATCGCAGGCGAGCCGGCCGATGTGGCGCAGATCGCCGCCGCCTATTCGCAATGGATGGCCGAGAACGACATTCCAAAACTGTTCGTCAATGCCGAGCCCGGGGCCATTCTGATTGGTGCGCCGCGGGATTTCTGCCGAAGCTGGAAAAACCAGACCGAAGTGACGGTTCCCGGCTCCCATTTCATTCAGGAAGATTCCGGACCGGCGATCGGCCGGGCGGTGGCCGGCTGGATCAAGGCCAACGCGCTGTAGGGTCAGCGAATCAGGGCCGCGCCCTGTCCCAGCCGGCGGTTCCGTTCAAGCTCCCCGTACGACTACCGGGTGCCGTGGTTAACCTTTCGTTAGAGAATTGCACTGCATCTTCCGCATTGGGAGATATTTCAAAATGTTTTCAAGCCGCGAAGCCTTCGAGAACGATTTTTGCCCAATCCGAGATGAATTGCTCGGTGAGATGTACCGCGCCAACGAAAACGGCCTGCCCCAATTGGTGGAGAGCGTCACCTCCGATGTCCGGGCCATGCTGGCGCTGTTTTGCTATCGCAGAAGCCATCTGCACTCGCTGGCATTGTCGATCGCCGCAAGCTGCAGCGAGCGCGAACTGATCCAGTTGGGCGGCCGCGTCGGTTCCACCCTTTATGCGCTGTCGCGCGAAGCCCCGGCAACGCGGCTGACGCCGTCGTCGTCCTACGGCCACCGCAAGCCGATCACGCTCTCGACCAAGCCGCTCAGCACGTTCTCGCCGGTTGACGATGAACTTGACGAAGAATTCGCCGAAGCCGTGACGGCGTAGCTCCCCGTCGCCCCGGCGAATGCCGGGGCCCATAATCCCTGAAGCCAAATGTTATAAGAAGGTGGCGATCACGCTGCCTTATCGATAGATCACGCGGTATGGGTCCCGGCGTTCGCCGGGACGACGGAAATGAAATTACGCCAACGCCGGCAGGCCGTGCCGTTTTCGTGCCATCGCGCATTCGGCATCGCCGGGCATGCAGGTTCGGCAGACTTCAGGCCGCACCGCGTAAATCACGCACGACGTCGCCTCGCCGACCTTGCCCGACAGGGCCGAGCATCTCTCGCCGTCGCAGCGCATGCCCGATAGTCTTTCATTGACGAATTTTTCCGGAATCAAATCCAGCGCCGCATCGTCCTCGGTGGTGAAGCGGGGCCAGTTCGCGGAATACGAACAGCAGGCGCCGCAGGCCTGGCAGGGGCTTTCGGCATCAATCGCGGGATCGCTTGGCTTCATGTTCACGGTTTAGAGCATGATCCGGCAAAGTGGAAACCGGTTTTCTCTTTAAGACGGCGGCGAAGCGCACCGGCCCGATATCAGCTATCGCTTGGAGCTTCCCAGACCAGGCTCCTTCGCCACCTCGCCTTGAGCAGGTCGCGCCGTTCCGGGTATTTTTCGTCGAGATGCACGGCATCGACCACGCGGTCGGTCCGAAAGCTGCGAAAATCCTTGCGCAGCTCGCACCATGCCGCCAGCAGCCGCACGGCTTCGTGATAGCCGATGGCGATCGGCCAGATCGTGCGTTCACTGTCGCGGCCATGTTCGTCGCGATAGCGCAGCGCGATTTTCTTGCCCTCGTGAATCTGCGCCCGCGTCCGCGACATGTCGATGCGGTCGGGCTCCCGGTGCCAGCCCGGACGGGCGCGGCTGGCGGGTTCGAGCACAAACGGCCTTAGCCGTTCGGGAACGGTGTCGGCGATCTTCGCCATCAGGTCTGCGGCGGCTCTGGCCAGTACGGCATCGGCATGTCCCACCACCCATTGCGCGCCGAGCACGGCCGCCTCGATCTCATCGGGGGTGAGCATCAGCGGCGGCAGGTCGAATCCCTTCTCCAGAATGTAACCCATGCCGGCCTCACCGCGGATCGGCACGCGCTGCCCGATCAGGGTGGCGATGTCGCGGTAGATCGTCCGCTTCGAGGTCTCGAGCTCGGCGGCGATCGCGTCCGCCGTCAGGGGGCTCCGGGTACGCCGGAGCACCTGAATGATCTGGAACAGCCGGTCGGCACGTCTCATGAGGTTTCTCTCGGAGCTTCGCTTTTCAGGGTACGGCCTCGCCACTGCTGACAGCATGTTGGCAGCAGCTGGCAAGTATACCGGGACAACACTCCAACCAAGAGGATTTTGTCCATGATCATTCTCTACGGCCTCGACTTCTGGACGGCGATATTGCCGCTGCTGACACCACGGTGGCAGCAGGGGATGGCTAGCCTGAAACGCCTGCTCAAGAAATCGGGAGCGCTGTCGTGATCATTCTGTATGGCTTTGGCCAGGGCTTCGGCTTGCCGGAAAAGAGCCCTTTTGTGACCAAGACCGAGGTCCAGCTGAAGATGGCCGGTCTGACCTATCGCAAGGAAAAGGCCGTGCCTCCGGCCTCTCCCAAGGGGCAACTGCCCTACATCGTCGACGACGCGGAGCGCATCGCCGATTCCACCTTCATTCGCGCGCATATCGAAGGCAAATACGGTTTCGATTTCGACGCTCCGCTCAATCTGCAGCAGCGCGCGCAGGCCTGGGCGTTCGAACGCATGATCGAACATCACGTCTATTGGGCGTTGGTCGGCGCGCGCTGGGTTGACCCCGAAAATTTCGCAAAAGGTCCCGCCCACTTCTTCGATGCGGCGCCGGAGCATCTGCGCGAGAAGCTGCGTGAGGACGCGCAATTCCGGGTCGCCGAGAACTATCTCATCAGCGGTCTCGGCCGCCACGCGCCGGAGGAGGGCATCGATCTTGCCCTGCGTTCACTGTTTGCGCTGTCGGTTCAACTCGGGGACAAGCCGTATTTGATGGGCGACACGCCCTGCGGCACCGACGCCACTGCATTCGGGGCGCTGTCCGGCATTCTGACGCCGTTCTTCGTTTCGACCTTGCGCGAGGAAACCGAAAAATTCCGCAATCTCACCGCTTATGTCGATCGAATGATGCTGCAATATTACCCGGACTTCGCCTGGATACCGCTGCGAGAGGCCGCCTGAATCAGAACCGATCAGGCTCTAATGCGCCGGGGCGGTCTCGCCCTTCAAGGTGGCGAGTTCCGCTTCCAGTTCCGCGATCCGCGCATCGCGGGTCGCCAGCGCCGCCGCGACGTCTGCGGCGTCGAACTTCTGCGGGATGTGTTGCGGGCAATTGGTGTCCCACGCAGAAATCTTGAACAGGATCACCTGTTCGGGCCGCGCCTTGTAGCCCTGCGGCATCAAGGATGTCAGGAGCGCCGGATCGTCGTCGATCACGCGGGCCTCGCCCCAGATTTTCACCCGGCGGCGATGGGCGTAATCCATCACGAAGATATGGGCCTTCGGATTTTCCGCCAGATTGCCTTGCGTGATGTACTGCCGGTTGCCGCTGTAATCGGCGAAGGCGAGCGTGGTGTTGTCGAGGATTTTGACAAATCCCCTGGGGCCGCCGCGATGCTGGATATAGGGCTGACCGTCGGCGCTGGCGGTTGAGAAATAGAGGCTGTTGGTCTGCGCCAGCAACGCCGCCAGGTTCTCATCGACCTCGGTGCGCCAGCCACCACGTTGTTCGACATGTGCATAGGCGTCGCGCGACCCCTTGCGGGTCTGGATTTCCTTCACCGCCGGGGTGAATGCGACGTCGCTGGAATAGCTGCGAAGGTCTGACATTGGCGTGTCTCCTGGAAGTCCCGAAAGCAGGCGTTGCCGTCCCCGCTAAAGTGTGCTCTTCAGGAATTTGAACAATCCTAAGGATTGACACTTCATCATTGCAATATATGAAATAATGCCATGGATCGCATCGACGCCATGCAGGCCTTTGTCGCAGTCGCCGACCTCCGGGGGTTCGCGCCGGCGGCGCGCAAACTCGGACTGTCGCCGTCAGGGGTGACGCGGCTGATTGCGGCGCTGGAGGATCGTCTTGGCGCGCGGTTGCTGCAGCGGACCACGCGGTCGGTGACGCTGACCGATGTCGGCTCGCGCTATCTGGAGCGTGCGCGCCGCATTCTCGCCGATGTCGAGGAAGCCGAAGGTTCGGCGCGGGATGAGCGAACGCGGCCGAGCGGACGGCTGGTGGTCTCGGCGCCGATCGGATTCGGGCGGCTCCATGTCAGTCCGATGATGTCGGAATATCTGAAACGCCATCCCGAAGTGTCCTGCGATCTGCGGCTATCGGATCGCATGGTCAATCTGGTGGAGGAGGGCGTCGATCTCGCGGTTCGTATCGGCCACCTCGCCGATTCCAGCCTGGTGGCACGCCATGTCGGCGAGATGCGGCGGATCGTGGTCGCCTCCCCGGGCTATCTTCGGCGGCGCGGCGAGCCTGATACGCCGGAGGCCATCGCGTCGCACCAGACGATTCAGTTCGGCGCCACGACGGCGTCGCCGGACTGGCATTTTGTCCGGGACGGCAGCGAGATTCGCTTCACGCCCACGCCGCGCTTTACCACCAACAGCGCCGACGCCGCGATCCAGTATGCCGAGCGGGGCGGCGGCCTGACGCGGGTGCTGGCCTATCAGGCGGCGGCGGCGATCAAGGCCGGCCGGCTGAAAATCGTGCTGGCGAAATTCGAGCAGCCGCCGCTGCCGATCCACATCGTCTACCCGACCTCGCGGCTATTGTCGGCGAAGGTGCGCACCTTCATCGATCTCGTCACCGAGACCAGCGACTGGCATTTCGGCGGGCGTTGAGGCGGTCCCCGATGCGCGTTCCACAAATCACTGTCATCACCCGCGAAAGCGGGTGATCCAGTAAACGCTGGCATCTCGATTCTCACAAATGCCGCGGAATACTGGATGCCCCGCTGGAGCCTGTCATCGGGCTCGCCAAAGGCGAGACCCGGTGGCGGGGCATGACGACGGAGGGGATGATGCGCGCTCACATGCACCAACCGGCGCATCGGGGCATGGCGCCTGCTACTCCTTCTTCTTCACCACCCGGAACGTGCCGTTGGCGCGTGCGATGGCGACGCCGTCGGCGGTAACCAGACATTGCGCGAAGCAAAGTGTGCTGCCGGTCTTGATCACGTCGGTTTCGACCGTGAGCCACTGCCCGATCTGGGCGCTGCTGATGAAATCGATCGACATGCTGACGGTCACCAGCGAAATGGCGCCGCGCATCTTGTGGCCGCAGCTATGTCCCATCGCCTTGTCGGTCAGTGCGGCGATCAACCCGCCATGGGCGAAGCCACGCGCATTGGTGTGCGGCTTGGCGAGACGAAGGCCCAGAATGATCGCATCAGGTGTCTGCTTGGAGTAGATCGGCTCCCACGGATCGGTCAGCGGACTGGGCCGGGTTTGCCGTTCGAAACCTTCGGGGATCTCCGGAGCCGTCATGTAGAGTACTCGCGCGTTGGCAATACAGTTCGCCACTGAACGCGATCCCGGCGCGAATTGCACCGCCTACAAAGTTTAAAACGAGATTTCAGCGACTGATTGAAACGAGATGTGGCGACATCTCACAGGCCGTCATACCCCGCGAAAGCGGGGTATCCAGTACGCCGCAGCCTCTCGCTTCTATCGCAACATTCTTGAATACTGGATGCCCCGCTGGAGCCTGTCATCGGGCGCGCCGTAGGCGCGACCCGGTGGCGGGTGATGACGGCCACCAATACGTAAGCTCAGCTTGCGACATCCTAATACGGCAGGCCGACGTAATTCTCCGACAGTGACGTCGCCGCGGCTTTCGAGCTGACGAGGTAATCCAGCTCGGCCAGCTGGATTTTTGCCCCGAAGCCTTCGGTGTCGGGAAACCGGTGCAGTATCGAGGTCATCCACCACGAGAAGCGAACCGCCTTCCAGACCCGCGCCAGCGCTTTTTGCGAATAGCCGTCGATCCCGGTGGAGGATTTCTCCTCGTAATATTCGCGCAACGCCCCCGACAGGTAATACACGTCGCTGGCGGCGAGGTTGAGCCCCTTGGCGCCGGTCGGCGGCACGATGTGGGCGGCGTCGCCGGCCAGGAACATGCGCCCGAACCGCATCGGCTCGGCGACGAAACTGCGTAAGGGCGCGATGCTCTTTTCGATCGAAGGCCCGGTGACCAGATGGTCCGCCGCCTCCTGATCCACCCGCCGCTTCAACTCGTCCCAGAACCGCTCATCCGGCCATTGATCGATGTGATCGTCGAGCGGGCATTGCACGTAGTAGCGGCTGCGATGGGTCGAGCGCATGGTGCAAAGCGCAAATCCCCTGGCATGGTTGGAGTAGATCAGTTCGTGGCTGACGGGCGGCGTCTCCGACAGGATCCCGAGCCAGCCGAACGGATAGACCCGCTCAAAGGTCTCGATCGCCGAAGGCTTCACGCTGGCGCGGCTGACGCCGTGGAATCCATCGCAGCCGGCGATGAAGTCGCATTCGATCTCGTGGCTGACGCCATCCTTGTCGTAGGACACACTGGGATGATCGGTGTCGAAATCATGCGGCTTGACGCCACTGGCTTCATAGACCGTGGTCAGGCCGGCCGCGCGACGCGCATTCATCAAGTCGAGCGTCACTTCGGTCTGGCCGTAGATCATCACGGTCTTGCCGGTGGCGGCCTTCATGTCGATGCGATGACGCGCGCCACCAAAGGCAAGCTCGATGCCGTTATGGACCAGGCCCTCTTGGTGCGCGCGCGCGCCGGCGCCGAGCTTGTCCAGCAGCGCCACTGTTCCTTCCTCGAGCAGGCCGGCGCGGATGCGGCCGAGCACATAGTCCGGGGTCTGGCGTTCCAGGATAATGTTGTCGATGCCGTCAGCGTGCAGCAATTGTCCCAGCAGCAATCCCGCCGGCCCCGCGCCAATGATGGCTACTTTTGTCCGCAATACTTGCTCCCTTGGCCGTTATAGCCTTTAAACGTTGACATCGCGGACGGTGCTGCGCCGGCTTGCAATGATGATTATATCATATAACAATATCCACAAAAGGGTTTTAAGCCCTGATGCCACGAGGGAGACGATGTCGATGAGGAAAACGCTCTTGGCGCTGCTGTTGGCGGCCAGCGTGACGCCTGCGTTCGGGCAGGAGAAGACTTTTGAGCTGAAACTGTCGCACTGGGTGCCGGCCTCGCATCCGTTGCAAAAGGCGCTGGAGGATTGGGGCGCAGCAGTCGAGAAGGAATCCGGCGGAACGATCAAGTACAAGGTCTACCCCGCGCAGCAACTCGGCAAGGCCTTCGACCATTATGACATGGCGCGCGATGGTATCGCCGATGTCACCTACATCAATCCGGGCTATCAGCCCGGCCGTTTCCCGATCATCGGCGCCGGCGAACTTCCCTTCCTGATGTCGGACGCCAAGGGCGGCTCGATGGGGCTCGACGCCTGGTACCGCAAATACGCCGGGAAAGAGATGAAGGACGTCAAGTTCTGCCTGGCCTTCATCCATGCGCCGTCATCGTTCCACTCGCGCAGCAAGAAGATCCTGGTCCCGGATGACGTCAAGGGCATGAAGATCCGTCCCGCCGACGCCACCATTGCGAATTTCGTGACGCTGCTCGGCGGCACCAACGTCCAGTCCTCGGCGCCGGAAGTTCGCGACATCATCGAGCGCGGCGTTGCCGACGCCGTCACCTTCCCGTGGGGATCACTGGTGCTGTTCGGCATCGACAAGGTGACGAAATATCAGATGGACGCGCCGCTCTACGTCACGACATTCGCCTTCGTGATGAACCAGGACAAGTATGACCAGATGTCCGACCGGCAGAAAAAGGCCATCGACGACAACTGCAATACAGAGGCCGCCGGCCGCGTCGGCGAACCATGGGGCAAGTTCGAAGACGCCGGTCTCGACAAGGTAAAGGCCGAGTCCGGTCAGGAAGTCTACCAGCTGACGCCGGAGCAGACCGCGCTATGGAAGAAGGCCTCCGAACCGCTGATCAAGACCTGGGCCGACAGCGTCAAGAAGACCGGGACCGATCCGGACGCGGCGTTGACTGAACTGCGCGCTTCGCTGGCCAAATACAACGCCTTGACGCAGTAACAACCCCCTGCATATTGACACGGCGGCAAATCCTTCCGCCGCCGTGCCTTCGTCCTGCAACCCCCCGGCCGTGTGGAGCGGAAATGAAGCGCGTGTCTATGGATCGTTTCATCGACACGATCGAATGGATTGCGGCCGGCTTTGTCGGCATTGTCGCCGCCAATATTTTCATCGCGGTCCTGCTGCGCAATCTTTTCAGCTATTCGATTCCGGACTCGTTCGACATCGGGCGTCTGCTGCTGGGCATCCTGATCTTCTGGGGCATCGCCGCCACCAGTTATCGCGGCACCCACATCACGGTTGATCTGATCTGGGGCAATGTCGGTCCGAGATACCAGCGCTGGATCGACGTGTTCGCGACGCTGGTGCTGCTGTTCGTGGTGACGGTGCAGACCTGGACTTTGTTCGACAAGGTGCGCGGCACCTATAACGACAATGTCACGACATTTGATATGCACCTGCCGACCTGGCCGTTCTTCGCGGTCGCATGGGCCGGCGACGTCTCCGCGGTGCTTCTGATCGCGATCCGGACCTACCGCCTGATCTTTCACCCCGAAGAAATGCACGACCCCAAAATCGCGGGCACGGAGTGAGAGCGGCATGAGCACCGACGCCGTCGCTGTTCTGGGATTCGTCGCGTTGTTTGCGCTGATGTTGCTGCGCGTGCCGGTCGGCATGGCGATGGGCCTCGTCGGCGTCTCGGGCTTCGGCTATCTGGTCGGGGGCACGCCGGCCTTGAAACTGGTCGGCCAGACCTCGATGCGCACGGTGACGGACTATACTTTCGGCGTCATTCCGATGTTCCTGCTGATGGGGACGTTCGTCAGCAATTCCGGCATGAGCCGCGATCTGTTCCGTGCCGCCAACGGCTTTGTCGGACATTTGCGCGGCGGCCTGGGGATCGCCACGGTCGCGGCCTGCGGCGGCTTTGCCGCGATCTGCGGATCGTCGGTGGCAACGGCTGCGACTTTTTCGGCGGTGGCCTATCCGGAAATGCGCCGCTTCGGCTATCCGCAATCCTTCGCCACCGGCGTGATCGCGGCCGGCGGCACGCTGGGGGCGATGCTGCCGCCCTCGACCGTATTGGCGGTGTACGGCATCATCACCGAGCAGGACATCGGCAAACTGTTCATCGCCGGCATCATTCCCGGCCTGCTCGCAATGACCATGTATATGATCACGATCGGGCTGATCGGCTATTTTCGGCCGGGCTTCCTGCCGACCGGTCCGCAGACCACATGGCGCGAGCGTTTCGCCGGGCCGTCTTTGTCATTGGCGGGCTTTACGGCCTGCCATTCCTACCGCGCTTCACGCCCACCGAGGCAGGCGGCGTCGGCGCCACCGGTGCGTTCCTGATCGGCGTGGTCACCAAACGACTGGACAAGGACAAGATCCTGGCCTCGCTGCTGCAGGCGACCCGCACCGCGGCGGCCGTGTTTACGGTGCTGATCGGCGCCCTGATTTTCGGATATTTCCTGACGGTGACGCAGACCCCGCAAAAGGTCACGGAATTTCTCACCGGTCTTGGGCTCGGCAGTTACGGCGTCCTCGCCGTCATCATGGTAATGTATCTGGTGCTCGGTTGCCTGATGGACGCGATGGCGATGATCATTCTGACGGTGCCGATCATTTTTCCGGTCATTTCCCATCTCGGCTTCGATCCGATCTGGTTCGGCGTGATCATCGTGATGACGGTGGAACTCGGCCTGATCCATCCGCCGGTCGGCATGAACGTCTTTGTCATTGGCGGGCTTTACGGCCTGCCATTCCTACCGCGCTTCACGCCCACCGAGGCAGGCGGCGTCGGCGCCACCGGTGCGTTCCTGATCGGCGTGGTCACCAAACGACTGGACA
>NZ_JBEKCZ010000176.1:0-16136 GCF_050014615.1 Bradyrhizobium sp. | reverse complement strand
GTTCCGTCGTCCTCACGACCTCGACCGCAAACGTCAAGGGGATGCCCATGCTCGCCGCATATGGAGGGGCCAAGGCTGCGCTGCGATCCTTCGCTCGGATGTTCGCCGTTGAGCTTCTTCCTCGGGGGATTCGCGTCAACGCGGTGTCGCCCGGCCCCACCGAAACGCCGATCGTCGGCAAGTCGATGCCCGATAAAGACATGGCCGCCCAGCTCACAGGGCAGATGCGCGAAGCCATTCCGATGAAGCGCTTCGGAACGCCGGAGGAACTCGCCAAGGCCGTCCTCTTCCTCGCGTTCGACGCGACCTTCATGACCGGCGTCGAACTTCCGGTCGACGGCGGTTGGTCGCAACTGTGAAGGCAGTACGCGAAATGCATCGAAATTTAATCTGAGGAGCCAATGACAGACACAGCGAACCATCTGGTCCCAGAGCAGGGGAAATTTCGTCGCGCCCTCGCGGCCGTCTTCGCCTGGTTGCAAGCGATGGATTACACCAGCTTTGACTACACTCTCGATCGCATCGAACGCTTGGAACGGGAGGTGGGACAACTAAAGGAGGAACTGCGCCAAAGCCGCGATACGGGGCCCGTCGATGCTCACAACGGTAGCGCCGCTGGGCTCGAACATTGACGGCACCGGTGAGGGGTTGATTGTCCTGCCGCAAAAAAGCTCGCGCCGATGTCGGCTGGCCATAGCGAATGCCGGATCCAGATTGTCTGTCGGAGTGTGGTTCAAGAGCAAGTAGCCCGCATGAGCGCAGCGATATGCGGGATTGATAAAGCGAAGACCCCGGATGTCGCTTCGCTCATCCGGGCTACGCTTGCTTCGCGGCAGCATAGCCGTATTCCGCAAGCTCAGTCTCGATAGCACCAAATGATATCGCAGCTTTCATTGCCAGTGACCGCAGGCGCGGAAGGCCCGTGACGGGTGTGGCGAGGCTGCTGGGTTGCCGGAACAGCCGCGCGCGCGGGCTTGCGGCTGTGACGCGCGATCGTGGCCGTCGGAATCGCTAAAGCGGCGATCAGCAACACACCGAGAACGGTCAAAACTCGCTTTCGCATGTTGGTTCTGGCCTCCGTCGGGCGCGCGCTGTTGAACGACTGTCGCGCCCTCGCAACGTGGATTAGCCAGCGGTCGCGCGAACGCGCGTCCGATGATCACTCCCTCACTCCGAATATCCCAAAATCGTCTTCAGCAATCTTGGAAACCGCGCGTTGATGTCAGCCTCGCGCACGACGTTGCGGTGTTCGACGCCTTTTTTTGAGGTCTGGATCAGGCCGGATTCGCGCAGAATTCGGAAATGGTTCGACAGCGTCGACTTGGCCATGCCGGCGCACGGGGCGGCTTCGGTGCAGGACATGCAGTCGTTCTGCCCGAGCAGGCTTTTGACGATGCGCAACCGCATCGGGTCGGCGAGCGCTGCCAGCACTCCCGCCAATGTGATGTCCTCGCGCGAGGGGTGAACAAATTGCACCATGCCCAAATATATAGCGCCTCCCTTGAACTCATTCAATAGTTCACTATTACTGAACTATTGAACAATAGCGCGTCCGCGCGATCATGGAGAGCAAGATGACCAAGAGACTTGAAGGCAAAGTGGCGCTGGTAACCGGCGCATCCAAGGGTATCGGCGCCGAGATCGCGGTCCGCCTCGCCGCGGAGGGCGCCGCGGTGGCCGTCAACTACAGCGCCAGCAAGCAGGCCGCCGACCGCGTCGTGGCTGCCATCACCGGCAAGGGCGGCAAGGCCGTCGCCGTCCACGGCAATCTGACCGACGCCAGCGATGTGAAAACAGTGGTGGCCGAGACGGTCAAGGCGTTCGGCGCGATCGACATCCTCGTCAACAATGCGGGCCTTTACGAGTTCGCGCCGCTGGACGGCATCACGGCCGAACACTTCCACAAGCATTTCGATCTCAACGTGCTCGGCCTTCTGCTGGTGTCGCAGGAGGCCGTGCGCCACTTCAATCCGGCCGGCGGCAGCATCATCAATATCAGCTCCGGGGTGTCGACGATTGCGCCGCCGAGCAGCGCCGTCTACACCGCAACCAAAGCCTCGGTGGACGCCATTTCCTCGGTGCTGTCAAAGGAACTGGCGCCGCGCAAGATCCGCGTCAACACCGTCAATCCCGGCATGATCGCCACCGAAGGCGTCGTCTCCGCCGGCCTGGCCGAGGGCGACATGCGCAAATGGATCGAGTCCATCACGCCAATGGGGCGGATCGGCAAGGTCGAGGAGATCGCCGCGGCGGTGGCTTTCTTCGCGTCGAACGATGCCTCCTACATCACCGGCGAAACGCTGCACGTGACGGGCGGCGTGCACTGATCGACGGCGCTTTTCGTCATGGCCGGGTCTAGCCGTCCGAAGGACGGCGTCGCTTCCGCTCGCCTCCTCCGAAGGACGGCGTCGCTTCCGCTCGCCTATGTCCCGGCCATGACGAATTTGTTGGACAGCTCCTCGATGCTCGCTGCCCCGGCAGCATTACTACACATAGACGATCTGGTGGCGCATCACGAACGGGGCGAGCAAGGTGTGCACCTCGTCGGCGATGGCCTCGCGCGCTGGTTCCGGGACTTGCGCGATCGTGACCGTGGCGATGCTGCCATGGGTGCCATGGAGCCCCACCTCGACCTGACAGGTGATGCCTCTTGCGACGAGTGGCGAGAGAACGTTGGTGAATACCCGTTTGGCGGCGTCCCACCGAAGCTGGGGCTTGTACACCTTCCCGACGCCGGTGAGCGGCATCGGATCGATCGGGATGATCTGCACGGGCACGGCGGCGCGCTCGGGCGTCCGCTCACTGACCCAGGCTTCCAACTCGCCCGGTTGGACACTTGCTCCTGACTTCAATTGCACGTAGCCCACCGGCAACTCGCCGGCATAAAGGTCCGGCTGACCGACGACGGCAGCAAAGCCGACGGCGGGATGCCGAAACAAGATATCCTCTATCGGGCCGGGATCGATGTTGTGGCCGCCACGAATGACGAGATCCTTTGCCCGGCCGGTGATCCAGAGGTAGCCATCCCTGTCGAGACGACCCAAATCTCCGGAGTTGACCCAAATCCCGTCCACGAATGCGCTCTTGTTGTGCACTTCGTTGAGATAGCCGCGGAAGACACCGGGTCCAGCCATCAGCACGACGCCGATCTCGTCGGGCTCGCAGTCACGCTCAACGTGATTGTGCTCGTCGAGCTTGACGATGCGAACACGGCTATAGGGCACCGGGAGGCCGACAGACCCGAGACGGATGGGACGATCGAGGTAAGCCATGGTGTGAACGCTCGAGGTCTCGGTCATGCCATAGACTTCCACAACCGGGATCCTAAATCGTTCCTCGATCGCCTTGCCGACAGCCACGGGAATGGCTGATCCGCCGCCCGCCGCGCATTGCAAGCTCGACAAGTCAGCGTTGCCGGGCGGGATGGCAAGGGTCGCAGCCAGAACCGTCGGGACGCTCGACAGTATTTCGGGCTTGAAGCGTTCGACAAGACCCCAGATGTTTTTTATGGCCGCGGGATTGCGCCATCCGGCGGGCGACAGAACGACCAGGCAGTTGCCTGCTGACAGGTTGCTCAGGGCCTGTGTGAGCGAGCCGCCGACATGGAACAGCGGCATGCCAAACAGCAGATTGGCTCCGGGTCTCGACTTGAGCAGGAGATTGCAGGCCCAGGCCTGATAGACCTGATTGGCGTGCGTGTGGCAGACAAGCTTCGGCGTGCCGGTGGTGCCTCCGGTGTGAAAGTAAGCTGCGATCTCGTCGCCGGAAATCCGCCTGTTGCTGACAAGCCTGTCGGAAGGCTGCGCCTTGATGAGATCACCGAAGGAATAAATCTTGTTCGCGGGATCGCCGGGGCCGTGGACCTGCACGATGGCTTTGAGGTGTTTCAACTTGCCGCGGATTTGCTCCACCTTCCTCCATATGTCGGTGCCGGGCACCGGGCCGAGGGCGACAAGGATCGTGGTGTTCGCGGCCTCCAGGATTTCCGCGATTTGATGCGGCTCAAGCAGCGGATTGACGGGATTGGCGATGCCGGCAGCCTCGGCGCCGAACAGCGTGATAAAGGCCTCCGGCAGCAGCGGAAGCAGAAAGCTCACCACGTCACCGCTGCCGGCTCCGAGCGCGTGGAACATATTGGCGGCTTGCGTCACGCGCGCGACGAAATCGCGGTGGGAAATGACGATTGGCGTGTCTGCCGGCTCAGCATTGGGGAGAAATTGGATGGCGGGCGCATCAGGATTCCTGGCTGCCCCGAGCTTGATTGCATCGTAGGTACTCTGGGCGGCGATGCGGTCTGCGTAAGGGACCTGCTCGAAGGCACGGACGTCGGCTTCCGTGGCAAAAATCGGATACGCGTCACCGATCAGTCGATCGAGCGAATGTATGCCCGCCATTCTCTGTCCTCCCTGTGTACCGTTTCCCCCGGATGTTCATTTGAACTTTTCTGTAGGCCGAGGATGTGTCTCTTCCAGATATCACGAGAAAATCACGCGCCCGAGGCGTCGATCTCGACAACAATCTTTCCGGTCGTCACCTGCTCACCCTCCGTGACATCGATGGCAGAAATCGAGCCCGAAATCGGGGCAGAATGAACGTGTTCCATTTTCATCGCCTCCAGCGTAATGACCGGCTGACCGGCTGTGATGCGTTCTCCCAGTTTGACCAGAACCGCAACCACGCGGCCGTTCATCGCGGCACGGATCCGGCCATCGCTGCTGCTTACGGCCGCGGACGCCGGCGCTGACTTCGTGAGATCGCGGGCCGAAAACGTGACGCCCCGGCGCAGGATGTAAAGGCGATCGCCGTCACGGAAAAATCTTACCGATTCGGTGAGGCCGTTGCTACGGAAACGAATGGCCTCGCGGCCAAGCTCGTCGATCTCGAACCTGAACTCCGCCCCATCGAGGCGGGCCGCATAACCGCCCTCGCGCTCACGCCCGATCTCGATATCGTAGATGCGATCATCCAGCCCAACTCGGGCGGGAAGCAGCAACGTCGCCGCCAGCGTCCGTCCGCTCCGCCATGGCGGCGCGAAAGGATCCGTGACGTACAGCAGCAAGGCCGCCAAGGCCGCATCCGAATCCGCGTCATTGCGCGGGGCGAGCAGAACGGCCCGGTTTCGTCCAATGAAGGCCGTGGTGGCTTCCCCTGCCGCAAATTCCGGATGCCGCAGACAGGCGGCCAGAAATGTCTGATTGGTCGTCACGCCGAATGCCACGGTTTGCTCGAGGCCGTGAATAAGCCTGCGCCGCGCTTCGTCGCGGGTCGCGCCGTGGCTGATGAGCTTGGCGATCATCGAATCATAGAACGGCGGAATCTCAGAACCGGATCGCAGCGCGTGCTCGACGCGAAGCTCGTCCGGCATCCGCCACGACGCCATCCGGCCGGATTGCGGCATGAAATCATGCGCCGCGTCCTCCGAGCACAGCCGCACCTCGATCGCATGGCCGGAGAATTTGACGTCCTCCTGCCGCAGTCCGAGCGGCTCGCCGCTGGCGATGCGCAACTGCAATTCGACCAGGTCGACCCCGGTGATCGCCTCGGTCACGGGATGTTCGACCTGCAGGCGGGTATTCATCTCCATGAAATAGAATTCGCCGCTTTGATCGAGCAGGAACTCCAGCGTGCCGGCGCCCTCATAGCCCAGCGACTTGATCGCGTTGACCGCGATGCCGCCGATCCGCGCGCGCAATTGCGGCGTGACCTTCGGCGACGGCGCTTCTTCGATCAGCTTCTGATGCCGCCGCTGCACCGAGCAATCGCGTTCGCCAAGATGGATGGCGTTGCCGAAGGCGTCGCCGAACACCTGGATCTCGATATGACGGGGATCGGCAATCGCCCGCTCCAGGATCACGCTGGCGTCGCCGAAGGCGCTTTGCGCCTCGGAGCGCGCACCGCGCAAGGCATCGGGAAAGGCCGGTGCGTCCGCGACCAGCCGCATGCCGCGCCCGCCACCGCCGGCAACCGCCTTGATCATCACGGGGAAGCCGATCCTGTGGGCCTCGGCCAGCATCGCGCTGTCGCTCTGGTCCGCGCCCTGATAACCGGGCACGCAGGGCACGCCAGCGGCCTTCATAATTTCCTTGGCGCCGGCCTTGTTGCCCATCGCCTTGATGGCTTCAGGCGACGGCCCGACGAACACGAGACCGGCATCGCGGCAGGCCTGCGCAAAATCCTCGTTCTCGGCGAGAAAGCCATAGCCCGGGTGAATCGCATCCGCGCCGCTTGATTTAGCCGCCGCGATGATCGCTCCCATGTTGAGATAGGATTGCGCCGGCAGCGCCTCGCCGATCCGGACGGCCTCATCCGCTTCGCGCACATGCAAGCTCTCGCGGTCGGCATCGGAATAGACCGCGACCACGCCATAGCCAAGCCGGCGCGCGGTGCGCATGATCCGCAGCGCGATCTCGCCACGGTTGGCGATCAGGATTTTGCGGAACGCCTTGAGCTGCATCGGCCTGCTCATGGCCGTGCGACCGAAAACTGCATGCGCTGCGGGATACGCGCCTCGGCCTCGCGGTAGATCGCCAGCACCTCGCTCACGATCGCCCTGGTGTCGCGCGGATCGATCACGCCGTCGTCGAGCAGGCGGGCACTGGTCGAGAACACGTCCATCTGGCCATCGAACACGCCGATGATCTGAGCTTTCATCGCATCGAGTTTTTCCTTCTCGATCGGCTTGCCGCGCCGGATCGCGGCGGCCTCGGTCACGATCGCCATGGTTTCGGCGGCTTGTTCGCCGCCCATCACAGCGGTTTTAGCGTTGGGCCACGAGAAACAGAAGCGGGGATGAAAGCCACGGCCACACATGCCGTAATTGCCGGCACCGAAGGAGGCGCCGCAATAGATCGTGACCTGCGGCACGGTGGCGGAGGTCACCGCCTGGATCATCTTCGAACCATGCTTGATCATGCCCGCTTCTTCATAGGCCTTGCCGACCATATAGCCGGTGGTGTTGTTCAGATACAAAAGCGGCGTGCGCGACTGGCAGCAGGCCTGGATGAAATGCGTCGCCTTGTTGGCGCCATCGGGATCGAGCGGTCCGTTATTGGTGACGATCCCGATCGCCTGGCCTTCGATACGGGCGTGACCGCACACCGTGGCGGGGCCGTAACTGGCGCCGAAGTCGGTGAAATCGGAATCGTCGACGATACGCGCGATCACCTGGCGCATGTCGACCGGCCGCTTGTGATCCATCGGCATGATGCCGAGCAGTTCCTCCTGATCATGGCGGGGCGGACGATGCGAGGTTCTGTCCGCGCGCGGCCGGTCCCATTCCAGGTTGGCCATGATGTCGCGCGCGATCCGCAGCGCGTCGCGGTCGTCCTCGGCGAGATAGTCGCCGAGACCCGAAATGCTGGTGTGCATCTCGGCGCCGCCGAGCTCCTCTTCGGTGGCAATTTCCCCGGTCGCGGCCTTCAACAGCGGCGGCCCGGCGAGAAACGCCCGGGTCCTGCCGCGCACCATCACGATGTAGTCCGACAGCCCGGTCTGATAGGCGCCGCCGGCCGTGGACGAGCCATGCGTCACCGTGACCACCGGCAAGCCCGCCGCCGACAGCCGCGCCAGATTGCGAAAGATGTTGCCACCCCTGACAAAATCCTCGACCCGATAGCGCAACAGGTTGGCGCCGGCGCTTTCGACCAGTTGCACGTAAGGCAACTTGTTCTCCAGCGCCAATTCCTGCACCCGCAGCGTCTTGTCGAGGCCGTAAGGCTGCAGCGCGCCGGCATCGATGCCGGCATCGTTGGCGCTGACCATGCAGCGGATTCCGGCGACGAAGCCGATCCCGGCGATCACGCCACCACCGGGTACGCTCTTCTCGGGGTCCGGTACATCGAACCGGTAACCCGCGAGCGTGGAGAGTTCGATGAAGGGCGCCCCGGGATCGAGCACCAGCGCCACGCGCTCGCGCGGCAGCAATTGCCCGCGCTTGTGAAAGCGGTCCTTGGCGGCGGCCGAAGCCGCGCGGGTCCGCTCCTCCAGCACGCGCATGCGCGCAATCAACGCCAGCATTCCGGTCCGATTATTGCCGTAGCCGTCGCTGCCGGGCGCGATCGTCGATTCAATAACGGCCATTTCCGACTGCACTTTCCGGGGCTATGCGCCCTCTTTCGTGAAGTGTTCGGCAAAGGCCTGGCGCAGTTCGACCTTGCGGAGCTTGCCGGTCGCGGTCATCGGCATGTCGTCGAGAATCCTGATGAATTTCGGCATCTGGAAGCCACCGAGATGCTTGCGGCAATGCTCGAGGATTCCGGCTTCTTCGGCATGCGCGCCAGGCTTCAGCTTGACGAAGGCGGAGACCGCCTCGCCCCATTGCGGGTGCGGCAGGCCGACCACGGCGGCGTTCTGGACGGCGGGATGGGCGAGCAGCGTCTCCTCGATCCTGACGGAGGCGATGTTCTCGCCGCCGGACTTGATCATGTCCTTCTTGCGATCGAGGAACAGCACCTCGCCGCGTTCATCGATCAGCGCGAGATCGCCGGTGTGATGCCAGCCGAATTTGCGCGCCTCTTCGGTCGCCTTCGGGTCCTTGTAATAGCCGAGCATGACATTCGGCCCGCGATGCACCAATTCGCCGGGCTGGCCGCGCGGCAAGAGATTGCCGTTTTCATCCATGATCGCGGTCTCGTTGACGATCAGCGACTCGCCCCAGTAATTGCCGAAACGCTCGAGCTGGACCTCGGGGCGCGACATCGTGGTGGCCGGATACATTTCGGTCTGGCCGCTGGTGAGAACAAAATTCGGGCACAGATCGGCTATCGCGCGCTCGAGCAGCGGGCGGCCCATCGGCGCCATGGTGTAAATGCAAGCGCGCAAGCCCGACAAGTCGTATTCGCGGCGACGCGGATGATCGAGAATTGCCTGATACATCAGTGACAGGCCGACAAACACGGTCAGCTTGTCGCGCACGATCGCTTCCATGCACACCACCGGGTCAAAGCCGCGCATCAGCGCCATCCGGCCGCCGACCGACAGGTAGCTCAGCAACAGCACATGGCCGGCGCAGTGGAACAACGGAAACTGCCCGGTGATGCCGTCGTTGCGGTCGAGGTGCATTTCGATGGCATTGCTCATGACCGCCATCACCACCGCGAGATGACAATGCATCGCGCCTTTCGGGCGCGAGGTCGTCCCGCTGGTGTAGATGATCATCGCCAGATCGCGGTCGTCGATGTCGATCTCCGGTTCGATCTCGGAACGGCCTGTCAGCAGATCGTTGAAATTTTCCAGACCTGCCGCGGCGGCCGTGCCGGCCAGATCGACCGCGATCAGGTCGATGCCGCGCTTTTGCAGCGCCGCGCGCCGGTCCGGCTGGCCGTACAGATTGTCGTCGATCAGCGCGAAACGCACCTCCGCATGATCGAGGATATAGTCCATATCGGCAGGCCCGAGCATGGTGTTGACGGGCACCCAGACCAGGCCGGCGCGATGAATGCCGAACAGCGCTTTGACGAATTCGACCGAGTTGTTGCAGATGGTCGAAATCTTCGCGCCGGGTTTCAGTCCACGCCCGACCAGATAATTGGCAAAGCGGTTGGCGTCGCGCTCGAGCTCGGTGAAGGTTACGCGCCGCGTGCCGTCGGTGACGGCGGTGCGATCGGGAAAGCGCGCCGCCGCGCGTTTCAAGAGATCGCCGATCGCCACCCGGCCGATCCGGCCCGGGCCCGGTACGCCGCCAGTCGCTGCGAGATTGGTCATGACGTTCCACTCCCTCATTTGCGTCATTTTCCGGGTTCGCGCGATGCCCATCCCGGATTGACGGTTTAGTGGAGAATCCCGAAAATCTGCCGTGCCTCGGCCGGAGTCGCTATTTCGCGACCTGCCCGGCGCGCGCACGCTGCGATGCTCTCGATCAGCTGGCCGTTGGACGTCACCTTGACACCGTCGGGCTGATAGAAGGTATCTTCGAGCCCGGTGCGAAGATGACCACCGAGATCGGCACAACGCTGGTGCAGCGGCCAGATTTCCGCCCGTCCGATCGCCGTGACTTGCCAATGGGCTTGCGGCAATTTCAATTTCAAAAGGATCGGCAGCAATTCGGGATCGGCCGGCATGCCCGAGGCGACCCCCATCACGAAATTATACTCCAGCGGCCCCTTATACATCCCGACTTGCCGGTACATCCCGACGCAGCGCACGATGCCGACATCGAAGCATTCGAATTCGGGAATCGTCTGCGCCTCCTTCATGACGTCGAGATAGTCCTGCACCTTCTCGACCGCGTTATCGAACATCATTGGAGGCCAGGCCCAGCTGTTGTCGGCCTTTACCTTGAGATAATTCAGCGAGCCGGCGTTGCAGGCCGCCATCTCGGGCCTGGTCTCGCGCACGCAATCCAGCGCGCCGGAATAATTGGGACCTGAAGTACCCGTGGTGTGATTGATGATCACGCCCGGGCAGGCCTCGCGGATCGCCTGCTGGATCTCGCGGGAGATGGCGACCTCCCAGGACGGCAGGTGTCCCTTGCCCGGCGCCTGCTGGCGCAAATGGATATGCATCACGCTGGCGCCGGCGTCGAAAGCGGATTTCGCCTCGCGCGCCATTTCCTCAGGGGTAACCGGGACGTGATGCTGCTTCGGGTCGGTCAGCACGCCGTTCAGCGCGCAGGTGATGACAGCTTTGTCGCTCATGGAGCCGCCTTGATTCTCTTGAGTTTTGCACCCGAAATCCGGCGGATCATGCGTTCGGCATCATCCGGCTTCTTGCGTCCACGCGCTATCGCCCGCTCCGACCCGGTCGTAGATCGCGAGGTCGCGGGAACCCGAGAAGATCGCGCGCGGCTTCAGCCCATAAAAGCGCCGATATCCTGGGCCAGATGCGCGAGATTGAGGTCCTGATTAGCGAAATGCAGCAGGTGCCGCGCGCGTTTCCAGGCGCGGAAGGCACGAAATGAGATGCCAGTCTCCTGCTTGAACAGATGCAGGAAGCGCGACGAGGACAATCCGGCCTCCGCCGCGCAGCTTGCCGCCGTCACCGGGTCGCCGGAAAACCGGCCGATTTGCGCGATCGCCTGGATCACGCGCGGATCGAGGGTTCGCCGCGGCAGCGCTTCGCCAAAGCACATGATGTCGAACGCGGCACTGGGGATATCGCCGCCCCATGGCTGATGCTGCAATTGTTCGTAAACCGCGCGGATCCGGGACACGAAGAACTGGCGTTCGGCGTCCGACAGGCGCTTTGCCAATAAATCGAACGCGCCGGCACAGACGGTTTCAGGCTCGATCAGGATGCAAATCACGGAGCGGTAGTCGCTGGCGATGGTGTGCCGCAGATTCGGTGGCACCACCGCCAATTCGCCGTAGCTCTCAACGGCGCCTTCGGCAGCCAGCCGAAGACCACCCCTGATCGCAACATAGACGTGAAACGCGCCCGAACAGCGTTGGCGCGGACGGCCGAGCAGGCCGGCGTAAAACACGCGTTCGGGTGTGATCAGCATCAGATGGCCGGATTCGCAGCCTTTGTCGTCCATGGTCGAGCCCTCCTCGCGCGGCTCTTTCGGCCGCTGTGCTGAGGCAACCATAGCGTCATTCCGGGGCGATGCGAAGCATCGAACCCGGAATGCCGAGCGATCCTTGGGGTTCAGCCGCGGACGCGGGGAGCCACTTTCTGCTGCTCTCCGGCTAGTTCTTCCGCGGCGACCGCCCTTTTGTAGCCGTCGCGTTGCTGCAGGCGCTGCCAGTAGGCGGCGACGTTGGGTCCGAAATCTTTCGCCAGCCCGATATTTTCGGCTAGCCGCAGCGCATAGCCGATGACGATATCGGCCGCGGTGAAGCGATCGGCGCACAGCGTCTCGGTCTTGGCGGTCGCGGCCTCGACAGCCCGCAGCCGGCCCAGGAACCATTTGGCGTAGTCGGTGGCCACTTGCGGATTGCGCCGTTCCTCGGGCTCGAGCTGGGTGTAGCGCAGCACCAGCGTCTGCGGAAAGGTCAGCGTGGCATCGCTGAAATACATCCAGTTCAGGAACGCGCCATAGGCCGGCTCGTCGAGGCCGACGACCAGCGGCGTCGGTCCATGGCGGGTGCCGAGATAATGGCAGATGCCGGAGGATTCCGTCATTCTGGTTTCGCCGTCGATCATGAAGGGAATCGTGCCGAGCGGATTGAGCGCGAGATATTCCTTGGCGAACATTCGCGGCGGAAACGGCAGCATCTTCAGCTCGTAAGGCAGCCCCATTTCTTCCAGCATCCACAGCGGCCGGAACGAGCGCGCTGCGTGGCAATGATAAAGCGTGATCATCCGGTGTTCCCTATTTCTGGTTCATTCCGGGCAGCGTGCCCATCATCTTGCACAGCACCGTCAGCATCACCTCATCGGCGCCGCCGCCGATCGATGCCAGGCGGCTGTCGCGATAGGCGCGGCTGACCGGTGTCTCATTCATGAAACCCATGCCGCCCCAGAACTGCAGACAGGCGTCGGTCAATTCACGGCCCAACCGACCCGCTTTAAGCTTGGCCATGGTCGCCAACTTTGTCACGTCCTCGCCGGCAACGAGCGCCTCCGCCGCGCGATAGACCAGCGCCCGCAACAATTCGACCTCGGTCTGCATTTCCGCAAGCTTGAAGTGGACGGTTTGATTGTCCAGGATGCTCTGCCCGAATGCCCTGCGATTGCGGGTATATTCGATCGTATCGGCGATGATATATTCGTGCGCCTTGAGGCACGCCGCAGCGCCCCACAGCCGCTCTTCCTGAAATTGCACCATCTGGTAGGTGAAGCCGTGGCCTTCCTCGCCAATGCGATTGCGCTTCGGTACCCGCACATCGTCGAAGAAAATCTGGGCGGTATCGGACGAGCGCATCCCCATCTTGTCGAGCTTGCGGGCGATTTCGACGCCCCTGGTCTTCATCGGCACGCAGATCAGCGACTTGTTGCGATGTTTTGGGCCATCGCTGGTGTTCGCAAGCAGGCAAATCCAGTCGGCCTGGACGCCGTTGGTGATCCACATCTTGCCGCCATTGATGACGTAATCGTCACCGTCCGACCGGGCCTGGGTCTTGATCGAGGCGACATCCGAGCCGGCGCCCGGTTCGGACACGCCGATGCAGGCGACCGCAGCGCCCGCGATCGCAGGCGCCAGAAACTCCCGGCGCACCTCGTCCGAGCCGAACCGCGCCAGCGCCGGCGTCGCCATGTCGGTCTGCACCCCGATCGCCATCGGTACCCCGCCGCAACGGATCGCGCCGAGTTCTTCCGCCATCATCAGCGCGTAGCTGTAATCGAGCCCCTGGCCGCCGAAATCCACCGGCTTGTTGAGGCCGAGAAAGCCGAGGTCGCCGAGCTTCTTGAATAGTTCGTGGGCCGGGAAAATATCCGCCTTCTCCCATTCGTCGACAAAGGGATTAATTTCGGCGGCAATGAATTTTTGCAACGCGCGGCGGACTTCTTCGTGGTCGGCAGTGAAGAGCATTTTATCCCCTTGTCACAACCCCATCTGGCGGCTGGCCAGGTCCTTCATGATCTCCTCGCTGCCGCCGCCGATCGCATTGACCTTGACCTCGCGGTAGATGCGCTCGACCTTGATGCCGCGCATATAGCCGGCGCCGCCGAAAATCTGCACGGCCTCGGAGGCACAGAACGCCATGGTCTGCGTCGCCTGGTTCTTCAGCATGCAGATCTCGGCGACCGGACTTTCGCCTTGGTCGAGCCGCCACGCCAGCATTTCCAGCATCGCCTGCGACGCCGCGACCCGCTGCGCCATATCGACCAGCTTGTGCCGGATGACCTGATGCTGCGCCAGCGGCTTTCCAAAGGTGTGCCGTTGTTTTGCGTATTCTACCGCATCGTCACAACAGACCCGCGCCGCCGCGATGCAGCCGGCCGCCATCGTCAGCCGCTCGCTGTTGAAATTGTGCATGATGATCTTGAAACCCCGGCCCTCTTCCCCGAGCAGGTTTCCGGCCGGCACACGGCAATTGTCGAAATGCAGGGTCGCGGTGTCCGAAGCCCACCAGCCCATTTTCTTCAATGGCGTGCGCGAGAGCCCAGCCGTGTCGCCCTCGATTACCAGCAGGCTGACACCGCCGGGACCAGGCCCGCCGGTGCGCACCGCCGTGGTGATATAATCGGCGCGCATGCCGGAGGTGATAAAGGTCTTCTCCCCGTTGACGACATAGACATCGCCCTCTCGGCGCGCCGACGTGCGCAGGTTGGCGACGTCGGAACCGCCGCTCGGCTCGGTGATCGCGAGCGCCGAGATCTTCTTGCCTGAGAGAATCTGCGGCAGCACGCGCGCCTTCAATTCGGGACTGCCCGCGCGCGCAATCGGCGGCGCGCCGATCGAATTGCTCTTCAGGCTCGCACTGACGCCGCCGGCGCCAGCCCGCGCCAGTTCCTGGACAGCGACGATCCACATGAAATTGTCGACTTCGGTACCGCCATACTCTTCCGGAAAACCAAGTCCGAGCAGCCCGATGTTGGCGGCCTTCTCGTACAGGACGCGCGGGAACCCTCCCGCCTCGTCCCATTCGTGGGCGTAGGGCTCGATCTCCTTTTCGACAAAGCGGCGCACCACCTCACGATAGGCCTCGTGTTCGGCGGTATAGAATGGGCTTCCCATTCGCTTCGCTCCCGTAAATAGCTGCGCCGCGGTGACCTACGATGGCCGGATTCGGCTGGCGCAACTTGCGTCGAGTGGCTGGCTCCAGCCGCGCCAGCCGATCAGGCCACAGGCCAGCTACTTAACGCAAGACAGCATCCCGATACGGCGTCCCAACTTGCCCCAAACGGCGTAAGATCAAGCAGGATCAGGCGGCACCAGACCGCCAGACCTTCGGAGGAGGATTTGCCGATTCGCCACCATGACTGGATCGCCCGATTTCACCCGCCGAACGGCTGGCGGTGATCGACCTCGGCAGCGAGCGCATACCCAGGCCGTCGCCTATTGACCATCGGCGGACAAAGTTCCGGTTTCACGTCTCTCTGAGTTCGTCTCTCCTGATGAAGGACACTGTCCATGAAGAACAAGAAGCGCTTCTTGCGAATCTCACACCTGCTCTCTTTCGCCGCTGCCGCGGCCCTCACCGTGCTGGCGACGCACGGCGCACTTGCGCAAAAGAAATACGACACCGGCGCGTCAGACACCGAAATCAAGATCGGAAATGTCGAGGCCTATAGCGGGCCCGCCTCGGCCTACGGCGTCATCGGCAAGACCGAGGAGGCCTATTTCAAGATGATCAACGACGCCGGCGGCGTCAACGGCCGCAAGATCAACTTCATCTCTTACGACGACAGCTACAGCCCGCCCAAGACGGTGGAGCAGGTCCGCAAGCTGATCGAGAGCGATGAAGTGTTCCTGATCTTCAACGCATTGGGCACGCCGACACAGAACGCCGTACAAAAATATCACAACAGCAAGAAAGTCCCGCAGCTGTTCCTGGCCACCGGCGCCAGCAAGTGGAACGACCCGAAGGACTTTCCCTGGACCATGGGCTTTCAGCCGAGCTACCGCGTCGAAGCGCGAATATTCGCGAAATACATCCTCAAGGCCAAGCCCAACGCCAAGGTCGCGGTGTTCTATGCCAATGACGACTTCGGCAAGGATTACGTGGCCGGGCTGAAAGAGATTTTCGGCGACAAGACCTCCAGCATCCTGATTGCCGAGGAAAGCTACGAAACCACCGAGCCCTCGATCGATTCCCATATCGTCAAGCTGAAGGGTACCGGCGCCGACGTATTCGTCAATATTTCAACGCCGAAATTCGCCGCCCAGGCGATCAAGAAGATGGCCGAGCTGGAATGGAAGCCGATGCATGTCATGACCGACGTGTCGATCTCGATCGGCGCGGTCATGAAGCCCGCCGGCCTGGAGAATTCCGAGGGCATATTGTCGGCCACCTATATCAAGGATGCGTCCGACAGCCAGTGGGCAAACGACCCGGGCATGAAGAAATTCATGGCGTTCATCGACAAGTACATGCTGGGGGCGAACCTCTCCGACACCAATCTGGTATATGCCTATGCGGCGGCCCAGACCATGGTCCAGGTGCTGCAGCAATGCGGCGACAACCTGACCCGCGAGAATGTGATGAAGCAGGCCGCCAGCCTGAGGGACTTCGCCCCGGATACGCTGCTTCCCGGCGTGAAGATCAATACCAGTGCGACCGACTACGCGCCGATCGAGCAGCTTCAGATGA
>NZ_JBEKCZ010000175.1:0-10999 GCF_050014615.1 Bradyrhizobium sp. | reverse complement strand
AGCGCAATCGTATCGTTGGCGTGTTTTCGCGCATGGTTCCCGGTCAGCGCCTCGATGCGGCGCACGCCCGAAGACACCGCGCTTTCGCCGGTCACCGAAATCAGGCCGATATCGCCGGTGCGTCGCACATGGGTGCCGCCGCACAGTTCCACCGACCAGCCCAGCGCATTATTGCCATGCTCGCGCGCGGTCTTGCCCATCGACACCACGCGCACCTCGTCGCCATATTTCTCGCCGAACAGCGCGCGGGCGCCGGCATCGCGGGCGTCATCCACCGCCATCAGTCGCGTGGTGACCTCGTCATTCTCCAGCACCACCGCGTTGGCGATGTCCTCGATGCGGCTTAATTCCTCCGGCGTGATCGGCTTCTGATGCACGAAATCGAAGCGCAACCGGTCCGGCGCCACCAGCGAGCCGCGCTGCGCGATGTGGTCGCCGAGCACCTGCCGCAACGCTTCGTGCAGCAGATGGGTCGCGGAGTGATTGCGTCGAATTGAGGAGCGGCGCTCATGATCAACTGCAAGCACCAAAGTTGTACCAGCTTCTAACTTACCTTCCTCAACTGTGCCAAAGTGTACGATTAGATCGCCAGCCCGTTTTTGCGTTTCGGTAACGCGAAAGCGCACGCCCTCGCCTGTCATAACGCCGGTATCGCCGACCTGACCGCCCGACTCGGCGTAGAATGGGGTTTGATTTAGTAGTACTGCTCCACTTTCACCTTTCTCTAGAGCGAGCACTTGCTCTCCGTTCTTGGCGACGTAGAGCACAATCCCTTCTGCTTGTTCCGTTTCGTAGCCGAGGAAATCCGTAGCACCCTGTAACTCGCGAGCGGTAAACCAAAACGCATCGGTCGCAGCTTCACCGGAACCCTTCCAAGATTGACGCGCCTTTTCGCGTTGACGTTCCATGGATTGATTAAAACCATCGATGTCGACGCCAATATTTCGAGCTTTAAGGGCATCCTGTGTCAGGTCGAGGGGAAATCCAAAAGTGTCGTAGAGCGTGAAGGCGATATCGCCTGGCAGCACCGGCTTACGCGGTACAAAGCCTTCTATCTCCGGCAAGGGTGGTTCGACGGAATATTTGGCTTGAGCTTCGATATTTGCAATGGCGTCGTTCAAAATCACCAAGCCGCGATCCAGCGTCCTCCGAAAGCTTGTTTCTTCATGCTTGAGGATATCTTTAATGGAATCTTCATTGTGTATTAGCTCGGGATAGGCTTGCCCCATCTCACGCACAAGCGTTGGAACCAGCCGGTACATCAGTGGATCCCTAGCACCCAGTAACTGAGCGTGCCGTATCGCGCGGCGCATAATCCGGCGCAGCACGTAGCCGCGGCCATCCTTTGCCGGCAGCACGCCATCGGCGATCAGAAACGAGGACGCGCGCAGATGGTCGGCGATCACGCGTAGCGAAGCCTTTTGCTCGCCCTGCGGATCGGCGCCGGTCAGTTCCGAGATGGCACGGATAAGAGCGACGAACAGGTCGATATCGTAATTGTCGTGCTTGCCCTGCAGCACGGCCGCGACGCGCTCCAGCCCCGCGCCGGTATCGATCGACGGTTTCGGCAGCGGATTGCGCACACCCGGCGAAACCTGCTCGTACTGCATGAACACGAGATTCCAGATCTCGATGAAGCGGTCGCCATCCTGCTCGGGCGAGCCCGGCGGGCCGCCCCAGATCTTGTCGCCATGGTCGTAGAAGATTTCCGAGCACGGTCCGCACGGGCCGGTGTCGCCCATCTGCCAGAAATTGTCGGAGCCGGCGATGCGGATGATGCGGGAGTCGGGCAGGCCCGCGATCTTCTTCCAGAGATTGAACGCCTCGTCGTCGTCGACATAGACCGTGGCCGTGAGCTTGTCCTTGGGCAGACCGAATTCCTTGGTGACCAGATTCCAGGCGAGCTCGATGGCGCGGTCCTTGAAGTAGTCGCCGAACGAGAAATTGCCGAGCATCTCGAAAAACGTGTGGTGCCGCGCGGTATAGCCGACATTGTCGAGATCATTGTGCTTGCCGCCGGCGCGCACGCATTTCTGCGAGGTGGTGGCGCGCTGATAGGGGCGCTTCTCGACGCCGGTAAAGACGTTCTTGAACTGCACCATGCCGGCATTGGTGAACATCAACGTCGGATCGTTGCGCGGCACCAGCGGCGACGACGGCACGATGTCGTGACCGTTCTGCGCAAAATAATTCAGGAATGTCGACCTGATTTCGTTAACGCCGCTCATATCGATCCAATCGCAAAACCGTCGGGAATCAGTTGGGAACCCGGTTCATTTCCCGTGCCCGGCCGCACCGCTTTTAGACAAGCGTGCCAGCGCTGTCCAGAAAGTGTGCAGCGGATCAGAGGCTTGCCGCACCAGCGTAAAACCTTTGCAAAGTCCTTGGATAGATGCTGCAGCTGCGTTGACAGGCTTGCTGCAGCCGTGTTTTCCTCCTATCTGTTCGAGACAGTCACGTCGGGAGAGATCGGCTTAAGTGCCGGCGCCGAAGGAGCAACCGCCCCGGAAACTCTCAGGCAAACGGACCGCGTGACTTTGACAGCATCTGGAAAGAGACGCCGAAGGGCCCATACCCTGACGCGTCCGCCGACGGGATAATACTCTCAGGCACAGCGACAGATGGGGCTTCGACGGGTTTTCGGGGAATCATCCCCGCAAAACCGCGAGGGCCCCGTGATGCTTGCGCGCGACGACCAATCTTCGCTGGAATCTCAGCTGAAACGCACGCCTTTGCATGCCCTGCACGTCGCCCGCGGCGGCAAGATGGTGCCCTTTGCCGGCTATGACATGCCGGTGCAATACCCGGCCGGCGTGCTGCGGGAACACCTGCATACCCGAACCGGCGCGGGTCTCTTTGATGTGTCCCATATGGGCCAGATTGAGCTGCGGCCGAAATCCGGCCGGGTCGAGGACGCCGCTTTGGCGCTGGAGCGGCTGGTGCCGCAGGACATCCTGGCGGTTGCGCCGGGACGGCAGCGCTACGCCCAGTTCACCAACGATTCCGGCGGTATTCTCGATGATCTGATGGTGGCGAATTTCGGCAGCCATCTGTTTCTGGTGGTGAACGCCGCCTGCAAGGCCGAAGACGAGGCGCACCTGCGCGCCCATCTGTCGGAGGCCTGCGAGATCGAGCCGCTGGCCGATCGTGCGCTGATCGCGCTGCAGGGGCCGAAGGCCGAATCGGTGCTGAGCAGGCTTTGTGCCGACGCCGCCGCGATGCGCTTCATGGATGCGGGTCCGCACCGCGTCAACAACATCACGTGCTTCGTCTCGCGCTCGGGCTACACCGGCGAGGACGGCTTTGAGATTTCCGTCCCGGCGCAGCACGCCGAATCGCTCGCCACGGCACTGCTGGCCGATAGCGACGTGCTGCCGATCGGGCTCGGCGCGCGCGACAGCCTGCGGCTGGAAGCCGGGCTTTGTCTTTATGGCCATGACATCGACACCTCGACGACGCCGGTCGAGGGCGCGCTGGAGTGGTCGATCCAGAAGAGCCGCCGCAACGGCGGCGCCCGCGCGGGCGGTTTTGCCGGCGCCGAAAAAATTCTCGCGCAATTTGAGACCGGCGCGCCGCGCCGCCGTGTCGGATTGAGGCCCGAAGGCCGCGCGCCGGTGCGCGAGGGCGCGCCGTTGTTCGCCGACGCAACGTCCGCCGAACAGATCGGCGCGGTCACATCCGGCGGCTTTGGCCCTAGCCTCAACGCGCCGGTCGCGATGGGCTATCTGCCCTCGCCGCACACAACGATCGGCGGCCGGGTGTTTGCCGAACTGCGCGGACAACGGTTGCCGCTGCAGATATCGCCGATGCCTTTCGTTCCCAACAATTACAAACGCTGAAGGACCTGTCATGACGACGCTGTTCACCTCCGATCACGAATGGCTCCGCATCGAGGGCGACGTCGCCACCATCGGCGTCACCGATTATGCGCAGTCGCAGCTCGGCGACGTCGTGTTCATCGAACTGCCGAAGGTCGGCCGCAGCCTCAAAAAGGCCGAAGCCGCCGCCGTGGTCGAATCGGTCAAGGCGGCCTCCGACGTCTACGCGCCGATTTCCGGCGAGGTCACCGAGATCAACAGCGCGCTCGCCACCGAGCCCGCGCTGGTCAATTCCGACGCCGCCGGCAAGGCGTGGTTTTTCAAACTGAAGATCGCGGACAAAAGCGAACTCGACGGCCTGATGGACGAGGCCGCGTACAAGGCACATACGGCTTGATGAAGAAGAACGCCGCCAAACCTGCAGTGTCATCGTCCGCGAAGGCGGACGATCCAGTACGACGTGCCGTTTCGGTTTTATTTCGATGCTGGTGATTACTGGATGCCCCGCCTGCGCGGGGCATGACGAGAAATAGAGGGAAGCCTTATGAACGCTCCGCTGAAGCACGCCACCGAACCCGCCACGACCTTCGTGCGCCGCCATATCGGCCCCTCGCCCCGCGATGTCGCGGCGATGCTGGAGAGCGTGGGCGCCAGGAGCCTCGGCGAATTGATGGCGCAGACGCTGCCTTCGCCGATCCGCCAGAAGGCCCCGCTCGATCTCGGCACGCCCTTGAGCGAGACCGAGGCGCTGGCGCATATGAAGCAGCTCGCGTCGCAGAACCAGGTTTTCACCTCGCTGATCGGCCAAGGCTATTGCGGCACGATCCTGCCGGCGGTGATCCAGCGCAACATCCTGGAAAACCCGGCCTGGTACACGGCCTATACGCCGTATCAGCCCGAGATCAGCCAGGGCCGGCTGGAAGCTCTGTTCAATTTCCAGACCATGATCTGCGATCTCTGCGGCCTCGACGTCGCCAACGCCTCGCTGCTCGACGAGGCCACCGCGGCGGCGGAAGCGATGGCGCTGGCGGAACGCGCGGCGAGCGCCAAAACCAGATCGTTCTTTGTCGATGCCGAGGTGCATCCGCAGACGCTGGCGGTGCTGCGCACCCGCGCCGAGCCGCTGGGGTGGAAAGTGATCGTGGGCGATCCCCTCGCCGATCTCGACCGTGCTGACGTGTTCGGCGCGCTGCTGCAATATCCTGATGCATCGGGCGCGGTGCGCGATTTGCGCCCGGCCATCACAGCACTTCACGCCAGGGGCGCGCTGGCGATTGTCGCGGCCGATCTGCTGGCGCTGACGCTGCTGGCTTCTCCCGGCGAACTCGGCGCCGACATCGCGATCGGATCGGCGCAACGCTTTGGGGTGCCGATGGGCTATGGCGGGCCGCACGCGGCCTATATGGCGGTGCGCGACGCGCTGAAGCGGTCGCTGCCCGGGCGCATCGTCGGGCTGTCGATCGATTCCCGGGGCCAGCCGGCCTATCGGCTCGCGCTGCAGACCCGCGAGCAGCATATCCGGCGCGAGAAAGCCACCTCCAATATCTGCACCGCGCAGGTGCTGCTGGCGGTGATCGCCTCGATGTACGCGGTCTATCACGGTCCGGAGGGACTGACCCACATCGCCCGCACAGTGCATCGCCGCACCGCCGTGCTGGCGGCGGGATTGCGCCAACTCGGTTTTGCACTGAGGTCCGAAGCGTTCTTCGACACGGTGACGGTTGGCGTCGGCGACAAGCAAAATGCAATCGTCGCGCGCGCGCTGGCCGAGAACATCAACCTGAACATCGGCGACGGCACGCTCGGCATCGCGCTCGACGAAACCACCACGCCTGAGATCGTCGAAGCGGTGTGGTGGGCCTTCGGCGGCGAACTGGCTTACGCGGATGTTGAAGCCGGTATCAGCGACGCGTTGCCCGCGGCGTTGAAACGCCATAGCGCCTTCCTTACCCATCCGGTGTTCCACCTGCATCGCTCCGAGACCGAACTGCTGCGCTACATGCGCAAGCTCAGCGACCGCGATCTGGCACTCGACCGCGCCATGATCCCGCTCGGCTCCTGCACCATGAAGCTCAACGCCACCTCCGAGATGATCCCGCTGACCTGGCCCGAATTCGGCGCGCTGCATCCGTTCGCGCCGCGCGCGCAGGCCGCGGGCTATCACGCGCTGTTCAAACGGCTGGAACAATGGCTGTGCGATATCACCGGCTATGACGCGATCTCGCTGCAGCCGAATTCCGGCGCGCAGGGCGAATATGCCGGGCTGCTCGCGATCCGCCTCTATCACGCCGCGCGCGGCGAGCCGCATCGCAATGTATGCCTGATCCCTTCTTCCGCGCACGGCACCAATCCGGCCTCCGCCAGCATGGCCGGCATGGAGGTGGTGGTGGTCGCGTGCGATGCGCGCGGCGACGTCGACGTCAATGATCTCCGTGCCAAGGCGGCGCAACATGCGGCCAAGCTCGCGGCCATCATGATCACCTATCCCTCGACCCATGGCGTGTTCGAGGAGCATATCAGCGAGATCTGCGACATCGTGCATGGCCATGGCGGGCAGGTCTATCTCGACGGCGCCAACATGAATGCGCAGGTCGGGCTGGCGCGGCCCGGCGATTACGGCGCCGATGTCAGCCATCTCAATCTGCACAAGACGTTCTGCATTCCGCATGGCGGCGGCGGGCCCGGCATGGGACCGATCGGCGTCAAGGCGCATCTGGCCCCGTTCCTGCCGGGACATCCGCTGACCGGTGGCGAACATCGGGCGGCCGGGCCAGTGTCGGCGGCGCCGTTCGGCTCGGCGTCGATCCTGACCATTTCCTACATCTATATTCTGCTGATGGGCGGCGAAGGCCTGACGCGCGCGACCGAGATCGCGATCCTCAATGCCAATTACATCGCAACAAAACTCGATCCGCATTTTCCGGTGCTGTACCGTAATGCCAAGGGCCGCGTCGCGCATGAATGCATCGTCGATCCCCGCCCGCTCAAGACATCGAGCGGCGTCACCGTCGACGATATCGCCAAGCGGCTGATCGATTACGGTTTCCACGCGCCGACCATGAGTTTTCCGGTGCCGGGCACGCTGATGATCGAGCCGACGGAATCTGAATCCAAAACCGAACTCGATCGCTTTTGCGACGCCATGATCGCGATCCGGCGCGAAATCGCCGAGATCGAAGGTGGCCGCTGGAAGGTCGAGGCCTCGCCGCTGCGTCACGCGCCGCACACCGTGCACGACATTGCCGACGATGCCTGGGCCCGCGCCTATTCCCGCGCCGAGGGCTGTTTCCCGGCGGGCACGTCGCGCACCGATAAATACTGGTGTCCGGTGGGACGGGTCGACAATGTTTATGGCGATCGCAATCTGGTGTGTTCGTGTCCGCCGGTTGAGGATTATGCGCAGGCGGCGGAGTGACACGGTAGCGCTCCCGAATCGTTTGTCGTCAGGATCAAACGCGTCATGTCAGTGCTCGCGCTGGCTTCATGGCGCGACCAGGACCGGATCAAGGCGCCACAGGCGATCATTGGTCAGATGGGTGCCGCCCCACCAGCGATCGATCGGATTGTGGCGGCTGAAGTCTTCCTTGTGCGCGACAACCGCTCTGCCGAAGTCTGTCAGGGACAGCACGCTTCGTAGGTACGCCGTGTGTCGATCCCGCAAGTTTTCTCGGCTGAGCGTTCGTAGCTCCTCGGCGAGACCGGCCACCGCAGGCATCGGACCATGCGCAAGCCCATCAAGCAAATAGCCGTGTTCGAACTCACCAAAGATGCGCGTCCGTCGCAGGCTGCGAAGATGGAAAAGCGCATTCGTCAAGGAATATCCCCGCGCGATCAGCTCGAGCATCCGCATTTCCGTGGCGCCAAGCCCGGTCGAACGGAAGGGAAGCTCTCTCAGCAGATCGGTCAAAGCGGGCCTGAGCAGCGGCAATGCGCTCAAATCCCCGCTGAGCAGATCAAGGCAGCCTTCCGGGGTCGCCGCCCGATACGCCTGCCAGACTGCGCTCGCCGTCGCGAGTTCCCGTTCGGTGACATCGATAGCGGGCGGCTGACCAAATTGAAGCCCGATCATGTCCTGATTAACAAGACGCAACTTCAACCTGCCGACGGTCTGCGGATGCGATCGAAAATAATCGAGCAGCCAGGCCAGTTGCAATTGAGCATTCGGTTGTGTGTCGAACCATAGTTCGACGGTCTCGAACTGCTGGCAGAACTCGGCCAACCCCAGATCGCTGCTATCCTCGTTTTTGCTTTGATCCCATCCGCAGGCGAAATCCGACCAATGACGGCCGGGGCCGTGATCGGGCGTGCAGGCGCCGAGATAGCTTGCGAGTTCATCCGGAGACGGCAACGGCCCCCAGACAAAGCGAAAGGCGAAATCAACCGCCAGATCGGCGAAGCCCGACCTGATAAATTCCAGATTCGCACGACTGGTCAGGATCAGAGGCTGCATAATCCTCTCCGCTTTACGCAAAACAAAAACGGGCGCCGGGAACGTCGGCAACTCAACGTCCGCGGCGCCCGCTGTGTCGGAACTCAAGGGCCAGAGGCCCAGGTCCGGAAGAACTCAATCCTCTGCGGGCTCCTCTTCGCCCTCGGCGTCGCGCTCGGGGCTGCCGGCCAGGATCTGCTCGGCGATCAAGCCGGAGTTCTGGCGGATCGCCGCTTCGATCTTCGCGGTCATGTCAGGGTTGGCTTTGAGGAACGCCTTTGAGTTTTCGCGGCCCTGCCCCAGACGCTGGCTGTCATAGGAGAACCAGGCGCCGGACTTCTCGACAATGCCGGCCTTGACGCCGAGATCGAGAATTTCACCCATCTTGGAAACGCCCTCGCCATACATGATGTCGAATTCGACCTGCTTGAACGGCGGCGCCAGCTTGTTCTTCACTACCTTGACGCGGGTCTGGTTGCCGACCACCTCGTCGCGCTCCTTGATCGCGCCGATGCGGCGGATGTCGAGGCGGACCGAAGCGTAGAATTTCAGCGCATTGCCGCCGGTGGTGGTTTCCGGCGAGCCGTACATCACGCCGATCTTCATCCGGATCTGGTTGATGAAGATCACCATGGTGTTGGACTTGTTGATCGAGGCGGTGAGCTTGCGCAGCGCCTGGCTCATCAGCCGCGCCTGCAGGCCGGGCAGCGCATCGCCCATCTCGCCTTCGAGTTCGGCCTTCGGCACCAGCGCCGCCACCGAATCGATCACCAGCACGTCGACCGCGCCGGAGCGCACCAGCGTGTCGCAGATTTCCAGCGCCTGCTCGCCGGTATCGGGCTGCGAAATCAGGAGCTCATCGATATTGACGCCGAGCTTGCGGGCATAGACCGGATCGAGCGCATGTTCGGCATCGATGAAGGCGCAGATGCCGCCCTTCTTCTGGCCCTCGGCCACCGTATGCAGCGCCAGCGTGGTTTTCCCCGAGGATTCCGGCCCGTAAATTTCCACCACCCGGCCGCGCGGCAGGCCGCCGACGCCAAGCGCAATGTCGAGCCCGAGCGAACCGGAGGAAATGGTCTCGATATCCATCGAGCGGTCGTTCTTGCCCAGCTTCATCACCGAGCCCTTGCCGAACTGGCGCTCGATCTGGGAGAGCGCGGCGGACAGGGCCTTGGTCTTGTCCATGGAAGATCCTTCGACGATACGCAGGGCAGTAGCGGACATTGGGTGGTGCTCCTTATGGCGGGGATTCGCTAGCGGGACAAAGGGGGCAAACGGGTGAATCAGCGATCGATGGAACAATGTACCCTATTTGTTCCAGGTTCGCAATATGTTCTTTTGATTTTGGGGGTACTGGCCTGTTTTAACCCCTAGTGGCCTAGTTTGATTTTGGCAGTGGCCGGTTTTGAAAAACCGAGACTCCCGCCTATGGGTAGGAGGTGCACCATGATCAGACGACGACCCCGAGGCGAAACTTCGCTCTCGAAGGCAACCTATGACCATAAGAGACCACGGTTCGACCCGCCTTCCCCGGTGCGCCTTGAAGCGGCCACCGCACTAGTAGCGGTGGAATGCGCAAATCAGCGGGCCGTCCATAAAGAGGTAACCGCATCAGGCAGCCTAGCTAACTGGGCGGTTATCAAATTGGGGGTTCCCCCAGAGCAGCCAAAGCCCGCGTTTAAAAGACGGTTCTGATAGCTGGAGGCCGCCTCAGTTGGCGGCCTCTTTCATTTTATAAGCCCTTCCCCGTGTCAGGTTCATCGTCCGCAAAATCCAGGGCAAGCTGTGTAGGTTTGCCATATGGGGGATGAAGTCGGTCGAGCTTAGCTTTGAAGTCGTACCAATCGTTACTCAACTTCATGATCGTCACCACCGAGCCTATATGCTCGCGAAGTTTTGGGTAGCCGACATTCGTTGTGAGCCACTGGAAGTATTTATGCTTACGGCGACCGCTCTCGTGTTTAGGGTTCACCTGTTTTAGTTCGTCCAGCACACCCGGAGCGATACGATCATAGACAATGTTACAGGCTCAGCGGAGGCATCCGGCATCCCCTGCGTGATGGCTTTACGGCTTATGCCGCGCTCTCCCCGGCGACCGGGCTTTGTTGTCACCGTCGCCTCGCGCACACGTGCGCGAGACTTGAACGCCAGCGTCGGGGCGTCAGGACCACGCGGTTTTGCCGTACGCTCAAACGTCGTTCGTCCTGCGCGCCTCCCAATCACGGGGTTCACTCGCCCTGTGACCGCGACTGCGCGCCGACGCTCTTGCGTCCACCACATCCCGTCCCGCGTTCGTGACGACGCGCGACCGCCCCTCTTGCCGGAACGAGACGGCAGCAGTTAGCCAATGATTTGCGGTTGGCATGAAGCGGAATTTTGCCCGTCGTGCCAATCTGCCGCATCCCGACGGGCAAGCGCGGCCTCCCAGGCGATCCAGAGCAACACGTTTCGACCAGCTACGTCGAGCGGCAGAACCTTTCGCTGCGAATGAGCGAGCGTCGGGCACGTTCTTACGGCACGTCGCCGGGCCGCCTCAGTCCCTAATTCAGGGAATCGCGATGGTGAGCCCCGTGGTCACACCGACCGCTTGCTCATGGCCCCTGTTGAACGAGACGCTATAGGTGGGCTCCCCGCCCCATGCGTGATGTCTTCAAGGCAGACAAATGCATGGAGAACGGCATTGCCCGGCAAACAACCCAAGTTCCAATCTGCTGACGTCATGGCTGGCCTGTATCTCGGCATCGCCGTT
>NZ_JBEKCZ010000174.1:0-11108 GCF_050014615.1 Bradyrhizobium sp. | reverse complement strand
CCGCAGGAAGCGCGCTGCCACCGAACCTCGTCGAAGCGATGGCAGAGGCGAAAACCGCCTATTTCGAGCCGCCATTTCTTGCACTTCGGGATCGGTTGCTGAACGCGGCACTGACCGGCGAGAAGCCCGAAATGATCGCCAACGAGTGGAGCCCGCTCTCGGTCAAACACATGAGCTCTGCGGTTGTCGTCGCCGAGCGCGCGCTTGATATGGCCAAGAATTATACCCTGACCCAGCATTCCCTGGCTGAGCGTTCGCTGATATTGCAGCTTACGCTGCTGACTTGCGCGCTCGCGCTGACCGTCGGCACCATGATCGCCGTCACCCGCCGCGTCATCCGGCCGCTGCACAACATGCGCGACGCCATGCTGAAAGTCGCTGCCGGTGATCTGACCGTCGATACCGGATACACGCAGCGCCGCGACGAGATCGGCGCGCTGGCCGGCGCGCTGGAAACCTTCAAGCAGCAGGCCGTCGACAAGCTTCGGATCGAAGAGCAGGAACGTGAACGCAACGCCGGCGCCACCGCGCGTCAGCGGACCATCGAGACTTATGTCGGTGAATTCGAGAGCATGGTGCGCCAGACGCTCAACCAATTGGGCGATGCGTCCGGTCAGATGCGGACGACCTCGGCGGACCTGTCGGCGGTCTCCAGCCAGACCAATGCGCGCGTTCAGATTGCGGAGCGGGCCTCCGGAGAGGCCTCGATGAGCGTGGAGAGCGTGGCTTCCGCGTCGGTGGAACTGAGCGCATCGATCGACGATATCAGCCGGCAGGCATCGCACGCCGCGGGCATCGCCAGCCGCGCGGTCAAAAGCGCGCGGGAAACCGACGACACCGTCCAGGGCCTGGCGAAAACCGCAGGCCGGATCGGCGAGGTGGTCGGACTGATCAATTCGATCGCCGCCCAGACCAACCTTTTGGCGCTGAACGCGACCATCGAGGCGGCGCGCGCCGGCGATGCCGGCCGGGGCTTTGCCGTGGTGGCATCCGAGGTCAAATCGCTGGCCAGCCAGACCGCCAAGGCGACCGACGAAATTTCGGAGCAGATTGCCGACATCCAGAAGGTGGCCGGCGATGCCATCGATGCCATCAAGGCAATCGGCAGCATCATCGGCGAAGTGAACGAGGTCGCGACCGCGATCGCAGCCGCGGTCGAGCAGCAGGGCGCCGCCACCCAGGAGATCACCCGCAGCACCCAGCACGCCGCGCAGGGCACCAAGAACGTCTCCGATAATATCACCGGCGTCAAAACCGACGCGGATGCCGCCGCAGCCGCCGCCGATAACGTCAAACACGCCTCCGAGACGCTGGAAACGCAGAGTCAGCAGCTCGGCAGCCAGGTCACCCAGTTCCTGAGCAAGATTCGCGCGGCTTGATTTCACTAGATCTTTGTCGTCCCGGCGTGCGCCGGGACGACGTCTGCCGTCACTCCGACGCCACCACCGGCACGCGCTGGTAATGCGCGCGCAGCGCTTGCGAGGCGGGCGATAGATTCAGCGACGCGCCGCGTTTGTCGGCACTGCGGCCGGCGATCATCAGCCCGCCGCTCCCCGCCACAATGTCACCCTTGCGAAGCGTCGGGTCGTTTTCGATGCTGACCGGAGCGAGACCGGTCTGATCCTTGCCGTTGCAGGTGCATCCCGCGACCATCTCGCTGCGATAGCGAAACGCGTTCGGCAGTTCGGAATAGGGCTTTCCGCTCTCGGTCACGGCATTGTCGATATTGCTGCCGTAAACCACTTTGGTTTCGCCGGCCGGGCAAAAACTGTTGCAGGAGGCCGCCCGGCTCTGATTGTCGGATGCCTGGATCGGGAAATAACGCCCGTCGCAGCTGCGCACGCAATAGGCCTGGGAGCCACCGGAATAGCTGGTGCGCGGGCGTGGCGCGAGAGTTTCCGGCGCGGCGGAATTGTCACCCTCGCTGGCAAACGGCAGCGGGGTCGCTGGGGCCGGTGGCCGGGCCCCGAACGCGCCGAACAGCGCCGAGAGAAAATCCTCCGCCTGCGCGGCCGGGGCGGATATCAACGCGACCGATATGGCCAGTGCGCCAAACGCCAGTCTGCCGGATGCTCTGGTCATGTTCGCCTCCAAAACAGGGGCTCAATCCTCAGTACAGCGACGAGGTCGAAAGGTTCATCGCCTGGCGGCCCGAAGGCAGCGTCGTCACGACCGGGCGTCCCGGCGCCGCGGCCGGTCGAGCGGCGGCCGATCCAATGATCGTTCTTTGGGCCTCAACGTGCGGCGCGGTCTTCGCCAGCACCACCACCCTTGTACCGACATCGACGCGGCTGAACAGGTCGGCGACGTCTTCATTGGTCAGGCGAATGCAGCCCGAGGACACGAACTTGCCGATCGTCGTCGGATCGTTGGTGCCATGGATGCGATATTCGCTGGAGCCGAGATACATGGCGCGGGCGCCGAGCGGATTGCCGGGTCCACCCGCCATGAAGCGCGGCAGATAAGGCTGGCGCGCGATCATCTGCGCCGGCGGATGCCAGTCCGGCCATTCCGCCTTGCGGCTGATGGTCTGCACGCCGGACCAGGTGAAGCCCTCGCGGCCGACGCCGACGCCGTAGCGAAGGGCACGCCCCTGGCCCAGCACGTAATACAGCGCGGTGTTGCCGGTATCGATGATGACTGTGCCGGGCGCTTCGCGGGTCTCGATCGCCACAACGGTGCGCCGCAGCCGCTCGGGAACCACATAGGCGCTGCCGCCGCCTTCGTCCGACAGCGCCGGATCGGCCGGCGCCAGCGTCATATCATCTGACGGGAATGAACTCGGCGGTGACGCGTAGCCGAACGCTTGGCCAGGACCTTGACCAAGCCCTTGGCCAACCCCCTGCGCGCTTGCCGCACCGGTGAAGAGGACGGGCGCCCATAACAACGCTCCGGCGAGCATCAGCGCGCTGGTCGCGCGCGGCGAAATCCTGCTTATGCCTGCGAGTGTCTGTTTCATGAGCCGCCCCAATTCGATCGGCATCGTGTCGATGCCCTCTTCACCAAACGCGACCGGGGCTGCGCGGTTCCACCGCGGTTCAAATAGAGCCGGCCCTGTCAAGCCGACCGCGCTTCACGTTTCGGCGATGGAACTTCTGCGCGGCGCGGCGGTTGGAGCCGCGAGCTAGTGGGTGAAACGATTTGCGTGTCTTTCCCGTCCAGACCTCCGGTACGCCACTGCCTGACAGCCAAGCCGAACAGCCGCCGGTGATTCGCCGCGCGGAGGTCGTGGCCTTTGCGCTGATCTCGCTGCTGCTGATCTGCGTCGTCGCCGTACTCTATGTCGCGAAGGCGTTCTTTCTCCCGGTGGTCGCCGCCTTCGTGGTCGGCACCATGCTGTCGCCGGCCGCGGGCTTCCTGGAGCGGCATCGAATTCCCCGGGCGCTGTCGGCGGTCCTGATCGTGACCGCGGTCGGTGCCGGCGTCACCTTCATGGTCGGCCTGATCTCTTCGCCGCTGATGGAATGGCGCACGCGCCTGCCCGAACTCGGTTCGCTGCTGCGGGAGAAACTGCACATATTCGACCGGCCGCTGGCGCTGTGGCAGGAGTTGCAGAACATGCTCGGCGGATCCGATGCGTTTGCGGTCACTCCGTTCCAGATGCCGAAAGTCGAATGGCTCCAGCCCACGCTCGAATTCCTGTCCCCGACCTTCACCGAATTCCTGCTGTTCTTCGCCACCCTGATCCTGTTCATCGCGAGCTGGCGGGACCTGCGGCGCGCGCTGATCATGACCTTCACCGGCCACGACTCCCGGCTGCGAACCCTGCGCATCCTCAACGCCATCGAGGGCCAGCTCGGCGGTTATCTGCTGACCGTGACCATGATCAATTTCGGCGTCGGCGCGGCCACCGGCATCATCTGCGCGGTAACGGGCATGCCCAGTCCGGCCGGGCTCGGCGCGCTGGCCGCGACCCTCAACTTCCTGCCCATCATCGGTCCGGTCGCGATGTTTACGATCCTGCTGATGGTCGGCGTGGTCGCGTTCTCGACCATCGGCGCGGGATTGATCGCGCCACTGGCCTTTGTCGGAGTTGCCTTTCTCGAAGGCCATTTCATCACCCCGACCATCATCGGCCGCCGGCTCGAACTCAACGCCCTCGCCGTCTTCATCGCGCTGGCGTTCTGGACCTGGCTGTGGGGACCGGTGGGCGGCTTCCTGTCGTCGCCGCTGCTGATCGTGGGCCTGATCCTGAGAGAGCATCTGTGGCCGACGGTCTCGCCGAATCTGCCGCCGGACTGATCGCTGTCACAGGTTTTCGCAGAGGGAACTTCCGGCACTGCGGGGCGTTTGTGCCGTAGCTAAATTCTGAAAGCCGGGAGCTTTTGATGTCGAGCACAGAGGGAGAAACCGGGATGAGAAATCTGGCGGATAAGGCAACCGAAGAAAATCTTCAAGAACGTCTCGAAAAGGATGTAGCAGCCGTGAAACACGATATCTCAGCCCTTACCGACCAGATCACCGACGCGCTCAATTCATTCGCCGGCACCGCGCAGAAGCAGGCACGCCGTGGCTACAAGCAGGCCCGCGCCAATGTCGATACCGCGGTCGACGATCTCTCCGAACGCGGCGGCGCCATGATGGATGCCGCCCAGGACGCGGCCAGTTCGATCGAGGAAACGCTGGAAGACGTCATCACGCAGCGCCCGCTCGCGACCGTCGGGATTGCGCTCGGCCTCGGCTTCCTGATCGGCGCGACATGGCGCCGCTAGCGCCCGGCGCGTGAGAGGTGCCTTAACGGGAATCAATTCTGCCATTTGCAATTGTTTGATCTGCAATTCTTTCGGTTCAACGAGGCGTCCAGATGTTTGCGCGCATGATCGATGATTTCAAGGATTCCACCAGCACCGCCTTGCGCCTGACCTCGCTGGCGGCGGTGGTGGCTGTGGCCTTGTTCATCATGATCTCGTTTCTGTGCGCCGCTGCCTTTGTCTATGTGCTGCAGACCTGGGGCCTGATCGAGGCCTGCCTGACCGGCGCCGGCATTTTCCTGCTCCTCGCGCTGATCGCGGCGATCGGCTACGTCGTGCGCAAAAACCGGGTCAAGGCGCGCGCGGCGGCAACCGCGAAATCCGCGGTACATTCCGCGTTGGCCGATCCGATGCTGGTCGCCACCGGCATCCAGCTGGTCCGCGCCATCGGCATCAAGAAGCTGATCCCGATCCTCGCCGTCGGCGGATTGGCGCTGGGACTGCTGGCCAGCCGCAACACCCAGACCGACGAAGCGCCCGCGGAGTGACCCTTCGCAATTCACGGGCGCGAAGCGATCGGAGTAGCTGAACGAGCGTTGCACATTGAGTTGTCATACCCCGCGCAAGCGGGGTATCCAGTATTCCACCGCGGTCAGGTAGAGCCGAAACGCTACGGCGTACTGGATCATCCGCCTTCGCGGATGATGACGACCGAGGGGCCATAACGATCCTAACACCGTCATTGCGAGTCAACGGGTCGCGCGCATGCGCGCCCGATGACAGGCTCCGCGAAGCAATCCATTTGGCAACAAGGAAGCAAGGATGCTTTTGCATCGCCCCGGAATGACGAAGGCCAGAAACGCCCGAAAGCCGCTCAGGTCACGCAGCGGCCGGGCTGCAGCAGCCTGGCGACTTCGGTCAGGACACTGACCACGGCTTCGCAGGCGACCGTCATCTTGCGGTCTCCGGATCTGGTCAGAGCCGGCGCGGAAGAACCGTTGCGCGCCTGCGCCATCGGAATACGAATCAGAATCGAGCTGTCGGAAACACCCTGCGGCCGCAGCGAAATCGTCCTGGTCGGCGCCGCCGCCCCCACTACGCCGGCCGCGCGGTCGGATTTGGCGGTACGGTTGATAGCAATGTCGCCCATGGAAGGGGACTGCTGCGCGGGATCCTGCAAAGGATCCCGAAACGCGCTTTGCAGGCGATCCTGTGCATCTCCCGCGTAATCCTGCGAAATATCGGGGCTTTGGAGATCCCGGCCCGAGGCAAACTGCGCGGCGCCGAACGTCAGCGACAGCGCGATCGCCGCGAAAACGCCCTTTGAAATTCGGCTGGAAGTCCTGCCGGAAGTTCTGGAAATTCCCCTGCAGCGCTGTGGCATGGCTTGCCCGCCCGTCGATCCATCGCCCCATGGCGACCAACGACCCAACGCCAACGGAACCGCCCGGTTCTGGGCGCGGCTCATCACTTAACCGTGTGTGAAAAAATATCCGCCGCCCTGGAACGAATCAGCGGGCCTGTGCGTCATCCCGCCAGCCGGTTATCCCCCCTGCCCCATTAACCGGCGACGTAGGGCGCGGCTGTGGTGATGCCAGCCGCGCCCTGCTTTTTTGCCGCAATCAACGCAAAATGATGTAACCGCCCCACCTTTGGCTCGTGGACCATTGTCGCGCAAGCGTACCATTCAGGGTTCAGGGGATCTCCGTATTGGTCGCGCCTGCCTTCAGGGTAGTCCCGGGAAGAGACATCGAGTCCATATCCGCGGCTGTGATCGGCTGGTCGACGACAAAGAGGTAGGAAGCCGCCGAGATCACGCCGATCAGTGCGCCGACCACCAGCGCCGGCACAAATGACCCCGTCGTTTGAACAATGAGCCCTGTAACCGTGGGCGCAAGCGCACCGCCGAGATAGCCTCCGAAATTCTGCACCGCACCGATCGAGGCCGTGCAGTTGGTCGGTACCGCGACCGAACTCAACGCCCACGCACAGGTGCTGGTGACATAGACGAGAAACAGCGAGGCCGAGATGAAGGCGATCGCCAACGCGTTACTGCTGACATAGGCTGCCGCCACCGTGCAGGCCGCCGTTCCAAGCAGAGCGATCGCAGCGGGATATCTCCGGCTTTTGAGCGGCTCGACGCCGCGGCGCACCAGGATGTCGGCGATATATCCGCCGAGCACCCCGCCGACAACGCCGCAGGCAAACGGAACGGCTGCGGCCCATCCGGTATATTTCACGCTCATGTGGCGCTCGATCTCAAGATAGCCGGGCAGCCAGGCGGTGTAGATCCAGGTCAGATAGATGCAGCCGAAATACCCGAAAATCATGCCCCAGGTGGTCCGAAAGCGGAACAGCAGCTTCCACTCGCGAAAAGTGACCTTGGTTCGCTGGCCCGGTGGATCGCCTTGTGTCCGGTAGGCGTTTTCCTCCGGCGTCAGCGCGAGTTCAGTGGGGTTGCGATAAACCAAGTACCAAACGGCCGCCATCGCAAGACCCGCGGCCCCCATGACGACGAACATCGTGCGCCAACCGAACGCCAGCATCAGGAAGGTCAGCAGCGGAACGGCGATAGCCGTGCCCAGCGACGACGCGCAGTTGAAGATGCCGGTAGCCAGACCTCGGTCCCGCTGATTGAACCAGTCCCGCACCACGCGCGCGCCGGTCGGAAATTGCGGCGCCTCGCCGATACCGAGCAGAAGGCGGGCACCGAAAAACTGGCCGAACCCCTGCACCAGTCCGCCCAACAATTGCGCCACGGACCACAGACTGAGTCCCAGCGACAAAAGAATGCGCGGCCCCACCTTGTCGACCATCGCGCCGGTAGGCAATTGCGAGAAGGCATAGGCCCACAGGAACGCCGACAGCAGATAACCCATATCCGCGATGGACAATCCCAGATCTTCCCGGATCAGCGGATTGGCAACGGCCAGGGTCGCCCGGTCGATATAGTTGATCACGCCTGCGCCAACCAGCATGGCCAACGCGGCGAGCTGAACCGATTTGAGGCGAGGTGTCGCCTTCTGTAACCCGAGCATTGTCTTCCCTTGCCTCTTGTTTGTGTTGCGCAACTGTACCGAGCGCCTGCGCGCCGATCCACAGCCGAGTCCCAACAAGCTATGCAATGCAGCCCATGCCGGTATTCATAGGGAGCTTTAATTTCGAACTGTTGTGCCAAATCCTGTTGAGCCAAGTCCTGTTGTGCCAAGTCCTGTTGTGCCAAGTCCTGTTGTGCCAAGTCGGTCTCATCGATGATGGCATCGCTTATCAATCGCATCCGCCATCGCGTCACTTCGCATTTGTACCAGCCGGCGACTCGTGGCGCATCCCAAGAGGGTTTGCCGATAACGGCGAATCACCTAGAAGTTGACCTGCGCCCTACCTGAATTGTGCAGATGAATCGTCGTGAACGCCGGGTGGCCGCCCGCAAATCTCCGGCAGCTTCGAAAGGTCGCGCGGACAGTTCTGCTGCGCTCTATGAAGCCGGCCTTGGCCATTTCCAAGCAGGACGGCATCTGGACGCGCAAATCTGCTGCCAGCGGGCTCTTGCGCTCGATGCCGGACATGCAGACACGCTCCATCTCATGGGGCTGCTTTCCCTCCACGCCAAACAATACGATGCCGCTATCGAGTGGGTCGGTCGCGCCAATCGGGCAGATCCCAAGAGGGATTATCTGGCGAGCCTCGGCGCCGCCTTGGAACAGCAAGGACTCCATCAAGAGGCTCTGCAGGCCTTCGACAAAGCGGTGCAGATCAGCCCTGACGATGCCGAATTGTGGGCCCGACTAGCCAACGTTCTCGTGCTGTTGCAGCGCCCGGACCAGGCGATCCCGGGTTTTGAACGCGCGCTCAAGCTCAACCAGCGCTTCTGGTACGCCGCGTACAATTACGCGGTTCTTCTGCTCCAGTCGGAGCGCTTCGAAGAGACTCTGGTCAATTTTAACCTGTGTGACGAGCTGCTGCCCAATCACGTGACGACCCTGACCGGGCGTGGCCGGGCGTTGTTCAAGCTCAATCGATTTGAGGAAGCTCTGTCCGACGGCAGGCGGGCCCAGGCACTGGACCCGGCGAATGCCGACATCTGTATCGATCTTGGTGTGGCTTTGCAGAAACTCGGCCAGCCCGAGGAGGCACTGCAATGGTTCGACCGGGCGCTGGACCTGCGACCGGGCTTCGTGATGGCTCTTACCAACAAGGGCTCTCTTCTGCTCGAGTCGGAGCGCTTCGAAGAAAGTCTCATCAATTTCAATCTGTGTGACGAACTGCAGCCAGATCACGCGACGACCCTGTTTGGGCGTAGCGTGGCGTTGTACAAACTAAATCGATTTGAGGAAGCTCTGTCCGACGGCAAGCGGGCGCAGGCACTGGACCCGGCGAATGCCGACATATGCAATGCCATCGGTGTGACTTTGCACAAGCTCGGCCGGCCCGAGGATGCGCTGGAATGGTTCGACCGGGCGCTCGACCTGCGACCGGACTTCGTGAAGGCTCTTAACAACAAGGCCTTCATGCTCGGCGAAATTCACAGGTTCGACGAAGCGCTCATGCTGTTCCGCCATGTGAAGAGAATCGATCCGGAAAACGCCGAGACCGACTGGAACGTGGCCCTCATTCAGATGCTGAACGGCGATTTCGAGGCCGGCTGGCCGGGGCGCGAAGCGCGGTGGAAGATACCGTCTCTCTCCGGTACGGCCAGCTACCTGAAATTTCCTCAACCGATGTGGCTCGGAGAGGAGAATGTCGAAGGCAAGACAATTCTCATCTGTGCGGATGAAGGACTGGGAGATACCATTCAGTTCGTGCGCTACGCGCCGATGCTGGCAGCGTTGGGCGCGCGGGTCATTCTGCTTCCGCAGGAGCCGTTGTATCCACTGCTGTCGGGGTTGCCCGGGGTCTCGCAATGCCTGCCCAAGAACGGGAGCGCAGGGTTGCCGGCATTCGACTTCCATTGTCCGATCCTGAGCCTGCCGCTGGCGTTCCGGACGACGCTCGAAACCATCCCAGCGCCGGCATCGTATCTGCCGACCCCCGCGCAGGATCGCCGGCAAGCCTGGGAGGACCGCCTCGGCCAGCACGACAGGTTGCGGGTCGGCCTGGTCTGGTCCGGCAATCCGAAACACAAGAACGATCACAATCGATCGATCCCGCTGCGAACGCTGTCCCGCATCCTCGACATCGATGCGACCTTCGTGAGCCTGCAGAAAGACGCAAGACCCGTCGACAAGGCATTCCTGCTCGAGCGAACCGACATTGTCGACCTGACCGCGCATCTCACCGATTTTATGGAGACGGCGGCCTTGATCAGTTGCCTCGATCTGGTGATCACGGTGGATACCAGCATAGCCCATCTCGCCGGCGCGCTCGGACGCCCCACCTGGATCCTGCTGCCCCACACACCGGACTGGCGCTGGCTGCTCGATCGCGACGACAGCCCCTGGTACCCGAGCGTGCGGCTGTTTCGGCAGACCGAAACGCGGGACTATGCCAGCGTGCTCGATCGGGTGCGGAGCGAGTTGCAAAAGCTGATCGACGCCACCCCGCAACACCCGGGCGCAGGTACACCTGCTTCGCTTTATCAAGCCGGCCTTGGCCATATGAAGGCCGGGCGATATCGCGACGCGCAAGCCTGCGGCGAACAAGCGCTCGCGATCGATTCCGATCACGCTGACAGCCTGCATCTGATGGGGCTTTTGTCCCATCAGGCCAAACAATACGATCATGCCGTGGAGTGGATCGCTCGCGCGCTCCGGCAGCATCCCAAGCCGGATTATCTTGCAAATCTTGGCACCGCTCTGCAGCACCTCGGACGGCACGAAGAAGCTTGCAAGGCCTTCGAAACGGCCCTGCGGCTTAAGCCGGATGACGCCGGACTTTGGAAGAAACTTGGCAACGCTCAGGGCCAACTGGCGCGCCCCGCCGAGGCCGTGTCGAGCCTTCAGCACGTGTTGAGACTGAAGCCCGATGACTGGGACGCAGCGAACAAGTGTGGCATGTTTCTGGATCAGTTGGCGCGACTGGAAGAGGCTCTTGCTTACTTTAACCTGTGCGAGGAGTTGCGACCGAACGATTTCCAAACCCTGCGTCGGCGGGCAATGTGTCTGTACGGTCTCAGGAGGTTCGAGCAGGCCTTAGGCGATCTGGAGCGAACACACGCACTCGATCCCGATAACATCGAGAACATCAATGATATCGGCGTGGCGCTTCAATCGCTGGGCCGCGACAAGGAGGCGCTCGGATGGTTTGAAAAGACCCTTGCGCGCCAGCCGGATCTCGTCGAAGCCCTGAACAACAAAGCGATCTCACTTGGCAGGCTCCGTCGTTTCGAAGAGGCCATCGCAACCCATCTTCGTGTAAAGGCCATTGACCCTGAAAATACCGCCGCCGCGTTGAGTTTGGGGCATCTTTACCTGCTGATGG
>NZ_JBEKCZ010000173.1:0-11169 GCF_050014615.1 Bradyrhizobium sp. | reverse complement strand
CCCCGCGGAATAGCGAGCCTGTTGCGCTGCCGCATGACGCCGGGCGCGCGGCGGCTTTTTACTTACCTCTCCCTATGGGAGAGGTGAAGCGAACCCGTTGCCGGACCGATTCAACCAAACCCCACCTTGTTATGCATGGACGGCATACGCCGGGCGGGGGACAAGCCCGCCAAATAGTGATATTCGACCGCTTGCGAAACAGAATCCCCCGGGAAGGACGCCTCGATGACCGTGCACACTGGCAGGCATTTTCTACAGATTCCAGGACCGACCAACGTACCCGACCGGGTGCTGCGGGCCATGGACATGCCGACCCTTGATCATCGCGGTCCCGAATTCGCCGAGCTCGGTCATTGGGTATTGGCGGGCTGCCAGCGCATCTTCCGCACCAAGCAGCCGGTCATCATCTATCCGGCCTCGGGCACCGGCGCCTGGGAAGCCGCGATCGTCAACACGCTGTCGCCCGGCGACACCGTGCTGCTGGCCGAGACCGGCCAGTTCGCGGTGCTGTGGCGCGGGATCGCCGACAAATTCAAGCTCAATGTCGAGTTCCTGCCGACCGACTGGCGCCGCGGCGCCGACGTCGAGCAGATCGAGGCGCGACTAGCCGCCGATCGCGCGCACACCATCAAGGCCGTGCTGGTGGTGCACAACGAGACCTCGACCAGCTGCGTCACCCATCCGCTTGAAGTGCGCAAGGCGCTTAACCGCACCAACCATCCGGCGCTGCTGATGGTCGACACCATCTCCGGGCTCGCCTCGCTCGAATACGAACACGACGCCTGGGGCATCGATATTTCCGTCGCCGGCTCGCAGAAGGGCATGATGCTGCCGCCGGGGCTGAGCTTCAACGCGGTCTCGCAAAAGGCACTCGCGGCGTCCAAGGCGAACACCTCGCTGCGGTCCTATTGGGACTGGCACGACATGATCGCGATCAACAAGCAAGGCACGTTCCCCTACACGCCGGCGACGAACCTGCTGTTCGCGCTGAAGGAAGCCATCACGATGCTGGAGGAGGAGGGGCTCGACAATGTGTTCCTGCGCCACAAGCGTCATGGTGCGGCAACCCGCGCGGCGGCCAAGGCGTGGGGCCTCGAACTGGTGTGCCTCGATCCGCACGCTTATTCGCCGGCGCTGACCGCGGTCATGGTTCCGGACGGACATGACGCGGACGCCTTCCGCAAGGTGGTGCTGGAAAACTTCGACATGTCGCTGGGGACGGGTCTCGGCAAGATCAAGGGCAAGGCGTTCCGGATCGGCCATATCGGACATTTCAACGACCTGATGTTGATGGGGACGCTGTCAGGGGTCGAGATGGGGCTCGATCTCGCCAAGGTGCCCCACCGCAGCGGCGGCGTGCTGGCGGCGATGGACGTGCTGAAGGCCCGCGACGTGGTAGCCATGCCGAAATCAAAGGCCGCGGTGGCTTGAACTGGGCTATGATGATTTCTTCGAAGCGCGCGCCGTGGTGCGGGCTTCGAAATCTACTGGCATGAAGCCGTCTCACGCGCTGAATGAACTAGCGCCGAGCAAGAACAGAAAGAGCGTGCAAATGGACGCCCCGGTAACAGCGACTGAAGATCTGATCTATAGCGTCGACGACGGCATCGCGCGGATAACCTTCAACCGTCCGCAGGCGCGCAACGCGCTGACCTTTGCGATGTACGAACAAATGGCGGCGATCTGCGAGAGCGTCAACGCCGACCGTTCGATCAAGGCGATGATCATCACCGGCACCGGCGAGAAAGCGTTCGCCTCCGGCACCGACATTTCGCAATTCCGCGCCTTCAAGACCGCGGACGATGCGCTCGCCTATGAAGAGCGGATCGATCGCGTGCTCGGCGTGTTGGAAAAGGTCCGCGTGCCCGTCATTGCCGCCATCGCCGGCGCCTGCACCGGCGGCGGGGCGGGGATTGCCGCCTGCTGCGATATCCGGATCGGCACCGCATCGACCCGGATCGGCTTTCCGATCGCACGCACGCTCGGCAATTGCCTGTCGATGTCCAACATCAGCCGCGTTGTCGCGCTGGTAGGGCCGGCGCGAACCAAGGACCTGATCTTCACGGCGCGGCTGATCGAGGCGCCGGAGGCGCTGGCGCTCGGTCTGCTCAACGAGATCGTGCCCGACGTCGAGACGCTGCAGCGGCGCGCCGACGAGACCGCCAGGCTGGTGGCCGGCCACGCGCCGATCACGATGGAGACCGCCAAGGAGGCGGTACTTCGCCTTCGCCGCACCTTGTCGCGCGAAGAGGGGCGGGATCTGATCCTGCGCGCCTATATGTCTGAGGATTTCCGCGAGGGCATGGATGCCTTCCTCAACAAGCGCACGCCGAACTGGAAGGGCAAGTAGGCGGGGGCTGCCTTAAAACACTCAGGCTATCCAAGACACGTCCCGAGAACCCGGAAATGTGACCGGACCGATCGGTGCGTCTGGAGCGACGCCGAAAGTACCATTCCAATATAAGGCGAACCATCTCACCTTTTCAAAATGGCGAGGTTCGTGAATGGAATGATCGAGCAGATTTTGCAAAATTCGCTGGTAGCTCTGAGCTTCAATCACTTCCGAGCTATTGCGGCCTTCAATAGAAAAGTAGCTATCAGAATTTAACTTCTTCAGCCCCTGAAGGATGTGTAGATACGGGGGCCCATCATCGCCGAGTATATAGGTCGGCTCAATAAGGCCCGGCTTCATTAGCTTTAGATCCTCGAACACTTTCTCGCTCAGTATGATGCGCGGATACTTGGCTATCTCGTGCTCAATTCGATGAGCATCCAAAAACGCAGGTCCAAACATTACCGAGCCTACGTGATGCAGCTTGCCTTTGGCGATTGCCCCGCGCGTCAGTATTCCATTGCCGAGCAAATTAAGAGCCAGCTGTCGAGCCGCATATAGAACATAGAGGAGACCGTTAGTGCTTGCATTTGCTGACATCACGATCGAATCGGAGAAGGTCTGAAACTTAAAATCATCGCCGACTACATCATCGAGTTCATTTTCCCGCGAATTGATCTCGTTGAGCGTCTTCACGAGGGCATCGAACCGGCTCGTTAGAGCGTCTGTATCAGTTTTTCTGACGATCTCACTGAAGCCGAGGATATCGAGAAAGACGACGTATCGCTCCGGATATGGCATCGCGACTGACCTTCATAACGGTGTGCCTTGTCCTCGTGTCGAAAGCTAAGGAATACTGTCTTCATTCGCAGTCCCCCGCGCGGATGGCGGCTATAAAATAGGGATGTACATCGAGTTACAGCTATCGCTGAAATCCAGCGAAGGCTTCATGCACCGGCAACCTGAGTAATAAGAATCGAGATTTAGATAAACGCTCAACTTGGCCAGCTTGGTCTCGCACGGGTTCTTTTCGGTCGCCTCGTTCACTGCCACCCAACAAGATGATGCCAGCAGCAGGATCGCCATTAGGATTAGCTGCGCTCGCTTTAAGGCAACGCCACTCGTTGGCGCGTCTGGTCGCCATTTCGAGGGCAGATCTGAAACCGGCATGTCGACCATGGGACGCTCCGTGATGGCGGCGTAATCGCGTCGAAGGAAGTCAGTGTTTCGGAAAACACCTTGCTAATCAGTCGTTGCAAGGTAGGATGTTCTATCTTTGTTCCAGGTGAGATTCAACCGCGCTTTGGAGTCTCCCATTCCAGTGTGTATTAATACATCTGACAAGCTTGACAACGTAGCAAAAGTGTGTATTTATACACAATGAAATCGCAGGATGTCATAAAGGCCCTGAAATCAGATGGTTGGGAACAGGTCGCCCAAAGGGGTAGCCACGTTCAGTTCAAGCACCCAACCAAAAAGGGACGCGTGACCGTCCCGCATCCAAAGAAAGACATCCCGATTGGAACGCTTCGGAGCGTAGAGAAACAGGCGTCCATAAAACTAAGTTGACTACCTAATATCAAATAGGGCCACCACGGCCCGCCCCCTGAACGGGAGGAGATATCAAATGCGACACTACATCGCCCTGATCCATAAAGACGCCGACAGCGATTACGGTGTTTCGTTTCCTGATCTTCCAGGCGTCATCAGCGCAGGCAGCAATCTGGACGAGGCGCGAAAAATGGCGACCGAGGCGCTCGCCTTCCATCTCGAAGGGTTGTCTCAGGATGGTGAGGCCGCTCCGGAGCCTTCCTCGCTCGAAGAAATTATGGCGATCGCCGAGAATAAAGACGCTGTTGCGGTGCTCATCGAAGCGCCGGCAGCCGAAGTCAAAAGCGTGCGCATCAACATCACGATGCCGGCCGACGTGCTTGATCAAATCGATCGGTATGCGGAGCGTGAGGGATTCACGCGATCAGGTTTTCTGGCGCAGGCTGCCAAGAAGGTCATGGCGGCATAGGGCCACCCTATCGCCGGATAGTGCGGTCCTTGCGATCTCCGGCAGCATCGGAGCCGCCGTCGAACTGGGAGTCACCCAGTGGAAATTTCCATCCATCTTCAGCCCGGATGGGTGGAGCGCAGCGATACCCATCACGTGGTGCAGGCGATATCTCCAGTCATGCCGGGCGTTTTGGCGAGCGGCCATAGCCCCCTTGTCGATTCCGGCCCGTCCGCCACGAACCGGGCCCGGCCGGACCGTTGTGGGGCCGGTCCTGGCCCACCGCGCGCTGCGACGGAAACCGGGTTCCCGCCAAATCTCTCGTTAAGTCAACGTCTTGCCGGATTTAATGAAATTTTGACCATCGCGAGGGCCGGGGTCGATTATCCCCGGTTGTGGTTTTCGCGTGACAGACTCGGAGGGTGCCGGGTCGTATGTTCAATCAACGTTGCAAATTATTTCTGCCGGAGGATTTGCCATGAAGCGTTTGCTCATTGGAATTGCCACGGTTACTTCACTGCTCGCCACGAGCGCGCTCGCTGCCGATCTCCCGGTCCGGACCTATACCAAGGCGCCGGTCTATGTTGAGCCCGCTTACGACTGGAGCGGTTTCTACATCGGTCTCAACGGCGGCTACAGCTGGGGCAATGCATCGAATACGTTCACGGCCGGCACCTTGCCGGTCACCACAGCATCGCAACATATGGATGGCTGGGTATTCGGCGGTCAGGCCGGTTACAACTGGCAGTTCAACAAGAGCTGGGTGTTTGGCCTCGAGGGTGACATCGACGCGACCGGGCAGGACGGCACCGCGACGATGGCGTCGAACACGACGGTAACGGTTTTTCCTCCTCCTCTTTTCAACATCGCCGTGCTCCCGACGAGAACGGTCACGACCGTGGCGACAGGAACCTTCGAAGAGAAGCTGCCCTGGCTGGCAACCTTCCGCGGCAGGATCGGCGTATTGCCGACCGATCGCGTATTGCTCTATGTGACGGGCGGTCTGGCCGTCGGTGAGGTCAAGTCGACCTCCAGCGTTGGGACGACAACCACGACCACATTGAGCTTTGGAACGCCGCCGGGACCGACGTCCACGTCAGCCCTCGCGGGCGCCAGCTCCACCCAAGCAGGCTGGACCATTGGCGCCGGTGTCGAAGGGGCGATCGGCGGCAACTGGACCGCCAAGCTTGAATATCTCTATGTCGATCTCGGAACCGTCAACAACACGTTTGCCGGCACCGCCCCGTTTGCGCCGCTCACAACCAGTGCGCACGTCACCGACAACATCCTGCGCGCGGGTATCAACTATCGCTTCGGTGGTCCGGTGGTCGCGAAGTACTGAGGTCTGATTCCCTACCCGAGACACTCAAGCCCGGCCTTGTGCCGGGCTTTTGTTTTGTCGGGAGCGTTGTCGGGCGAACGCGGAAGCCGTGGCCGCCGTCACACCACCTTGGCCTGCCGCAATCCTTCGATCTCGTTGGCGCTGAAGCCGAACTCGGCCAGCACCTCGTCGGTCTGCTCGCCGAACTCCGGCGGGCGCGCCGCCATCTTGCTCGGCGTTCGCGACAGCGCGACCGGCTGGCCGACCAGCCGGATGTGACGGTTCTCGGCGTTGGGCACGTCCTGCGCGATGCCGAGATGCCTGACCTGGTCGTCCTCGAACATCTGGTCGATCGAATAGATCGGGCCGCAGGGCACGCCGGCGGCGTTGAGCTCCCTGACCCAGGTGTCGGTGCTCTTCTTCTCGGTCAAGACATTGAGCTTGGCATTAAGCGCGTCGCGGTTCTTCGAGCGGGCCGGCGCGGTGGCGTAGTCGGGATGGGTGACCAGTTCGGGGGCGCCGATCGCCTGCGCGCAGCGCTCCCAGATCCGCCCGCCGGTGGTGGCGATATTGATGTAGCCGTCGGAGGTCCTGAACACGCCGGTCGGAATGCTGGTCGGATGGTTGTTGCCCGCTTGCTTGGCGACGTCCTTTTCCATCAGCCAGCGCGCGGCCTGGAAATCCAGCATGAATATCTGCGCCTGCAGCAGCGAGGTCTGCACCCACTGGCCTTCGCCCGAGACGTCACGCTCCAGGAGCGCGGTGAGGATGCCGATGGCGCAGAACAGCCCGGCCGTGAGATCCGCGACGGGAATGCCGACCCGCATCGGTCCTTCACCCGGCGCACCGGTGATCGACATCAGCCCGCCCATGCCCTGCGCGATCTGATCGAAGCCGGGACGCTTGTGATAGGGGCCATCCTGGCCGAAGCCGGAGATACTGCCATAAACGATGCGCGGATTGATCTTGCGCACGCTCTCGTAATCGATGCCGAGCTTGGTTTTGACGTCGGGGCGGAAATTCTCGACGATCACGTCGGCCTTCACCACCAGCCGCGTGAACACCTCGAGGCCCCTGGGATCCTTCAGGTTGAGCGTCATCGCGCGCTTGTTGCGGTGCAAATTCTGGAAGTCGGAACCGCTGCGCGGACCGCCCGGCTGCTCGCCGCCGGCGTCCGCCATCAGGGCATCGATCTTGACGACATTGGCGCCCCAGTCCGCGAGCTGCCGCACGCAGGTCGGCCCCGAGCGGACGCGGGTGAGATCGAGCACGGTGAAGCGGGACAGGGCCTGTGAGGCGCGCGGGAAGGGCATTCAGAGAACTCCGGTAGGCGGGGGATCATAGTGCGGGGGGCACCATCGCCGAAAGTGCGCGTCTTGTCATGCGGCAGCGCATCCGATTCGACGCCTGCAAGCCAGCCATCCGTTTTCTGCTAATGCCTGTGGCCGGACCCCTTTCGTCGTCCCCAGACGCTCCAGCGGCCGGCCGGCTGGTCCACGGAACTATCGACATCGGTCGCATCGGCTGGTAGCCCGCTGACGATGCCAGAGGGGTTTGAGCCTTGATCGAACGGCCGGATGCGAGCGGCGGAGCTGCGGCGAACATCCCGGATCCAGGCCGCGCGCAGAGTCCAGGCCGCGCCCGGCGGTTGTTCTCCGGCTGGTCGGCGAATCTGTTGCAGATGGTTTTGGGCGTGATCCAGCAGGTCGCCCTGATTCCTGTTTTCCTGCATTACTGGAGCAGCGACATTCTGGCCGCATGGCTCGTTGTCTATGCTATCGGCAGTCTGGTTCCGATCGCCGATTTTGGTCTGCAGTTTCGGGCGATCAACCGGTTTCTGGCGTTCAAATCGGGTGTCGATTGCGACGGCCGGACCGCGCGCTTCTTCGCGGCGATGCTGAGGATCTATCTGGGGCTTGCGGGATTTCTGGTGGTGCTGGTGCTGGCCGGCGCACGGCTGCTTTCCCCGTCGGTCGCGTTCGGATTCCAGGCGATTTCGGATTTCGATGCGGCGTTCCTGGTGATGACGGTCGGCCTGTTGCTGACGCTGCCGGCAAATCTGGTGTCGGGGCTGTATCGCGCGCGTGGGCTCTACGGTCGTGCGGTCAATCTGCAAAGTATCGGCATGCTGGTTGGGCAGGTGGTTCAGTTGATCGCCATCGTCGCAACGGGAAGCCTGCTGGCGGTCATCGTGGCCTATGTCGCGACACAGATGGCCGTCGCGGTCTATTTCGTGGCCGATGTTCCCCGCCTGTTTCCATTCTTACGTGGCGTGCGCGTCAAGCTCTCGATGCGATGGATCATCGGCCAGCTTCAATACGCGGCTCCCTTTGCCGTGGCAGGCGCGGCCGAGCTTGCGCTGCTCAATATCCCGGTGCTGCTGGTGAGCGCTTTGGTATCTGATCGCGTGGCCGTGGCGCAGTGGGGCCTTACTCGGGTGGTCGCGGGCTTGCTGCGCATGCTCTGCATTCAGACCACGCTTCCGCTGGCGGCCGAACTGGGGCACGATTATGCGGTCGGTCTGCGGGAGCGATTGCGCAGCCTCTATGCCCGCGGGTCGGTGTTCGTCACCTTGCTGGCGAGCGTCGTGGTCTCGGGGCTTTTGCCGTTCTGGCCGGATTTCTTTGCGCTGTGGACTCATGGCGCCGTTCCCTACGATCCGGTGCTCGCCATCACCTTGCTGATCGGCACCGCTGCGGTCGCGCCGTCGATCCTGGCGCTGGGCTACGCCAATTACAGCAATCGCGGCACTCTTCTGGTGCGCACCAAAGGGCTTCAACTGGCCGTTTTCCTGGTGCTGTCGGTCGTGCTGATCCAGCGCATCGGACCGCTGGGCGCGGCCATCGCGGTCATCGCCAGCGACCTCATGATTCAGTTCGGGCTGCTCGGGATCATCATTCTCAGGCAGACGCTGCAACGGCCGTTTGCCCACATCGCCGTTCTGGTGATGCTGATGGTCACGGTGACGTTATGCGGATGGGGATTGGGAACGGCAATCCGGTCGTTGCTGCCCTGGACGGGCTTGACGCGCTTCGTGGCCGAATGCGCGCTTTGGCTATGTGTCGTAGGGCTTGTTGCCAGCCCGCTGCTGAGTGCGCGGCTGCGTAACGGACTGATCGCCAGAATCCCGACGTGAAGATACGCGGCAGGATCCGGACCGACTCCGCAATTCGGCTTGACCTTGGGAAAATTCGCCGGTTCTGTCTTCGCGACATCTGCTGATAAAAGGGGGATACCGGGCTTGTGAGGCTCTTCCAGAATGCCAGATACTATCCCTCGCTGCGTCCGAGGCTTCGCGAGCTGACCAGGGATTATCAGACGTTCACCGGCAAAATAAACGCGTTTTTGAATTTCAGGGAAGGGGCGGCTCACATCCTTCTGCCCGTCGATCAGCGGGCCGAGTGGGCGTTTTTCACCAATGGCGATGACGGCGACGTCCAGCGCGTTTGGGCACGCGAGCATGGCCTGAAACCGCGTGCCTCCGCGAGCGAGATTCTGAGAGCGCAGATCGAAGAGCACCGTGCCGATGTATTCTACAATCTCGATGCGACCGGCTGGGCACAGGATTTTACCAAGACTCTGCCGGGTTGTGTCAAGAAAACCATCGCCTGGCACGCCGCGCCGATCCGCAACGTATCGTTCTCCGGCTACGATCTCGTGGTTTGTAATTTTCCGTCCATTCGCGCCACGCTGGCGGCGCAGGGCTGCCGCACCGGCGATTTCTTTCCCGCTTACGACCCGCAATTCGCGCCATTCGCCGGTCGCCAGCACAGGCCGGTGGACGTGTTGTTCGTTGGCGGCTATTCGCGCCACCACCGGCGGCGGGCCGCGGTGCTGGAAGCGATCGCAAAACTGGCCGGCGAATACGATATCGTGTATCGCCTGGATCGATCGCGGCTGTGCCGGCTGGCAGAATCGCCGCTCGGGCAATTTCTCCCGCTGGCGGCGCACCGCAGGCCACCTGCCATCCGGGCCATCACGCAGGAGCCGATATTCGGGCGAGACTATTATGAGGCGCTTGCATCCGCTAAAATCGTGTTGAACGGTGCGATCGATATGGCGGGGGCGGACCGTGGCAACATGCGCTGCTTTGAGGCGCTGGGGGCCGGATCGCTGATGCTGTCGGACGACGGCAACTATCCGGAAGGGATGAGGGATGGCCAGACCATCGCGACCTACAACTCGCCTGAGCATGCGGTGAAACAGATCAGGACGTTGCTCGGGGCTTCGGCGCAAAGATTGGGTATCACGCGCGCGGGCCATGACATGGTATCGACGATCTATTCAAAACAAGCTCAATGGGAACGCTTCGAGGCGCTGGTCGCTTCGATCTAGAGCATGATCCGGAAAAGTGGGAACCGGTTTTCCCTCGCGACAAACGCCAGAGGCGTTTGCGCGGAGATCATGCTCAAACAGAAAGATAGACGACGAGCATGATTCAGCCCAGTTGAATCATGCTCTAGAAGGGCCGATCATGTCAGACAGTTTTCTTCCGATTTCGAAACCCTTCATCGGCCCGCGCGAAAAGGAACTCGTGCTGGATGCGCTGGATTCCGGATGGGTGTCGTCGATCGGCAAATACATCGACGAGTTCGAGACCAGCTTCGCGCGCTATTGCGGAACCGACTACGCGTTGGCCGTCAGCAACGGCACCAGCGGCCTTCATCTCGCGCTGGCGACGCTTGGGCTTCAGTCGGGCGATGAGGTGATCATTCCCGATCTGACGTTCGTGGCGACCGCGAACGCGGTCGCCTACACCGGCGCGACGCCGGTGCTGGCCGATGTCGACCCCGATACGCTCTGTATCGATCCCGCGTCGGTCAAATCGTTGATAACAGGACGAACCAGGGCGATTATCCCGGTCCATCTGTATGGTCATCCGGCCGATATGGATGCGCTGCGCGCGATCGCCGACGCCCATGGCCTGGATATCATCGAGGATGCGGCTGAAGCGCATGGCGCCGAGTACAAAGGCCGCAAGGTCGGCGGTCTCGGCAAATGCGGCGTCTTCAGTTTCTACGGCAACAAGGTGATTACGACAGGTGAAGGCGGCATGCTGACCACCAACGACCGCGAGTTCTACCAGCGCGCCAAGAGGCTGCGCGATCACGCGATGAGTCCAACGCGGCGATATTTTCACGAGGAGCGCGGATTCAATTACCGCATCACCAATCTGCAGGCCGCGCTCGGCGTGGCGCAACTGGAGCGCATCGAGGAATTTCTGGAGCGCCGGGCCGAGATCATGGGGTGGTACAATTCGGAAATCGCCATCACAGACGGCATTCGGCTCAACCAGGTAAAAAACTGGGCGAAGAACGCGTTCTGGATGATCTGTCTGGAGGTCGACTGGCTGAATGAACCGCGCCGGGACGTCTTGATGCGGAAACTCCGGGAGCGCGGTATCGACACCCGTCCATATTTTTGCACGTTGTCGTCGATGCCGATGTACAAGCAGGAGCCGCTCCCGATCGCGGCCCGCAAATCGCAGATCGGCCTCAATCTGCCGTCCTATTTCGA
>NZ_JBEKCZ010000172.1:0-13413 GCF_050014615.1 Bradyrhizobium sp. | reverse complement strand
ACTTACTAATCAGTTCATAAGTATCTTCACATTTGTTGTGTGATTTGCTATTGTTATGGGATGGCGAAACTGGATGCACGCAAGCTCGATCACGGGACGCTGGAGCAGATCCGAATTCGTGCGGTCCAGCGAGTGCAGGCGGGCGAGAGCCCGGAGGTGGTGATTCGTGCCCTCGGATTCTCGACGCGCTGCATTTACAGTTGGCTGGCGATGTACCGTGCCGGTGGCTGGGATGCGCTCAAGGCGAAGCGGATTTCGGGGCGTCCGCGCAAACTCGCAGCCCGCGATCTGCAGTGGGTTTACCGCACGGTAACTGGTAAGAACCCGCTGCAGTTGGGTTTCCCGTTTGCGTTGTGGACACGCGCGATGATCGCCAAATTGATCGTCAAGCGCTGTGGGGTACGCCTGAGCCTGGCGTCGGTGGGCCGATTGCTCGCGCAGTTGGGTTTGACCTGCCAGAAGCCGCTGTGGCGGGCCTATCAACAGGATGGTTCACGGGTCGAGCAGTGGCTAAAGAGCGAGTACCCGCGGATCCGCGCGCTGGCGAAGCGGGAAAAAGCGGAGATTTACTTCGAAGATGAGTCCGGGGTGCGCTCTGACTTCCACAGCGGCAGCACCTGGGCGGTCCGCGGCCAGACGCCGATCGTGCGCGTCACGGGCCAACGCTTCAGCCTGAATATGATCTCGGCGATCAGTCCCCGCGGAGCGCTGCGGTTCATGGTCGTCAAAGGCGGCGTGGGTACGCAGGTGTTTATTCAATTCCTCAAGCGCCTGATGCACGGTCAGCGCCGACCGGTGTTTCTGATCGTCGATGGCCATCCGGCGCACCGCTCCAAACTGGTCAAGGCGTATATCGAGAGCCTCGCAGGCAAGCTGCGCTTGTTCTTCCTACCGCCGTATTCTCCCGAACTGAACCCCGACGAACTGGTCTGGAACGACGTGAAGAATAATGCCGTCGGCCGATCCCGTCATGATGGGCCAGAAGATCTGCGTCGCGCTGTCCTCGGCAGGCTTCGTTTCCTGCAGAAGCGTCCCGACCGCGTCCGCAGCTTCTTCCAGGCCCCGGAGACTCGCTACGCCGCTTGAAGCATGAAGATACTTATGAACTGCTTAGTATAACCGATCTGACCACCGGCGAGACCGCCAGACGTCGAATGATTTGCAGTTGTCTGCGCAGTCGTGAAAAGCCAGTCCGTCTGCCCCCAACCACCACCGCCGTTGGCGCCGATGTAGAAGCCCGTCCAGTTGTAGACGGGCTCAGGCACGATGACCGGTGCTTTAGTGTAGGTCCGCGCAGGCAGATCGGCGGCCAGTACAGGACCAGCGCCGATTGCGACAAGCGCGACCACACCAAGCATAATCTTTTTCATAAAATCTCTCCCGTCTGGAAATTGAATTTCAACGGGAATTTTAGCCGATCTCAACGGGGAAAATGTACCCCAAATGCAACAGCCGCGCGGAAAGAGAAGATAGGGCAGTCCGACTGACTCAACCGAAGCGGCGCTTTTGCACATTTGAGGCGTGCCGAGCCACTCTGCACGAGCCACTCTGCAATTGTCTGCTTGTGGGGAAGATCGGAAGTGATCGGTTGCCTCGGGCAACGCGGGAGGTGGACCAAGGTTCACCCGACATGCGCCGCCGATTTCAACGCCTGCGCAAGTCCCTGCGGATCGTCGGTGCCGATGCGCCGAACATCGCTGGACTTCAAACGCAGTTCGACGGCGTCGAGGCCCGAGACATTATAGAGCCGGAAGCCCGTGCCCATCCTGATGCCGAAGCCGTTCCACCAGTGGTTACGCACCGCGGCGACCGTCTGGATTTCGCTCAGTGGAACCCGGTAGGCCCAGAACCCCGGGCCGAAATGCCAGCGCAGTTCGTTGTCGCTCACCTCGACTGTCAGAGACGAGAACACCGCCGCAACCGCGATGAGCAGAATCAGAACGGCCGCCAGCTGCCATTGCCCGCTCCACCACATCATCACGGCAACGAGTGCCGCGAGGAGCAGACAGACAACGATCGTCAACGTGCCCCGCTGGGTGTGATGATATTGCATGGCCATAACCCTCCTGCCTGCAAACCGCGCCTGCAACCGCCGGCGTTTTTCAGGCTGTTGATCATATCGCGCGTTGGTCGCTGGAACCCGTGCCCGGGTTCAGCGCACGGGGGCTCCGGTTTGACCGGGAAATTTGACGAGAAGATCGAGAGTTCGTTCTCTGATTTGCCCGTCGGGCAGTTTGCTGATGCCGGCGTCCAACAATGTCCAGCTCCTTTTTCAAAAATATTCTGATTTTCCGAAGACCCAAATCACTTCACTCTCCGTCGCTGTCTCGTCCCACTCGAGGGGCGTATCGCGATCGTCACGGACGCGGGGCGGGATGCGGTGGACGCGGGCAGCGCACTTGACGAAGGCGCGGGTCTGCGGACGGCGAAGTCGTGTGGTCCTGACGCCTCGACGCTGGCGTTCAAGCTTGCGGATTTAATTCGCAGGCGACGGTGACAAGAAAGCCGATCACCGAGGAGAGCGCGAAGGAAACCGTTAAAACCATTGCGTGCGGGGATGCCGGGTGATTTCCGGTGCGACCGCTGTGAATACTCGTGTGCTCTCTTCACCACCAATTCGCACACGAGGCTGCGGGGTGCACTGGGCACCCGGCATTCCCCACGCCCTCTGTCGGGCGTTTAGGATTTTTTTGCACAACTCGGGCGCATCGCGCCGCGGGAATGCGGATTCATGTTTGGAAGTAGAATCCACAGCCGTCATCGCCCGCGAAAGCGGGCGATCCAGTAATCCGAGGCGTCGGTGATGGAATCGAAAAGCCGCAGCGTACTGGATACCCCGCATGCGCGGGGTATGACGACTTGTTGTGGTGTGGCGCCGTGCACCGAGCTTTCGTCGTCCCGGCGAACGCCGGGACCCATAACCACAGGTGTTCGTTATGAAGCAATGCGACTACAACATCGTCTAAAACGATGGGCCGCAGCGTATGGGTCCCGGCGTGCGCCGGGACGACACCGTCGCGGCGACGAAGTGCCAACGCTCCCGCAATCAGCTCGCCTTCACCCCGTACGCCGCCATGAACATCTGTGTCGCGCTTTCGACCACCTGCGTGATGCGCTCGGGCGACGGCGGCGGGGCGGCCTGGAAGATGAACGGCAGAAACAGCGACGCCTGGCACATCAGCGGGAATTGCGAGGCCGCGAGCTGGCAGTCGTCGATCGCAAGATCCTTCGCGGCCACGCGCGCCTCGAGATAGGCGGCGAGGCTGTTGATGGTTTGCTCCAGCACGCGTGCGTAGTAGCGGCGGCCGACATCGGGCATCCGCTCGGCGATCGCCATCACGGTGCGGATCGCCGATCCGCCGCCGGGCCGGCAGATCAACTGGATATAGCTCTGGCCGAAATCCCGCAGCGTGGTGGGGACGTCGCGTCCGGGGTCGAAGTTGAACGACAACCGGCCCTGTTCGAGCGTTTCCTGCTCGACGATGGCTTCGAACAGCCCGCACTTGTCGGCGAAATAGACATACAGCGTCCCCTTGGAGACGCCGGCGGCGCGGGCGATTTCGCCCATGCTGGCGCCGTCAAAGCCCAGATCCATGAAAACCTTGCTGGCGCCGGCCAGAATCTGGCGGCGTTTCGAGCTGTCCTCGTCGCCGACGGCGTGGAGGCTGGGATGAGGGGCTGCAACCATTGGTTTAGCTTCTCCGGAAAAATCACGGTCCCGGAAAGGTCCGGGAAAGGACTTCCACTTTATGATTTAGAATATAGCTTGACCGAACCGTTCGGTCAATGATAATTTCAGAACTGACGATGCGGCAGGGGGCTGTTTTGGGCCTGGCTGGCATCGCGACATTTTAGTCAGGAGGCCATTATGGCCGCAGCAAGAGACCAGGCCGCGCGTATCCTTCGACCCGAGCCGAATCCGGCCGAGGGCGAGCCTGTGCGCGACGCTTCGGCAGCGTTGGCCGAGTCACTTCGCGCCCAGCTTTCGGAAGAGACCGCGCGCCGCCCCCTCGAGGTGCCGGAACGGCCGGCCATCGGCCAACCGCCGGCCGCGGCCACGGTTGCTGCCGGAACCGCCGCGCCGAAATCCGGCAAGCGCAAAAAGATGGTCCTGATGGGGGTCGGCCTTTTGCTGGCGCTCGCCGCCGCGTCCTATGGCGTGCATTATTTTCTGGTCGGACGTTTTCTGGTCTCTACCGACGACGCCTATGTCCGCGCCAATGCCACCACGCTCGGCGCGCGGGTGTCGGGACATGTCGCGACCATCATGGCCGGCGACAATACGGTGGTTCGGGCCGGCGAGGTGGTCTTCAAGATCGATGACGGCGATTATCGCATCGCGGTCGATGCCGCCCGCACCAAAATTGCGACCCAGCAGGCCACCATCGACCGGGTCGGCCGGCAGGTCGCCGCCCAGGAGAGCGCGGCGGAGCAGGCCAAGGCGCAGCTCGCGTCCGCCGAAGCCGGATTGAAGCGGGCCGGGCTCGACTTCGACCGCCAGCAGGAGCTGAGCAACAAGGGCTTTGCCTCGCGTGCGACCTTTGAACAGTCGGAAGCCGGGCGCGATCAGGGCGTCGCGGGCGTGAGATCGGCTCGCGCCGCCTATGATTCGGCGGTGAGCAATGTCGAGGTCGCCAGGGCGCAGCAGATCGAGTCCCGCGCCCTGCTGGCCGAACTGCAGACCGCGCTCGCCAAGGCCGAACGCGACCTCGACTTCACCTCGGTGCGCGCGCCGGTCGACGGCACCTTCTCCAACCGTCTGGTCTCCACCGGCGACTTCATCGTGGTCGGGCAACGGCTCGGCAATGTGGTGCCGCTCAACGACGTCTTCATCGATGCCAACTTCAAGGAGACCCAGCTCAAGCGGATCCGTCCGGGCCAGCCGGTGACGATCTCGGTCGACGCCTATGGCCATCGCAAATTCGCCGCCATCGTCGACAGCATCTCGCCCGCGGCCGGTTCGGTATTCACGCTGCTGCCGCCGGACAACGCCACCGGCAATTTCACCAAGATCGTGCAGCGGCTTCCGGTCCGGCTTCGGGTGCCGAGCGATGTCGCGCGGCAGAACCTGCTGCGCGCGGGCATGTCGGTCTATGCCACGGTCGATACCAGCGAAGGCGCCAAGGATGCCGACAGCAATGCCGATCTCGATTCGCCGCTGATGATCCATCCGCAATAAATACTGGGAAATATTGGCATCGGGCGGTGCGCCAGATGCGTTCAGGTCCAATGCGACAACGTCTGAGTTGAGCAAACCATGGCTGACGCCACCACCGCTCCACCCGTAATGATGAATGCCGCGGCGGCGCCGTCCGAGCGCATCGCGCCGCGACGGCTGATTGCGTTCCTGATCATGGTGTTCGGGATGTTCATGTCGATCCTGGACATCCAGATCGTCTCGGCGTCGCTCACCGATATCCAGGCCGGCCTGTCGGCGAGTTCGAGCGAAGTGTCGTGGGTGCAGACGGCTTATCTGATCGCCGAGGTGATCGCGATCCCGCTGTCCGGCTTCCTGTCGCGCGCGCTCGGCACCCGATTGCTGTTTGCGATTTCCGCCTGCGGCTTCACGATCGCGAGCCTGCTGTGCGGGTTCACCTCGTCGATCGAGGAGATGATCCTGTGGCGCGCGATCCAGGGCTTTCTCGGCGCGGGCATGATCCCGACGGTGTTCGCATCGGCCTATACGGTGTTTCCGCGCTCGAAATTTTACATCGTCGCCCCGATCATCGGTCTGGTCGCTACATTGGCGCCGACCATCGGCCCGACGGTGGGCGGATTCATCACCGACGCGATGTCGTGGCACTGGCTGTTCTTCATCAACGTGGTTCCCGGCATCGGCATCACCATCGGGGTGCTGATGCTGGTCGATTTCGATCAGCCGGATTTCAAATTGCTCGATCATTTCGACTGGTTCGGGCTGATCGCGATGGGGGGATTTCTCGGCGCGCTGGAATATGTGCTCGAGGAAGGGCCGCAATATGAGTGGATGCAGGACACCTCGGTGGCGATCTGCGCCTGGGTTTGCGGGATTTCCGCGATCGCCTTCTTCTACCGCGTGCTGACGGCGAAGGAACCGATCGTCGACATCAGGGCCTTCAACGACCGCAATTTCGCGATCGGCTGCCTGATTTCGTTCTGCGTCGGGATCGGCCTTTACGGGCTGACCTACATGTATCCGCGCTATCTCGCCGAGGTGCGCGGCTACAGCGCGCTGATGATCGGCGAGACCATGTTCGTCTCCGGCGTCACCATGTTCCTGACCGCGCCGATCGTGGGACGGCTGATGCAGAAGGTCGATATGCGCCTGATCATCGCTGCCGGCCTCGTCATCTTCGCGCTCGGCTCCTACCAGATGACGTGGATCACCCGTGACTATGATTTCTACGAACTCATGGTGCCGCAAATCCTGCGCGGCATCGGCATGATGTTCGCGATGGTGCCGACCAATAACATCGCGCTCGGGACCCTGGCGCCCGATCGGGTCAAGAACGCCTCGGGGCTGTTCAACCTGACGCGCAATCTCGGCGGCGCGGTCGGGCTCGCCGTCATCAACGAGGTGCTGAACGATCGCACCGACCTGCATATCTCGCGGTTGCAGGAACGGGTGAACTGGGGCAATGCCACCGCGACCGAAACGCTCAACATGTTCACCCAGCGGCTGCAGGGCATGGGCGACGCCGCCGTCATGGCGATGAAGCAATTGTCGCAGATCGTTCACCGCCAGGCGGTGGTGATGGGATATGGCGACGCCTTCTTCATGCTGACGCTGTTCTATTTCGGTCTCAGCCTCTTGGTCATGCTGTTGAAGAAGCCGGCCGCACTTTCTTCCGCATCATCCGCGCATTGAGTGGCGAGATATTGTCTGCCGCGGCGGTTCATGCTTGAACGTCGCCATGATGCGCGGCCTTTCCCTCTCACACCTGACGTCGCTTGCGCGTGTGCAGGCGGCGTCGGCGCGATGGATCGCGGCCGCGCTGCTGCTGACGTCGGTGGCGTGGCTTGCGGCTTTGGCGGGATTGCTGGCGCTGGCCGGTCGGGTTCATGACGATGTACCGGCGCTGCTGGCGGTCAAGCTGCCATTGTTGCGGTCGCGGCCGGAATTGATCTTCGCCGGCGAGAGCCGCACGGTCTATCAGGTCGATCCCAACCTGGCCGCGCAACTGATCGGCAAGCCGCCGGGCAGCGCGGTCAATCTCGCCTATGATGCCGGCGAGCCGCTGGCGCTCGAGGCCGCGATGCATCGAATGCCCGATCGCTTTCGAAGCGCCCATGTCGTCGTCAGCGTCGCGCCGTTCCTGTTCAATGAAGGCGTGCGATCGGCCGCCGTCTATCCGCAGGACGTCGCGGCGCGGCTCGGCGTCACCGAGCTGATGGCGTCGTTCCTGCCGCTGCGCGTGGGCACGCTGATCCGCTTCATCCGCGAAGCCTTCAACGCGCGGCTGGTCGCCGATCAGCACACCGCCGATCTCGGCGCCCAGCCCGTCGCCTTCGGTCTGAAGATGATCGACCGCAGCCAGCCCGACGATCGCTGGCCGGCGGAGATCGGCTCGCACGCGCATTACGCCAACTGGGATATTTCGGGCCCGAAGGCGCGCTTCGAGATCGGCGCGTTGTGCGACATGGTGGCGTTGACGCGGCAATTGACCGTCGTGATCCCGCCCTGGGCGCCGCGCTACGACCGCGCCCGCGATTCGCAATGGCGGGACAAGGATGATCAATACACCGCACTGGTCACCGAGGCCGGCCGGCGCTGCGGCTTCGCGGTCCTCACTATCCAGTCGATCGCGGGGCTGGAGCAGGGCCATTACGCCGACGAGATGCATGTCAACGCTTCGGGCGTGCCGATCTACACGCGCTATCTCGTGTCGCGGCTGAAGCGTTAGCCGGGCGCGATGCTGTTCAGCTCCTACACGTTCCTGTTTCAATTCCTGCCGGCCACCGTGCTGGCCTTTGCCGCGGCGCGACGGCATTCCCCGCGCGCCGGCATCCTGGTGCTGGCCGGCGCGTCGCTGTTTTTCTACGGCGCGTGGCGGCCGGTCTATCTGCTGCTGCTATTGGCCTCGGTCGCGGTCAATTTCGGACTGGGCTTGCGGATGGAGGATCCGCTTCGCCGCCGCGCCATCGGCACGTTCGGTGTCGTGCTCAATCTCGCGGTGCTGTGCTATTTCAAATACACCAATTTCATCCTCGACAGCCTGAATGCGCTGACCGGCGCGCCGCTGCCGTTCGTCAACATCATCCTGCCGCTCGGCATATCGTTTTTTACCTTCCAGCAGATTGCCTATCTGGTCGATGTGATGCGCGGCGCCAAAGTCGAGCGCGACATCGTCAGCTACACATTATTCGTGTCTTTCTTCCCGCATCTGATCGCGGGCCCGCTGGTGCACCATGCCGAGATGATCCCGCAGTTCAAGCGCGGCCGCACCGGACGCTCGTCGGTGCTGGCGGCGCGCGGGCTCGCGATCTTCGCCGCCGGTCTGTTCAAGAAAGTGGTGATTGCCGACAATCTGGCGCAGTTCGTCTCGCCGGTGTTCGCGCATCTCGATGCCGGCGGCGGCGTCACCACATCATGGGCATGGCTCGCGACGTCGGCCTATACGCTGCAGATCTATTTCGATTTCTCCGGCTATTCCGACATGGCGGTCGGGCTCGCGCTGTTGTTCGGCATAAGACTGCCGGTGAATTTCCGTTCGCCCTACAAGGCGGCCTCGATCATCGAGTTCTGGCGACGCTGGCACATCACGCTGTCGCGTTTCCTGCGCGACTACCTCTACATTCCGCTCGGCGGCAACCGGCTCGGCGAGCAGCGCCGCTATCTGAATCTATTGGTGACGATGCTGCTCGGCGGGCTCTGGCATGGCGCGGGCTGGAATTTCTTGATCTGGGGCGGCCTGCATGGCCTCTATCTCTGCGTCAATCATCTCTGGCTGGCGTGGCGCGGTCGCCAGGCCGCCGCTTCGGCAGGCGGTGTGCTGGCAACAGGACTCGCAAAACGGTTCGCAAAAGGAATCTCTTGGGCGATCACGTTGTTTGCCGTGGTCTTCGCCTGGGTGTTTTTCCGCGCCAGGACTCTCGATGGTGCGTGGCAGATGCTGGGCGGCCTGTTCGGGTTTGCGGCCGGCAGTTCCGCTTATGCATCGCCCGGCATCCTGCGGCTGATGGATTTGCCGCTGCTGGTGGGCGAGCCGCTTCTGTTGCTGATCGGTGGTGGCGCGGTGGCGCTGGGGCTGGCGGTCGCGATTGGCCTGCCCAATGTTCCGCAGCTATTCGGCTATCGCGAATACCGCCGCGCGCCGGAGCGATCCAAATTGCTGCGCTGGCGGCCGAACGCAGCCTGGGCCTTGTTGTCGGCGCTGGCACTGGCGATCTCGCTGTTCGGCATGTGGCAGCGGTTGGAATTCCTGTATTTTCAGTTCTGAGCCCAAGGGTCCGCTTTGACGATCTACTGCAGACCGAGGCTGCTCCACACCAGGCCGACCCCGGACAGAAACAACAGGCCGAGCACGACATCGCGGAAATTATTGTCGCTCAGCGCGTGATAGGTCCGCGCGCCGAGCCAGGCGCCGAGTATCGTCGCCGGCATCGCCAGCAACGCCAGCCAGACGATTTCCCTGGTGATCAATCCGGCGCCGATCTCCAGACAAAGTGCCGCGCTCAGTACGGTCCAGTTGAAGGTCTGGAACACGCCGCGCCGCTCGTCCTTGCCCCAGCCGCGCACGCTGGCCCACAATATTGGAATGGGGCCCGACAGACCGGCCAGTCCGCCGAGGATCCCGCCGGCGAATCCGATTCCAGCGTCGGCCGCCTGGCCGCCGACGCTGAACGCCATCGGGCCGCGGTTGAAATACAGCGCCGCCGGAAACACCAGCAGCAGCACGCCGACACTCAATTTGAAACTGCCGGGATCGGCATAGGCCACCAGCATGGTCCCGAGCGGCACGCCGGCAAGACCGCCCAGCAGAAAGGGCCAGACCAGCTTGAAGTCGATGGACCGCCAGATCGACGGCAGCGTCGAGGTTTGCGCGACGATGGAACAGATCAGGACAAGCGGCACGACGACCGAAGGCGGCAGCACATAGAGCCAGATTCCGAGCGCCATCAGCGCGGTGCCGAACCCGGCGAGACCGGACACGAAGCCGCCGGCGAGCGCGCCAAACAACACCAACGCGACAGCGATGGTACTCATCGATGCCGCACGCGCGGCGCGCTTTGTCTATTCACGCTTACTGGCCGTCGCGACGCCGGGGTCCGAACAATTCCGTGTACAGATCGGTCGTCGGCCCGTTGCTCGAGATGCCGTAGGCCGAGGGAGTGTCAGGCTCAGACGGAGGCTGCGGCGGGGCCGGCTGTTGCGCGACCTGGGTGGTGACGGGTGCAGGTGCGGCGGCAGGCTGAACCTGCCGGCCCGTTGCGGACGCCGTCGCACGCTGACCCTGGCGGGTCGTCGCGGATGCGGTCGCGGGTTGAACCGGCTGGGTTGCGGCGGGTGCCGTGACCGGCTGAATCTGCTGCTGGGCCACCGCCGGAGACGCAGTTGCGGGCGCGGTCGCATTGGCGTTGTCGCGTCGGCTGGAACCGAACAACTCGGTGTAAAGGTCGGTCGTCGGTCCGTCACTCGCGATGCCGTAGGCGGTATGATAGGGGGCTTCGCCCGAAGCCTGAGCGCCGGCCGCGGAGTTCGACGCGGCATTGCTCATGCGCGAATCCGCGCAGCCGGCGACCGTGATCGCGGCGGCGGCGAGTACGGCCATGACACGGATGCAGCGCGAGTAGCGGTTCAAGACGGTTCCCCCGGGACCGGGCCGGTCCATGCTCCAGCATTAATGCCAAGGTATGGCGCCCGCAAGGCAAACGGGGGTGGTCGAATGGCGAGGGGGCCGGCGTGTTGGCGCCGAACCCCTCATTTTGGTCTATCAAGACGCGTTTTCTTGACGCGAACCGGAAGTCCACTTCGCTCGAAAACGCTTTAGAGCATCAGCCAGCCTGTAAGCCGGGTTTTGTAGGGCATCGCCGGCTTGCGCCAACGATACGTGACGGCCATTCCTCTGGGACAATGTTTGCACATTGCCTCGAGCAACCTACCCGGACGGCGAGCCTGACAACGCCCTGCGGTGTTATCGCCTTGCGACGAACATTCCCGCGTTGCCGTCCCTATTCGGTCTTGCTCCCGGTGCGCTCTTACCGCACCTTTTCACCCTTACTGCGCCATCGCCCCGAAGGGGCAAGGCGAGCGGTTCGTTCTCTGTGGCACTGTCCCTGGGGTCGCCCCCGCCGGACGTTATCCGGCACCGTTTGTCGATGGAGCCCGGACTTTCCTCCCCAGCCACCTTTCGGTGATTGCCGGAGCGGCCGTCCGGCCGACTGACCCCTTAAGGCATGAGGGCTCGGGGCGGCCGCGTCAAGGCGATTACCTCGCCGGTGGCGGCTAAAATAAATTATCCTGAAGATGTCGTTTGACGACCGGTCCGCTCGACTGGATGTCGGCAAGCCAGCCGATCAAAGTCAGCCGATCAAAAGGAGTTAATGCGATGCAGTATTTATTGATGATCTATCAAAACGAAGCCGAACTCGGCGCCAGGATCGGCGCGGACCGCCAGAAGGTGACGGCGGAATATGGTGCCTTCACCCAGTCCATCATCCAGAGCGGCCATTTCAAGGCCGGTGACGGGCTGCAGCCGACCACGACCGCGACCACGGTGCGTGTCCGCGACGGCAAGACCCTGACGACGGATGGTCCATTCGCGGAGACCCGCGAGCAACTTGCCGGCTATTATCTGGTCGAAGCCAAGGACCTCGATGCCGCGCTCGCCATCGCCGCGCGCATTCCCGGCGCCAAGTGGGGTTCGATCGAGGTCAGGCCGGTCATGGTGTATGATAACTAGCGTGGGAGTCATTCCGGGGCATCGTGGAGCGATGAACCTCAGATGTGCAATGGCACATCGGGAAATCACGAGGTTCCGGGTTCTACGCTTCGCGTAGCCCCGGAACGACGGTGTATCCGAGTAGCGATCTCATGACATCGATCGAAATCGAAAAGATATTTCGCGACGAGGCGGCGCGGGCGCTGGCAACGCTGATCCGTCTCGTCGGCGATTTCGATCTCGCGCAGGACGCGTTGCAGGACGCCTTTGCGGTCGCGCTGGAGCGCTGGCCCGCCTCCGATCCGCCGTCCAATCCACGGGCGTGGCTGGTGAACGTCGGACGCAACAAGGCGATCGACCGGATCCGCCGGCAAGTCACCATTCGCGACAAGCAGTCGGAATTGACGCACGAATGGCTCAACAACGCCGCCGCTTCCGACGCTGCCTTCGAGTCTGATGTGCTCGACGACGACATGCTGCGGCTGATCTTCACCTGCTGCCATCCCGCCTTCGCGGCCGAGGTCCAGGTCGCGCTGACGCTGCGCACGGTCTGCGGGCTGACCACTGCGCAGGTCGCTCGCGCGTTTCTGGCCAGCGAAGATGCGATGGCGCAGCGCCTGGTGCGCGCCAAACAGAAAATCCGGCTCGCGGGAATTCCCTACGAGGTGCCGGACCGCGAAGCGCTTGCGCCGCGGCTGCGCGGCGTGCTCGCGGTGATCTATCTGGTCTTCACCGAAGGCTATGCGGCGACCTCGGGCGAGGATCTGATGCGGCCCAGTCTGGCGCGCGAAGCGATCCGGCTGTGCCGCCTGCTCGATGTCCTGCTGCCGCAACGGCGCGAGATCAAGGGATTGTTCGCGCTGCTGCTGCTGCATGACGCGCGCCGCGCCGGGCGCGAAACCGCGGGCGGCGATATCGTGCTGCTGGAAGAACAGGATCGCGGACTGTGGGACCATGGACAGATCGCCGAAGGTCTCAAACTGGTGGAGGACGCTCTGCAGTTGCCGGGCCCGCCGGAGTCCTATGCGGTGCAGGCCGCGATCGCGGCGCTGCATGCGCGGGCGCCGAATTACGGCGATACCGATTGGCCGCAGATCGCCGGGCTCTATGAAGTGTTGCTGCGGATCAGCCCGTCGCCTGTGATCGAACTCAATCACGCCGCCGCGCTCTCGATGGTGGACGGACCAGCCCGCGCGCTGGATCTGATCGACGCGCTGGAGGCGCGCGGCGGACTTGACGGCTATGAATTATTGCCCGCGGTCCGCGCCGATCTGTTGCGCCGGCTCGGCCGCCACGATGCGGCCCGCGAGGCCTATCTCGCGGCGACGGCCGCGACGCAGCTTGAGCCGCTGCGCCGGCTTTACGCGCGGCGGATGGCGGAAATGGAAGGGAAGTAAGTGATGCCCGGCTCGTTATTTCCTCGTGATTGCGAGGAGCCAACGGGTCGCGCGAATGCGCGCCCGATGACAGGCTCCGCGACGAAGCAATCCACACTTTCCCGGCCGCTTGATGGATTGCTTCGCTTGCGCTCGCAATGACGCCTGAGCGAGTT
>NZ_JBEKCZ010000171.1:0-11361 GCF_050014615.1 Bradyrhizobium sp. | reverse complement strand
GCCGGGCTCAGCTACGACTATCTGGTCGCCGCGATGCGCGGCTTCGCCACCGGTGAGCGGACCAACAATCTCGACATGCCGAAATTCATGCAGGCGCTGAGCGAGCGCGAGCGCGATGCCATGGCGCGGTATCTGTCGGCGTTGTGATGTGCGGAGCCGTGCGTGGGCAGGATCGATGGCGCGATTGATCCGGAACGGACATCACGAGGAGTGCTGCCCGAACTTACGTCTTGCAGGGGCTAAGGACGTGCGCGATTTTGTTCCCGTTGCTCGCCTTTGGCTTCCAAGCCAGCAAACGAGACGCGCCGGTCATGGTCTATAAATTCGATCCGAAATACTTCAATGGGACGATATTTAGCCTCAAGGCGTGGGATATGGCCGAGGGCTGGATGGAATTTGTTCCTCAGAACCTGCCTATCCCGGCGTCATATTTCCCGAAATCTCTCACGTTCGACAGAGCTAGCGCCAAGCTTCCCGACATATTTCATACGGCTAGAAACATCATCGTGTTCTCTGAGCGGGCGCGCGTGGTCATGGAGCACTGGGCGCCCGGTCAGGTCGAATTTGTTTCCGTCGCCTGTCACGCTGAGCCCAAGACCGCCGCCACGCTAGACTTCGCCACTGCGTACTACTTCATCAACGTCCTCGGGCGCGCCCAGCGGCTGCAATGGCGCGAAATGCCGGCGCATAAGTTTCCGCTGCAAGACGACGGGACGGAGCTTTTTGGAATGCTGCCGGACTTCGCCAACTGGAAGCTACGTGAGCGCGCCACTGGAGAACCGCTGATCTGGCGCGACACGCCCTGGCGGGACGGCAACAAAGAATACAGAGGTCAGAACGAAGTCCTCCTCGAGGACGTTCTCTGGCGAGAGCTTGACGCAAATTTTCCCGATCAACTGCACGCGCTGCGGGTCGGTGAGGATTGACGCCTTACGTCGGCGGCGTGAGGTCGGTGAAGTTAGTTTGGAGAATCAGTGTCAAATCACGTTGATTTCAACCGAGCATTTCTCAGCCGTGATTGCGCCTGTGTTTCCTCCGGTTACGCTCGCGGCGCCTCCGATCAATGCCTGCCGGAAAGAAAATATGAAACGGGCCGCTGTCATCACCACGCTGATTGTTCTTTGGCTCAGCGTCCCGGTGCATGCGCAAGATGGCGGGCCAATCATCCAAAACGAGCGCGTCACCGTGTGGGACACGATGAACCTGCTTCCGCCGGCGGATAACGACTTTGTCGCTGTTTCCCTGAAAGGCACTGCCGTGTTTGGCCACAAGGGCGACGTTCCCGGCGAAGCAGGCGCGCGTAACATGGTCATCGCGCTGAAGGATCATCCCGAGGCGCCGATCGTGAATAATTCGGGCTATCCAAATGCGTACCCTCGCGAGGGAATTGTAAAGCTTCTGGAAAATGATCGCGTGATCGTCTGGAGCTTTCGATGGACGCCGGGAAAACCAACGGTGATGCACTTCCACAACACGGACGTAGTGGTCGTTTACCAGGAGGATACGCCGCTGGAATCAATCACACCGGATGGGAAGCGCGTCCTGAACGAGTATAAATTCGCGGACACCCGGTTCAACAGAGGCAATCGCGTGCACAGCGAGCTTCTTGTTGGCAAGTCCGGCAGCGCGGTGATTACCGAGCTTAAGTAGAAGCGACCGCAGAGGTCCTTCGGCGATGAGTCTGCCGAAGCAGGTGGCAAGCCCGAAGCGAGCGTTGCCACCCAATCGGTGAAGGTCCTTCGGGCGCTTGCCGTGGCGCACTTAATAAGACCACGCGTTGATCGACGTTCCGTAGCCCGGACCGCAGGTGCCGTATCCATGGGGGTAGGAGCCACAAGCGGCTGTTATCCCGAGCGGGCCGAGGTCGATAAAACCACCGTGGTAACCCGGGCTCCCGCCGCCAGGGTACTGGCTCTCTGGGCGGGGCGCGCCGGCAAGTCGGCTGCTACGCCTGATGTGATGTGTTCCACCAACCGCGGCGGTATGGAAACGTCCAGCGTGACGACCGCTTTTATCGGCCCTCTGGTCAGAAGCCGTCGCGCCGGCCGTTACCCCGGCGGTCAGCGCGAGCACCGTGCCCGCAACAATAAGCCTTCTCATCATCGTCTCCTCCAAAGTCTTGTGCGCGTTCTTCGGGCCGGACCCGGCGACTGTAGCCACAAGATTGAGATAGGTGTTGGGCTGCCCCGCGCAATGACGATAGTTCCACGCCCGGCCTGACCACGGGCGCTACGATGTCCCTTGCTGAAACCGGCGGCCCATAAGACGGCGCGATTTCGTTAGTATGATTGCTTGTTCAACAGCAGCGTGGCCTTAGACCGGCGCCAACGGCCCCGGATTCTTTAAATAACGTTTGATCGAATCCGCAGTTCTCAAGGCCAGCGCACCTACGGGACCGGTTGGGTTTTTGCCGGCATTCTGCGGGAAGGAGCAGGCGCCGGTGACGAACACGTTCGACACGTCCCAGGTTTGTGAAAAGGGATTGAGCGCGCTTTTCGTCGGATCGGCTCCCATCACTGCTCCGCCGGTATTGTGCGTGCTCTGATACGGCACGATACTGTAGCGCTGCGGAGCTCCGCGCCGTGCGACGCGCTCGCCGCCCATCGCTTGTCCGATATTGACGCAAACGTCGGCGATGAAGTTCGCCTGCTTCTGCTCGTTTTGCTGAAAGTCAAAGGTCATGCGCATGAGCGGTCGGCCATAGCGATCGCGATAGGTCGGATCGAGATCGAGATAGTTCTGGCGATAGCCCATCACGCTGCCCTGGTTGACGATCGCGAGCGTGTGGTTGTAGTGGCGCACGACTGCGCGTTTCCAATCGGTACCCCAGGCAGGTGTACCTGACGGCACCGGCCGGAAGCCGATCGGTCGTCCGCCTGCACTCGGCGTCGAGATGCCGCCGCCGCCAATGAAGCCTTCCTTGAGGTGATCGAAGCTGCCGGTGTTGAAGTCGTCGATGTTCATGCTCAACGCACCGGCGCCCATGAATGGATTCATCCAGGTCTTCTCGTCGAAGAAGACGTTGGCGCCGCTGCCGATCTGATACGCATAATTGCGGCCGACAACACCGGTGCCGGTCGCGGGGTTGTAGGGTTGGCCGATGCCCGATAGCAGCATCAGATGGACATTGCCGAGCGCATAGGCGGCCAGGACCACCAGGCCGCCCGGTTGCTCGAACTCGCGGCCGGCTGCGTCGAGATAGGTCACGCTCTCGGCGCGCTTTTTGGCGGCATCGAGGTTGACCTTCATGACGCGCGAGTCGGTGCGTATCTCCACATTCTTTTTCGCCGCCGCGAGCGGGATTACGGTGAAATGCGGGCTTGCCTTGGCGTTCATTTCGCAACCGAAGCGTTCGCAATAGCCGCAATAATGGCATGAGCCGAATGCAACGCCGTCGGGATTGATGTAGGGCTGGGACATGTTGGCCGATGGCCCCGGGAAGGGATGATAGCCGAGGGTTCGCGCCGCCTTCTCGAACAGTTCGCCCGCATACGAATGGATCATTGGCGGATTGGGATAGTCGCGCTTGCGCGAGCCTTCAAATATATTGCCACCGTCAATTTTATTGCCGGCGAGGTTTCCGGCTTTGCCGGCAACCCCGCACAGATATTCGAACTTATCGTAGTAAGGTTCGAGTTCGTCGTAGGAGACGCCCCAGTCCTGGAGTTGCATGCCCTCCGGAATGGCGGACTTGCCGTAACGCGCGAGCGTCATCTTTTCCGGTTCGTGGTCCCAAGGCAGCCAGCGCCATGTTACGCCGTTCCAATGCACGCCGGCGCCACCGACGCCTTCGCCGGGCAAAAACGAACCGAGCTGGCGCATCGGCAGCGCGGTCTCAGTTGAATTATTGCGGAAGGTCAGCGTCTCGCGCGAGACGTCCTGCATCAATTCGTGGCGCTGTGCGTATTTAAGTTCGTCGTGAACGTTTGGATACGTGAAATCCGGATTGGTATCGCGCGGTTTGCCACGTTCGAGCACAACGATCGAGAGACCGGTGTCGGCAAGCTCCTTTGCCAGAATGCCACCGGTCCAGCCGAGACCAACGATAACGATGTCAGCAGCTTTTAGCTTCGTTGACATGGTCGTTTCCCTCAGCTCAGATCCTGGATGGATTTCGGCGCAACGACGTATTGTTTGTTACGATATTGTTCGATGTCGTCCGCATACATGCCGATCGCGCCGGGGAATCCGATCATCGCCCACACTGCGTTGTTACGATTGCCGCCGTACATCGGGTCGGCGAAATATCCTTCCATCGTGTTCTGCAGCAGGATGCTAAAGAAGGTGCGTGACGGGATTTGCGTGAATTCCGCCTGCCCGGCTTCGAGCGCCTTGAGTGCGGCTGCACGATCGGCCGTCGAAAGCTGGTCGAATCTCTTTCCGTCGCGGGTCTTGGCGCACCAGGCGTTGAGATCGGCTATGCCGACGCGGTAGAGATCGGCGGGCGGCAATGGAAGTTGATAGCCCTGTTGCGGCGTGCCTTCGCCGAACGGACCGTTGAGAAACATGCGGGCGCCGCGGCCATAGGCACCGGCCAGTTCGTGATCGATGAAAATGGGCACGCCGACCTCTACGCCGCCGGGACCGACATCATCTTTGGGTATCAGGGTGTCGACGAGTGCGACGATCACCGCGGCCTCCGGCGGCGTGAAGTAGCGGAAAATATCGGTAGCTTCGCCGTTTCGTTCGGGTGGATGCGTGTGGGCGTGCGTTGTCCCTTGCGCTTGCGCCTCAGTGAGCGCCGGCGGCGCGGTTGTCGTCGCTATGCCGACCGCGGCTCCGGTAATGCCGATGCCTTTCAAGACATCGCGTCGATGCACACCTTCATGATCAGACATGAAATCCCCCCGGACATAATGCGCGCCGTTCAGTGATCCCAGTCAGGGCGCGTCAAAGTTTTTTCAACCAATGGAGCCATCCAGCGGCGAACTGTTTCGTCCACGTTCCCCGGATGACCAAGGATCAGCGTAAACCCTAGCACCCGGCTTGGGGTACACGGAAGCCATAAGGTGGCGTACGCGCAACCCCCGCGCGTCTACCAATGACCGCGGTGCAACATTGCGGATCGACTCGCGTTCCGGCTCGCAGCCGACAAGCCGCCCAGCCCGTCGGTCACAGTTCCCGATCCAGCCGAAAACGGCCGCATCAATTCGGAGATTGTTTAAACCTTCCTGCCTTGATCACATCCAACTGCTTCGAGGCTGGAGATGCCAAATGGTCAAGGACCGCAAAACCGCCGATCAGCTCTCCGAGATGATCATTTCCGCGCTGGGTATTCGGGAGGTCGATGTCAACGTTCGCAAGGATCATGCGTACGGCTGGCAGCCGACTGTTATTTCCTCACCTGGCGATTCGATTGGATACCAACGGCGCGTCGAGGAAATCGCGCATCGATTGCGCTTTCAGTTCGATCTCAGGGAATGACGGCCAGCGATTGAGCCGTTCGCCGATGCGGCTCGCAGCCGCGGCGGCGCGAGGCCGCGTGCAGCCCGAAGAAGATTGCTTTGGCAGCGATCCCGCGCAAATGCGGCGGCCTTCTTTACCTGGCGACCCCGGAACTCGTGTTCCCGGAAGCGCGACGGACCCTCGATCTCGGCAGCGCCGCTGCGGGACCGGTGTTCCTCCAGGTGGGGACTACATTTGTCGACCCCACCGAGGTGGGGTACGAACCCACGGAAGGCGCCACGACCGATCCGTATCCCTCCGTTCCGGAGGTCTGTGCCAGCGCGAGTGTACTTGTGAGAGTGAGCGCTGTTGCCAGCGCGATTGCTGTAACGTTCATGATGGTCTCCTTTGTCTTGAGATAGGAGACAACCGCGCCGTTGGCTCAACCGTTCCATTCACTTCTGCTTTAACGCGATGGCGGGTCGAGAATATCCTGTTCGCGGACGACGAAAAAAGCCCCGGAAGACGCCGGGGCTTTGGGTCTACTCAATATCAGGGATCAATACTTCGCGACGACCGGACCGCCGAAATGAAGATTGACGCGGGCGGTAACCATGTCGACGCCCAGATTGATGCTGTCGTTGCGGGAAATTCCGGCGACGGGAACGGCCGTGAAAGTGAGGTTCTGGCTGCCCATGAAGCCGTGGTCGTATTCCAGCGCGAACGACCAGTTCGGCAAGAAGCCAACTTCGATACCGGTGCCGACTGTACTGCCGAAACGCGTTTCGGTCGCTTGATCGAATGCCGCGCCGGCAGCGAGACCGTTATACGTGTTGTGTGCGAGCGCCGCTCCGCCCTTCACGTACCACAGGACGTTGTCCCAGGCGTAGCCGATCTGGCCGGTGAACAGAGCGAGCGCATCGGTCTGCGTCTGATTGCTGGTCCCGGGATTGAAGAAGCTTGCATTGGAGGCTGACAGATTGGCCCAGTCGCCCTGAGCTTCCAGACCGAACACCAACGAACTCACCTGCCAGCGATAACCGGCCTCACCGCCGGCCAGGCCGCCGGTCGCGGTGTTGCAGCCTTCGGCAACGCCCGGGACGGTGGCAACGCCGAGAAAGCTGGTATTGGTCCAGCAATTGTGGCTCCAGCCTCCGCCGATGTTGATACCGAGGACGTAGCCGCTCCAGTCATAAGACGGCTCGACCGTCTTGGTATACGCCGACGCCAGGTCGGCGGCGAAAGCGGGAGCGGCCATCGCCAACGCGGCCAGACCAACCGTGCCCAGCAGAAACTTCCTCATCGTACAATCCCCAGCTGGTTCGATTGGCTTGATCTGAAGCAGCTGGTTGCCAGGCAAATTTACCGGCTTCAACGGAAGCAAACCCGTGCCTTCAATACAATTCTAATATGACAGGAAAATAGCAGGCCGCTCCGCGCCTGCGAGAGGTCCACCGATTGCCGCGATGCATGAGTCTTCTCGAACGCGGATGCGGCGATACTGCGCGCTGGAGCGACTTCCTTTTTAATATGACGTTTTGAATATGATTTTTTGCGATTTATGGCACGCCGGCAGCAATTTCCCGGCGATTTCGAACCCGGTTGTTCAGATTGCATTCAGCGGCCGCGTTGCTTATTGGGCGTCCGCAACAGCACGATCTCCATGCGGAACATGGAACCATTCGATCGTTCTCCCGTTAGCTGAGCTGTCCCTCCTTGCCTCTTTGCCGCCGTCCCTCCTCACCAATGGAAGCGTTGATATGAAGTTTTTCCGATCGTCGGTTGTCGCCCTCATGCTGGGCGCAGCCCTCCCCGCCTATCTGACCGCGCCGGCGCAGGCCCAGCTCGCGGTCGACGTCAGTGTCGAGATTGTGCCGCCACCGCTTCCCTATTACGAGCAGCCGATCATTCCCGCCGAGGGCTATATCTGGGTGCCCGGCTACTGGTCCTGGGATCCCAACGAGGGTGATTACTACTGGGTGCCTGGCACCTGGGTGGAGCCGCCGCAGCCTGAATTGCTGTGGACGCCAGCCTATTGGGGCTGGGTCGGCGGTCGCTACGCCTTCCACCCCGGATACTGGGGACGCGAAGTGGGCTTCTATGGCGGCATCGACTATGGCTTTGGCTATACCGGCGATGGCTATTACGGCGGCCATTGGGATCATGGCTCGTTCTTCTACAACCGCGCCGTCAACAACATCACCAATGTCAGGATCACCAACGTCTATAACCAGACGGTGATCGTGAACAACACGGTCAATCGCGCCAGCTTCAACGGCGGGAATGGCGGCACGACCGCACGGCCGACACCGCAACAGGAAACTTTGGCGCGCGAGCGGCATGTCGAGGCGACGCCGCTACAGCGTCAGCACGTCGAGGCCGCCAGCAAGGACCGCGCGTTGTTCTCGAAGCAGAACCACGGCGAACCCGCGGTCGCGGCAACCGCGCGCCCCGGTGTCATGCAGGGCGAAGGCGTGACGCGCGCGAGCCGCACGCCGGTTTCTCCAGTCAACGCGCCGAACCGCGAACCCGGCCGGCAGCAAGAGTCGCAGCGTCCAGGGCAGGAGCCGCCGCGCGCGACTGAGCCGGGCCGAGAGCCTTCGAGGGCGGAAGAAAAAACTCCCGCCGAAGCGCCGCGGCGCCCGCCGCAGGCCGAACCGAGCGTTGAGGAACGCCGGCCGGTTGAGACGCCCCGCGAACCGCCGAAAGCCGAGCCCAGGGTGGAAGAGCGCCGACCGGCACCGCCGCCGGAAGCCGCACGGCCTCCTGCCCCACGCGAACAGCCGCCCCGCATGGCGCCCCCGCCCCCTCGTCCGCCTGCACCGCGGCCGCCCGAGCGCGAGGAAGAAAAGCGCTAGTTAAGCCGTGGTCCCGTTCGCCGCCGCGCGCGCCGTCAGCAGCGTGCGGCGGTGATGAATCAGATTATCCAGCCGATGCGCGGCCGCGATCAGCGCCTGCGCTTCGGAGGCGCCCTCTTCCTGACCGGCCGTTCGCGCCAGCTGGGCGCGAAGGATGCCGTCGACCTCATCCTCGATCGCCCGCAATTCGGTCTCGTCGTCGATGTCCCTGATCCGTCCCGGCAGCACACAGAACGCATCCAGCGTCGGATGCGCGGCCTCGTTGGCGCGCACGCCGAGAAAGCGCCAGGCCGCCGCGAACATCGACGCCAGCGCGCCGAGCGCCATCGGCGTGAGGTAGATCGCGTTGCCGTAGCGGTCCATGAAGCTTTCCTGGGTGCCGTTGAAAAACGCGGCGGCGCCGGGATGCACCGAGAGATAGGCGTCGGCATCGAGCTCGGGCGCGGCCAATCCCGACAGCAGCGGCTCCTCGCCGACCAGGTCCCGGCGCACGCCCATGATCTTCTTGGCGAGGTCGGCGGCCACGGTGGCATTGAGATGCCGGTTCGCCACCAGATAATATCCCACCCGCAAGGTCGTGACGTCGTCATCCGGCACCGGCGGCGCACCGCGCAAGGTGCCCTTGGGAATATCGAAGCTCTCATAGGGCCCTTTGACGTCGGCGATGGCGCCGGCGGAATCGATCGGGATCAGCACCGGCTGGGAATTCGCGCTCTCGCGAAACAGGCCCTTCACAAACGACAGATACCGGTCGGTCAGCGGCACCACCAATAGAAGTACCGCGACCTCCCTGGCCTGCACCGCGCGGCGCGCGTCCGCGGGCGCGATATCCTTGAAGGTGACATTGGCGCGGCCGAGGTCATATTCCTTCTTCAGCGCCTCGACGACCCCGTGATTGATTTCGCCGCCGACCACGCCGACGGTGTGATCACGCAATTTGGCGATGCTGGTGATGGAAGACCCCGGCGGCGCCACCAACATGACCACGCCATGCGCCGTCATCACGACGGTTCGGGCCTGCGAGAGATCGCCGACATCGGCCCGCACCACCGCGAGATCGGCCTGGCCCGACGCGAAGGCCTTGGCGGCATCGAGCACGCTGCCGGAATTCACGACCTTCAGTCGCTCGGGGGATTCGATGGTGGCGAGGCGGCCGGCGATCAATGAGGCGACCTGCCTGGCCTCGCCGTCGAGCGAGCCGACCGCGACGGTCAGCGTCACCGGCCGCTGATAAAACCGGTACGCAATCAGGCCGGCGCCCGCGACAATGCAAAACACCCCCGCCAGCAGCACGGCGCGAACCCAGAACGGCAGTTCGATCTGAAGCGATTTCATGATCATCCAGCGCGCAGATGTCTCGGGACGGAAGTCCCGGACATCGGTCATGCCTGACCACGTTTAGGTTCGAAACAGCCGGATTACAAATTGGAAATAGCGGGTCAGGGCGTTACCGGCGCAAGAAGCTGATGGCTGCCGGATGCGGCGGCGTGACCAGATCCTGTGAAGTTTCGCCTTGCGAAGCCTCACGGCGCGAGTTCGGCGCTCGGCACGCAGCAACGGCTTCGACAGGCAATGATAACGCGACCAGGACATCATCTTCATCGAACCCTCCATCGCAACATCGATGGGTGGGCCGTGCGTGATGCGCCGTTCAAAGATCGCGCGTTACAAATTGGAAAGTCATTACAAGTTGGAAAGCTGGCGCTGCGCCAAGCGCGTTTGAACGCGGACACACCGAGTGTTGTTCAATGAATTGAGGGATTATCCGACGAATGGTTGATCGGCATTAAACCTGCGTAATGCGCCGAACCCATCGCGCGCTCGTCGCCTCCAACAGATGTTAGGAGGTGAAACTCATGAAACTTGTTTCTGCACTTGTTGGCCTCGCTGCACTCGGCGGGGTTGCTTTATCCAGCGCGGCCGCGTCGGCTCAGGACTCAACGACAGTCGTTGTCCCTGCCGGTTACGTCTGCAACGAATGGGGCCATTGCTGGCCCCGCCATCACTACGGTTACGGTGGCGGCTATTACCATCCGCATTACTGGGGTGGTTACGGCGGCGGCTACGGCTGGCATCGACACTACTGGCACCCGCACTACTGGGGTGGCGGTGGCTATGGCTGGGGTGGCGGCTACGGCGGCTGGCACCATTGGCATCACTGGCACCAGTGGTAATCGCGGAAGAAAGGGGTTTCGGCCCCTTTCTTTTTTGGCGAACAGAAAACACCAGGAGGCCGTCGTCATTGCGAGCGAAGCGAAGCAATCCAGCTTGATGCGCAGCAATCCATCACCGTCATTCCGGGGCGATGCAACGCATCGAACCCCGGAATCTCGAGATTCCCCGATGTGCAATTGCACATCTGAGGTCTGGTCCTTCGGACCATCCCGGAATGACGGAGTGTACAACGGGCAGTGTGGATTGCTTCGCTTCGCTCGCAATGACGGAAGTCTCCCTTCCCGCTTGCCAACCACCCTGCGCTCAGGCATTTTTCGCGCGCAAGCCGGCGTCGGAGAATGCCGGTATCGACAACGAACACGTCCGGCACCAGCGATCCGGACATCATAGGGAGATCCATCATGCTGACACGCCGAGACTTTGCCAGCGTCGCATCCTGCGCGATCTGCGCGCTGACGGGATTCATGGCCACCGATGCGTCGGCGGAAGGCGCGCCGCCCGCGGCGACACCCGGGGTGTCGCGCAAGATTCTGTCGCAGAGCGACGGTCCGTCGCCGGGATATGTGACATTGCTGGTGGCGATCGAGATCGAGGCCGGCGTCACCATCGGGCGGCATACCCATCCCGGCATCGAATCCGCCTATATTCTCGAAGGCGGTTTCGAATTGCCGATCGAGGGAGTGCCGTTGCGCATGTACAAGCCAGGCGACGGCTTCGTGGTGCCGCCGCAAACCCCGCATGCCGGCAACAAGAACGGCGACGCCAAGACCAAGGTTCTCAGCACCTATATCGTCGAAAAAGGCAAACCCCTCGCCTCGCCGGCGTAATGCGGTTATCGGCTGGTGCAGCGGCAAACTCCCTCTCCCCGCTTGCGGGGAGAGGGTTCGGGTGAGGGGGACTCTCGACAGGGACGGACTCGCGGAGAGTCCCCCTCACCCGGCGC
>NZ_JBEKCZ010000170.1:0-21807 GCF_050014615.1 Bradyrhizobium sp. | reverse complement strand
ACTCAACTTTGAATGAAGCGGCATGAAGTCCGTTCCGGGGCATTTGCGACCGGGTCGAGCCGGCAGCGGGTCCGCCTATGTCCGCTACGCTGCCGGAAGCGGAAATAAATCCAGGCGTCACCATCGCAGGTCCGCGCGGGTTGAAGCCGACTTGTCCACCGTACGGACTAATACCGCCAGGACTCTCTCTCCGTCATCGCGAGCCGACGGGTCGCGCGAATGCGCGCCCGATGACAGGCTCTGCGAAGCAATCCATGCCGCAACGTCAAGAAAGCTGGATGGCTTCGTCGCAAGAGCTCCTCGCCATGACGGAGCAAAACAGCAGGCGGTGTTTCCGGCAGGTGCATTGACCGCCCGGACCTCAACAACGGCATCGATTGCCTATGGGGAGTGCCGGTTTGATGTTCCTAGAGCCTTATCGGTTCTGATTGAATCAGAACCGGGCTCTAATCTTTTGTTTGACGCGTTTTCTTCACGCGAACCGGTATCCACTTCGCTCGAAAACGCTCTAAATCGTCGTCCCTGCGAAAGCAGGGACCCATACCGCGTTGTCCTCTCGATCAAGGCAGGATGATCGACACCTTCAGCAACAACCAGGGCCGGTGGTTATGGGTCCCTGCTTTCGCAGGGACGACGGCTCACATCGTCGCGCCCAGCACCCAGGGTGCGAATTCGGCGCCGCCGAAGTCGAAGCTTTCGCTCTTGGTCGGCTGGCCCGAGGCGGTCTTGAGCATCAGGTCGAAGATGCGCTGGCCGCATTGCTGCACGGTCTCCTCGCCGTCGAGGATGGTGCCGCAATTGACATCCATGTCGTCTTCCATCCGCTTGAACATCGCCGAATTGGTCGCCAACTTGATCGACGGCGCGGGCTTGCAGCCGAACACGCTGCCGCGCCCGGTGGTAAAGCAGACGAGGTTGGCGCCGCCCGCGACCTGGCCGGTCGCGGCCACCGGGTCGTAGCCGGGCGTGTCCATGAACACAAAACCCTTCTTGGTAATTTCCTCGGCGTAGTTCACGACGTCGACAAGGTTGGTGCTGCCGGCCTTGGCCATCGCGCCCAGCGACTTTTCCAGGATGGTGGTGAGCCCGCCGGCCTTGTTGCCGGGGCTGGGATTGGCGTTCATCTCGGCGCCTTCGCGCTCGGTATAGGCTTCCCACCAGCGCATCAGCGCCACCAGTTTCTCGCCGACCTCGCGGCTGACGGCGCGGCGCGTCAACAGATGTTCGGCGCCATAGGTCTCCGGCGTTTCCGATAAAATGACGGTGCCGCCGTGCCGCACCAGAAGATCGCTCGCGGCACCCAGCGCCGGATTGGCGGACACCCCTGAATAGCCATCGGAGCCGCCGCATTGCAGCGCCACCATCAACTCGCTGGCCGCGACCTTCTCGCGCTTGACATTATTTGCATCGGTGAGCGCCTCGCGCACAAAGGCAACGCCGGCTTCCACGGTCTTGCGGGTGCCGCCGAGTTCCTGAATCTCGAGTTCACGCAGACGGCCGGCGAGTTTCTGTTCCTTCATCAGCCCGCCGATCTGGTTGACCTCGCAGCCGAGGCCCAGCACGACCACGGCGGAAAAATTCACATGCCGGGCGTAGCCGCCGAGCGTCCGGCGCAGGATGGTCAGTGGTTCGCTCTGGGTCATGCCGCAGCCGGTCTTGTGGGTGAGCGCGACCACGCCATCGACATTGGGAAAATCCGCCAGCGGATTGTCGCCGCTGAATGGATTCTTCTTGAAGATATCCGCGACCATGCCGGCGACGTGGGCGCTGCAATTCACCGAGGTGAGGATGCCGATATAATTGCGGGTCGCGACCCGGCCATCGGGGCGGCGAATGCCGTCGAAGGTCGCGGGCAGATCGAAGTTCGGCACCGGCTTGACGTCGACGCCGAACGCATAATCCTTGGCGAAATCGCCCATGCCGCAATTCTGGGTATGGACGTGCTGGCCCGGCGCAATCGCGGCGGTCGCAAAGCCGATGATCTGGCCATAGCGGCGGATCGGCTCGCCGACAGCGATGGGCCTGATCGCGACCTTGTGGCCGGCGGGAATGCGCTCGACCGTGGTCACGCCCTGCGCCACCACCAGGCCGGGCGGAAGACTGGAACGCGCGATCAGCACGCCATCATCGGGATGCAGGCGGATGACGGGTGCTGGGGTCATCGGGAGTCTCCTTGAAATCGATCGTGTCCCGGACGCGGCACCGCGTCCGGGACAAGTGAACTTAAGCCTTCTTAGCTTACGCTTTGCCGCCGGATTCCTTGCGGGTCTGCGCGATCTGCATCTTGGCGTAGGTCGCCATCAATCCGCTGTCGTTGAACAGGGTCACGAGCTTGAAGCCCATGTTGATCGCGCGCACCGCGCCGTCGGCGCCGCTGCAGTGAATGCCGGGATAAAGGCCACGCTTGCCGCATTCCCTGACGATCTTCTCGTAAATCTTGAGGATCTCCGGCTCCTCACGATCGAGCTTGGGCTCGAGGCCGTAGGAGAAGCCGAGATCGGACGGGCCGATATAGACGCCATTGAGGCCCTCGACATCGAGGATCGCTTCCATGTTGCCGACCGCGGTCCTGGTCTCCATCATCGGCAGCAGCACGATCTCGTCGTTGGCGGTCTTCTGATAGGTGCCGGCCGAACCGTACATGCCGGAACGGATCGGGCCGTTCGAGCGCGTGCCCTTCGGCGGATATTTGGCATAGCCCACCAGATTCTCGGCTTCCTGCTTGGTGTTGACCATCGGGCAGATCACGCCATAGGCGCCGCCGTCGAGCACCTTGCCGATGATGCCGGGCTCATTCCACGGCACCCGCACCATCGGCGTCACCGGATGGCCGTGCATGGCCTGAAAGCATTGCACCATCGACTGGTAATCCTGCACGCCGTGCTGCATGTCGACGGTGACGCTGTCGAACCCGCATTGCGCGATCACTTCGGCCGAAAAGCCGGAGGGAATCGCAAGCCACGCGTTCACCACCACCTTGCCCGAAGCCCATATTTCTCTGACTTTGTTTGCCATTATGTTTCCTTTTCTTTGGCCTTACTCACCGTCGATGACATTGCGATCACCCAGCTACTTTGGCGTGGCCGCCGAGATAGGCGGCGCGGATGGCTTCATTGCCCCACAATTCATCGGGCTTGCCGCCGAGCACAATTTGTCCGGTTTCCAGGACGTAGCCGTGGTCGGCGACCGACAGTCCCATGCGCGCGTTTTGTTCGACAAGCAAGACCGTCGTATGGCGGCGGATTTCCGAGATGATCCGGAATACCGCCTGCACGATCACGGGCGCGAGGCCCAGCGACGGCTCATCCAGCAGCAACAGGCGCGGCTTCGCCATCAGGCCGCGCGCGACCGCGACCATCTGCAATTGGCCACCCGACAAGGTCCAGCCGAGCGCATTGGAAAACGGCCTGATATCCGGAAACAGGTCGAACATGGCGTCGGCCTCGCGCGACAGCGCCGATTTCGCGACCCGCCGGTTCGAGGCGCCGAGCATGATGTTTTCCTTGACGGAAAGACCGGGGAATACCCGCCGTCCCTCCGGCACATGCGAGATGCCGAGCCGGACGATCGCCTCCGGCCCGAGGCCGGCGATCGATCGGCCGTCGAACACGATTTCGCCCGCCGCCGGCCTGGTCAGTCCTGAAATGGCCCGCAGCGTGGTCGATTTGCCGGCGCCGTTGGCGCCGAGCAGGGTCACCACCTGTCCCTCATCGACGCTGATCGAGACGCCGCGCAGCGCTTCGATCTCGCCATAGAGCACAATCAGGTCGCGAATTTCGAGCAGCGGCATTATTCGGTTCCGAGATAGGCGGAGACGACATCGGGATGGCGCAGCACCGCCATGGATTCGCCGTCCGCGATACGGCGTCCGAAATTGAGCACGGTGATGTGCTGGGCGGCCTCGCTCACCAGCGTCATGTCGTGGTCGATGATCAGGATGGTCAGGCCTTGCGCGGCGATGCGCTTGAGCAATTCGTGGAGTTCGAGCTTCTCGCTGGAGTTCAACCCGGCCGCGGGTTCGTCGAGCAGCAGCAATGTCGGGTTGGCGGCGAGCGCCCGCGCAATCTCGATCAGCCGCTGATGCCCGTAGGAAAAGCTCGAGATCAGCTCATTGGCGCGCGTGCCCAGCCCAACGAAAGTCAACGCCGACATCGCGCGCCTGGTGAGGGCGTCATCGCCGCCCTCGCCGATCAGCGTATTGCCCGGCCGCTCGGCGCCGATCACGACGTTCTCCAGCGCGGTCATCGAACGAAACAGCCGGATGTTCTGGAACGTCCGGCCCAGCCCCGCGGCCGCGCGCAGATGCGGCGGCATGTCGGTCACGTCAGTGCCGTCGAGCAGCACTTTTCCGGCGGTGGCCTTGTAGAGGCCGGAAAGCACGTTCAGCGTCGTGGTCTTGCCGGAGCCGTTCGGCCCGATCAGCGCATGAACACCGCCGCGCTTGACCGCGATATCGACTTGATCGACCGCCTTGAGGCCGCCGAAATATTTGGCGAGGCCTTTGACGTCGAGAACGATGTCGCCGCCGATGGTCGCGGGCACCAGCTGCAACGCCGGACCGGCGGCATGGACCTTTGCCCTGGCGCGCCAGCGTTCGGTGGCGATCTTGACGAATCCCCAGATGCCGTCGGGCATGTAGCGGATGATGAGAATGACGGACAGGCCGTAGATCGCCAGATAAAGCCCGGGAACGCTCTTGAGAAACCGCAGCCATTCCGGGATCAGGATCAAGAGGCCAGTTCCGATCGCCGACCCGATCGGCGAGGCGACCCCGCCGAGCAGCGACATCGTCAGGAACACGACCGACTCGGCGAACGAGAACTGATCCGGACTGACATAGGCGAAACCGCCCGCAAAAAGCCCGCCGGCCAATCCGGCCAATACGGCGCTGAGCGCAAAAGCCGACACCTTGGTGCGAAACACGTCGATGCCGACGACCCCGGCGGCCAATTCATTATCGCGCACCGCCCGCATCGCGCGGCCAAGCCGCGTATCCGACAAATGCCACACGAAATAGCCGACCAGCGCCAGCATCGCGACGCAGAAGGCCAGATAGGATTGCGAGGACTGAAACAGATAAGGCCGGCCGATCCGCGACACGCCATCCGGACCATGGGTGAGCCAGATGGTGTTGATCATGACCAGGGTGACGATCTGCTGGAACGAAATCGTCACCATCGCCAGATAATGCCCGCCGAGCCGCAGCGTCGACATCCCGAGCAACGCACCGGCCAACAACGCGACGACGCATCCACCGACAAGGCAGAGCCAGTAGCTGATCTGGTAATCCGACGTTCCGATACCGACGGCATAGGCGCCGAGACCAAAAAACGCCGCCTGCGCCAGATTGATCTGGCCGCACAGGCCGAGCACCACCGAGAGGCCGAACACCGCGATCGAAAACGTCGTCGCTTCCATCAGGATGTTGAGGACATAGCCGTCGAATTGCATGGTGGCGGCGAGCGCCACCAGAACCGCGGCGCCAAGAAAATAGGGCAGATGACGCAGCAGCAGCGGTTTCGCGCGCGCGGCGGACACGGCGATCGGCATGTTGTCGCTGGGCGCGCTCATGCTTTCTCCGCGACGCGTTCGCCGAAGATGCCCTGAGGCCGGAACACCAGAAACAGCACCAGCACCAGGAACGCAAAGCCGTCCTTGTAGGGCACCGAAATATAGGCCGCGCCGAAGGTTTCGATGATGCCGAGCGCCAGCCCCCCGATGATCGCGCCGGCGACGTCGCCGAAGCCGCCGATGATGGTGGCGGCAAAGGCCTTGAGCGCGATCGTCGATCCCATCTGGATCGAGACGAACAGCACCGGGGCCACCAGAATGCCGGCGAGGCCGCCGAGCACCGCCGAATAGATGAAGGTGATCATGATCATGGTCGAGACGGAGATGCCGAGCAGCGACGCCATCTCCTTGTCCTGCGACGTCGCCTGCAATTTCTTGCCGAGCATGGTGTGTTCGAAGAACCAGTAATTGAACACCACCAGGATCATCGTCACCGCGATGATCAGGAGATACTGGCTGTCGAGATAGACCGGCCCGAGCTGGATGCCCGGCGTATCGAACCATCCTTCCAGCACCTGCGGCTGCGGGCCGTAGATCGCCAGCACGGAGTTGGACATCAGGATCGAGGCGCCGATGGTCGCGATGATAACAGGCAGAAAGCTGCGGTGGCGCAGCGGATAGTAGACCCCGAGGTTGAAGATCGCGCCCAACAGCGCCATGCCGGCCAGCGCCAGCAGGAACGACAACCAGTACGGCCACCCCAGATCAACGGCGAACACGACCATCAGATAGGCCGCGACCATCGAGAATTCGCCTTGCGCGAAATTCACCACATTGGTGGCCCGGAAGATCAGCACGAAACCGAGCGCCACCAGCGCATAGACCGCGCCGATGCCGATACCGGTGAACAATAATTGTAACGCGAGATCCATGAAAACGCCCGGCGCGAGAAACGGGAGGCCTTGTGACAGGCCCCTCCGAATCCGGAGGGGCCTGCGACGCGATCAATCGTTGAAGTCGATGTGCTTGTCGTAAACGATCGTCCCCTTCTCGTTCCGCACCACGTTATAGCCATGCAGACCGTCGCCGTTCTGGTCGAAATTATATTCGCCCTCGGCGCCCGGGTATTTTTTCAGCGCCAGAATGGCCTCGCGGATTTTCACAGGGTCCGTCGAGCCGGCCTTGTTGATTGCCGCCGACAGAATCGTGATGGCATCGTAGGGCCACGAGCTCTGGTTATCCGGCGCGGTCTTGTAGGCGTCGCGATAGGCCTTGCCGAACGCCTTCGACGCATCGCTGGAATCCTCCGCGTAGTCGGCCACGCCGTAAGTGCCATACAGCGCCGGGCCCGCCAGCTTGGTCGATGACACCGCCACCACCGAGGGCGAACCGACCCAGGGAATGCTGACGCCAAGCTGGCGCAGCTGGCGCGCGAAAATACCGAGATCGTTTTCAAACGTGAAGTAAGTGCCGAGAACGTCGGCGCCGGACGATTTCACCGCCAGCACGACCGGCGTGAAATCCTGGCTCTGGTTGGCGTAGCCCTGGTCGAGGACAGGCGGGACACCAAGCTTGGTCAGTGCATCCGACAGCGCCTTGCCGCCGGCGGTGCCGAACGCGTCGGTCGAATGAACGATCGCCCACTTTTTCTTGCCAAGCGTGTTGACGCCGTAGTCGGCGATGACACGGCCGGAATAGCTGTCATTGGGACGAAAACGAAACAGCCACTGGTTGCCCATATGGGTGAGGTCCGGATTGGTGCCGCCAATCATCACAGGCTTGCCAAGCTTGAGGACATCGGGCGCCATCGCCTGCACCTGGGTCGAACGGATCGAGCCGAGGAAAGCAACGATGTCGTTCTGGGCGGCCAGCTTCGAAAACGCCAATACGATGCCCGGATTGGTGGTCTGGTCGTCCTCGATCACCAGTTCGACTTGCTTGCCGAGCACGCCGCCGGCCTTGTTGACCGCGGCGAGCGCCAGCTTGGCGCCGTTCTGCGCCCAAAGGCCCTGCTCGGCCGCGGGACCTGTGACCGGCACGCACATGCCGATCTTGATGGTCGCGCCTTGGGCCCGGGCGTTGCCGATAACGTAAGGTGCGGTAATACCTACGGCCAATCCAGCCGTAAAGTCGCGTCGCGTGAGCTTCATCCATTCCTCCCGTGAAGCCAACTTGGCGTCGGCCTTTTTTTAAGTTCATGACTTTGAGCGAAAAACCGCTCGCGTGTCTATGGCGTGTCTTATCGCCCGTCTTGTGGCCCTCTTGGCAAGCGTCGATTGGTCCCGGGACGCTTCTTTTGGCGTGATTGACCGCTCCAAATCCGCCATCTCGCAGATGCGGAGGTGCCTAAGCAATAAGCATAGGGCTCGCCTTACGACGCGCTCGCCCCGGCATTTCCTTCGTCGCTGGAACGCAACTCCGACAGGCTGTCCTCGAGCGCCCCGAGCATCTGCTGCAGCTTGGCGAGCCTGCGAGCGCCATAACGCCTGGTCATGGCGGCGTAGATCGCTTCCGAAGACGGCGCCACCGCCTCGATCAGCCGCACGCCCCGTGCGGAGATGGACACGATGACGCGGCGCTGATCGGCTTTCACCACCTTGCGTTCGATCAGACGGCGCGCTTCCAGATCGCGCAGAATTCGCGAAAGGCTCGGGCCGAGCAAAAAGGCGACGCGGGCGAGTTCCGTGATTTCAACGGCCCCGATCGAAGCCAGCGCGCGCAGGATCCGCCATTGCTGTTCGGTCAGCCCATGATCGCGCAGCGAGGGCCGGAACTGCCGCATGACAGCTTCACGCGCCCGCAGCAACGACATCGGCAGCGAACGGGAGAACTCCCGCATCGGCACGCGCCGTTCGCCTGCCTTGCTGGCCGGCTTCGCATCAGCACTCCCGGACGATTTTTTCCGCGCCATATCGATGATCCACAAATTGGGAATGGCCGGATTGAACGCCTCCAGCCAAGTTTTGCAATGCAACAAGCATCAATTCGGTTTGAACTGATACATTTAACATGTTAATCATATTTCCGCATCACCTTTCGCGGAACCCCTGACCGATCCAGCATGGCCCTGACAACAGACGATATCCGTGGCGCCGCCGCGAAACTTCATCAGGCGGAAAAGACCAGGCGGCAAATCCGGCAGCTCTCGCTGGAACACCCCGGCATCACCATCGCGGACGCCTACGCGATCCAGAAAGCGTGGATCGAGATCAAGCTTGCCGAAGGCCGTACCGTTAGAGGTCACAAGATCGGCCTCACGTCCAAGGCGATGCAAAGCGCGCTCGGGATCGATGAGCCGGATTCCGGAGTTCTGCTCGACGACATGTTTTTCGCCGATGGCGGCCTCGTGCCATCCGATCGCTTCATCGGCACGCGGGTCGAGGCCGAACTGGCGTTCATTATGAAGCACCGGCTGTCCGGGCCGCACTGCACGATGTTCGACGTCCTCAACGCGACGGATTTCGTGGTGCCCGCGCTGGAAATTCTCGATACCCGGATTGAGCGGGTCGATCCCGTGACCAAATCGACGCGCAAAATCTTTGATACGATCGCCGACAACGCCGCCAATGCCGGTATCGTGCTCGGCGGCCGTCCGCTGCGCCCATTGGATGCCGATCTGCGCTGGATCGGCGCGCTGTGCCATCGCAACGGTCAATTGGAAGAAACCGGCCTGGCCGCCGGCGTCCTCAATCATCCCGCGACCGGTGTGGCCTGGCTCGCCAACAAGATCGCCCCGCTTGCGCTTGAGCCCGGTCAAGTGGTGCTGGCCGGATCGTTCATTCGCCCGATCGAAACCCGCAAAGGCGACACGATTCAAGCCGACTACGGCCCCTATGGCACGGTCAGCTGTTACTTCGCTTGATACGAACTGCAGAATCGCTGGAGTGATCCCGACATGCCGCATTTCACCCTTGAATACTCCGCCAATCTCGATGCCCGCATCGATATGGCAAAAGTCGTCGAGTTGGTCCGCAAGGCCGCGGTCGAGACCGGTATCTTTCCCCTCGGCGGCATTCGGGTTCGCGCCATCCGTTGCGAGCACTACGCCATCGCCGACGCCAGCGCGGATTTCGGCTTTCTCGACATGGTGCTGCGGCTCGGCGAGGGGCGCGATCTGGCGACCCGCAAAAAGGCCGGAGAGCATATCTTCAGGGCGCTGTCGGCCTGTCTCGATCCGGTATTTGCGAACAGCAAATTCGCGCTTTCCTTCGATATGCAGATCAACGACAAGGAAACCAGCTGGAAGCGCAACAACATCCACGACGTCCTGAAGGCGGAGGCCGCGCATGGATAAGATCGCGCCGAAATCATCTGACGTGTTCCAGGCCAATCGCGAGCGCGCGGCGCCGTTGCTCGCCAAACTGAGGGCTGACGGCATCGGGCATTTCATCGGCGGCAAGATCGTGCCGTCGATCTCGGGCGAGACCTTCGAGACCAAATCGCCGATCGACGGCACGATCCTCGCTCCGGTCGCACGCGGCGGCTCGGAGGATATCGACCGCGCCGCGACCGTGGCCGCGCAGGCGTTCAAGGCCTGGCGCGACATGCCCGCGACCATGCGCAAGAAACTCCTGCACCGCGTGGCCGACGCCATCGAGGAGCGCGCCGACGATATTGCGGTGCTCGAATGCATCGACACCGGCCAGGCCCACCGCTTCATGGCCAAGGCCGCGATCCGCGGCGCCGAAAATTTTCGTTTCTTCGCCGACAAATGCACCGATGCGCGCGACGGCCTCAATCTTCCCAGCGACGAGCACTGGAATGTGTCGACGCGGGTTCCGATCGGCCCGGTCGGCGTGATCACGCCGTGGAATACGCCGTTCATGCTCTCGACCTGGAAGATCGCCCCGGCGCTGGCCGCTGGCTGCACCGTGGTGCACAAGCCGGCCGAGTGGTCGCCGGTCACGGCCGACCTGCTGGCGCAACTGGTCAAGCAGGCCGGCGTACCCGATGGCGTGCTCAATACCGTGCATGGTATCGGGGAAGAGGCCGGCAAGGCACTGACCCAGCATCCCGCGATCAAGGCGATCGGCTTTGTCGGTGAAAGCTCGACCGGTTCGGCGATCATGGCGCAGGGGGCGCCGACGCTCAAGCGCGTGCATTTCGAGCTCGGCGGCAAGAACCCCGTGATCGTGTTCGACGACGCCGACCTCGACCGCGCGCTCGATGCGGTGGTGTTCATGATCTACTCGCTCAATGGCGAGCGCTGCACCTCGTCGAGCCGGCTCTTGATTCAGGACAGCATCGCGGAAAAATTCATCGAAAAACTCACCATTCGTGTGAAAGCGCTGAGGGTGGGCCATCCGCTCGATCCCGCGACCGAAATCGGCCCGCTGATTCACGAGCGTCATCTCGAAAAGGTCTGCTCCTATTTCGAGGTGGCACGCCAGGACGGCGCCGTGATCGCGGTCGGCGGCAGGACCCATGACGGCCCCGGCGGCGGGCACTACGTGCAGCCGACCCTGGTCACCGGCGCGCATGCGGGAATGCGGATCGCACAGGAGGAAGTATTCGGCCCCTTCCTGACCGTGATTCCGTTCCGTGACGAGAAAGACGCCATCGAGATCGCCAATGCCGTGCAATACGGCCTCACCGGCTACGTCTGGACCTCGGATATGGGCCGGGCGCTGCGCGTCGCCGACGCGCTGGAGGCCGGCATGATCTGGCCGCGACGGCGGTGATTATTCGTTCGACTTCTACATGGAAACCAAGCACGTCTCCCTCGCCAAGGGGACCCACAGGATTCAACGATTGGGCGTTTAGTTTGAAAGCTGTCATTCCGGGGCGTGTCGAAGACACGGACCCGGAATCTCGAGATTCCCCGATGTGCAATTGCACATCTTAGGTCTGGTCCTTCGGACCATCCCGGAATGACCGGAGTAACTTAACTACGCCGACCAAGGACACCACATGCCCGTCCCGCAACCCGTCTTCGATCCACCCTTCAACATCGTCAGGTGCAGCCACGCCGTGCTTGACGTGGTGAACCTCGATGCCAGCCGTGAATTCTACGAAAATGCCGTCGGCCTGCATGTCGAGGATCGCGACGAGCGCACGGTTTTCCTGCGCGGCAGCGAGGAGCATCAGCATCACTCGCTGGTGCTGCGCAAGGCATCTACCGCGGCCTGCAATCGCCTGGGGTTCAAGGTCGGCAACGAGGCCGACCTCGACAAGGCCGCAGCGTTCTTTTCAGAGCATGGCATTACCTACGCCTTCGCCGAGCAGCCGTTTCAGGGCCGCACGCTTCAATTCACCGACCCCTTTGGCTTCCAGATCGAACTCTATGCATCGATGGACCGGCGTCCGCATCTGTTACGCCGCTATGACCTCTACAAGGGTTGCCATCCGCAGCGGCTCGACCACTTTAATGTATTTGCCGCCGAAGTGCAGGACACCATCGACTTCTACGCCCGGCTGGGTTTCCGGCTGACCGAATACGCCGAGGAGGACGGGCCGGACGGGCGAATCGCCGCGGCATGGATGCATCGCAAGGGCAATGTGCATGATTTTGCCATCACCAACGGCAAGGGCCCTCGCCTGCACCATTTTGCCTATTGGGTGCCGACCGCCATGAACATCCTGCATCTGTGCGACGTGATGGCCTCGAGCGGCTATCTCAAGAATATCGAACGCGGTCCCGGCCGCCACGGCATATCAAATGCGTTCTTTCTCTATGTTCGCGACCCCGACGGCCACCGCCTGGAACTCTATACCAGCGACTACTTCACCGGGGATCACGACCATGAGCCGATGCGCTGGTCGCTGACCGATCCGCGGCGGCAAACGCTGTGGGGCGCGCCGGCGCCACGCTCCTGGTTCGAGCAGGGATCGCCGTTTGCTGGACAGCTCATCCGCGAGCCGCGCTTTGTCGCCGATGTGACGATCGCGGATTAGGGCACGGGGTCTCATGAAAAAACCTTCGCTGGTTGCGGTCGCCTCGAAGCTGGGTCTGGTATTGGCCCTGTCGTCGATGGCCGATCTTCACGCCGCCGAGCTCAAGGTATTGGCGGGCGGCTCGATGACCGCCGTGCTCAATGAACTTGCGCCTCAATTCGAGCACGCTTCCGGCCACACGCTTGTCATCCACTTCGATTCCACGCCCAATCTGATCAAACAGGCCACCTCCGAGCCGTTCGATCTCGGCGTCGTTCCCATCGATGTTTTCAAGGACGCCGCCGCCAAGGCCCACTTCACGTTACCGACCGTCGATATCGCGCATGTCGGCTACGGCGTCTCCGTGCGGAAGGGCGCTGCGATACCTGACGTCAGCACGCCGGATGCGTTGAGAAAGACATTGCTCGACGCACCATCGATCGCTTTACTGCCAACGAGTGCTGCCGGCGCCTACGTTCTGAGTGTATTTGATCGCCTGGGCATCGCCGAGCAGATGAAGGCCAAGACCAAACCCCAGACCACAACGGGACACATCGCGGAGGCCGTCGCCAGAGGCGATGCCGAACTCGGCGTGTTCCTCGTCAATGTGCTGATCGCCCCCGGCACCGAACTGGCCGGCCCATTCCCCGCCGAATTGCAGCAGGAACTGGTTTTCACCGCCGCTGTCGCGGCCGACAGCAGGCAAGCCGATGCCGCCAAAGCGTTTATCGATTATTTGCGAACGCCAGCGGCTACCATGGTCATCACCACGCTGGGCATGACGCCGGGCTAACGGGACATCTCATGACCTCACATCGCATCGCAACCTTCTCCGTCGGCGGCTCGATCAAATACGGCGCCATCGTCGAAGACGGCATCGTCGATCTCTCCGCCCGCTTCGGCAACGACTATCCGACGCTGCGCGAGGTGATCGCCGCCGGCGCGTTGCAGAAACTCGCCGGTGAGGCCGCCGGACATTCGCCGGACCATGCCATCGACGCGGTCACCTGGCTGCCGCCGATTCCCGCGCCGGAGAAGATCATCTGCATCGGCGTGAACTATCCGGACCGCAATGCCGAGTATAAGGACGGCCAGGACGCGCCGAAATATCCGAGCATGTTCATGCGCACGCCGCGTTCCTTCGTGGGCCACAATACGCCGCTGGTTCGCCCGCGCGCCTCACCACAGCTCGACTATGAGGGCGAGGTAGTTCTCGTGATCGGCAAGGCCGGCCGGCATATCCCGCAGAGCGCGGCGCTGGATCACATCGCCGCGGTCACGCTGTGCAACGAAGGCACCATCCGCGACTGGGTCCGGCACGCGAAATTCAATGTCACGCAAGGCAAGAATTTCGACGCCACCGGCAGCCTCGGCCCGTGGCTCGTTCCCTACACCGGCGAGTCCCAGATTGCCGACATCCGGCTGACGACGCGCGTCAATGGCGAGACGCGGCAGGACGACCGCACCGGCCGCCTGATCTTCGGCTTCCGTTACCTGATCAATTATATTTCGACCTTCACGACGCTGGTGCCTGGCGACGTCATCGTCACGGGAACACCGACCGGCGCCGGCGCGCGGTTCGATCCGCCGCGTTACCTGAAGCCGGGCGACGTCATCGAAGTCGAGGCTGACAATATCGGCGTGCTGCGCAACGGCGTGATCGACGAGACCCCGTAATGCCCGCCAACGATTGGACAATGCAGTGACCTTGCCAATGACCCAGAGTTCCGGCGGCGAAGCCATCGTCAGCGGCCTGGTCGCGCACGGCGTCGATACCGTGTTCGGCCTGCCGGGCGCGCAGATCTACGGCCTGTTCGACGCGTTCCAGCAGGCGCAGCTGAAGGTCATCGGGGCGCGGCATGAGCAGGCCTGCGGCTACATGGCTTACGGCTATGCGCGCTCCACCGGCAGGCCCGGCGTGTTCAGCGTGGTGCCGGGCCCCGGCGTTCTCAACGCCGGCGCAGCCTTGTTGACGGCGTTCGGATCGAACGAGCCGGTGCTGTGCCTGACCGGACAGGTGCCGACACCATTCCTCGGCAAGGGCCGCGGTCATCTGCATGAAATGCCCGATCAGCTCGCGACACTCAGAAGCTTCGTGAAGTGGGCCGACCGGATCGAATATCCCGGCGCCGCGCCGGCGCTGGTCTCCCGCGCGTTCCAGGAAATGCTGTCGGGGCGGCGCGGACCGGTGGCGCTGGAAATGCCCTGGGACATCTTCACCCAGCGCGCGGAGACCGCACTATCGAACCCGTTCGACCTTCTTCCGGCTCCCCTGCCCGATCCCGAGCGCGTCAAGGCCGCCGCCAGCCTGATCGCGGCCAGCAAGACGCCGATGATCTTCGTCGGCAGCGGCGCGATCCACGCGCGCGATGAAATTCTGGAGCTCGCCGAATTGATCGACGCGCCTGTCGTGGCGTTCCGCAGCGGGCGCGGCATCGTCAGCAACGCGCATGAACTCGGATTGACGATGGCGGCGGCCTATAAGCTTTGGCCGCAGACCGATCTCATGATCGGGATCGGGACGCGGCTGGAATTGCCGACGATGTCGCGCTGGCCGTTTCAACCTGACGGATTGAAATCCATTCGTATCGACATCGATCCCTCGGAAATGCGACGCTACACGCCGGACGCCGCCGTGATATCGGATGCAAAGGCCGGCACCGCCGAGTTGCTCGCCGCTGTCAGGAAGAACGGCTATACCAAAACGCGCGGCCGCCGGGCCGCGATCCGCGACGCCTCGGCGGCGGCGCTCAAGCAGATACAGCAGATTCAGCCGCAGATGGCGTATCTCAATATTCTGCGCGAGGTGCTGCCCGCGAACGCCATCGTGACAGATGAATTGTCGCAGGTCGGCTTTGCCTCCTGGTACGGGTTTCCGGTCTACGAACCCCGCACCTTCATCACGTCAGGCTATCAGGGCACGCTCGGCTCGGGCTTTCCCACCGCACTCGGCGCCAAGGTCGCGCATCCGGACCGGCCGGTGGTCGCGATCACAGGCGATGGCGGATTCATGTTCGGCGTACAGGAACTGGCGACCGCGGTTCAGTTCAACATCGGCGTGGTCACCCTGGTGTTCAACAACAATGCCTATGGCAATGTCCGGCGCGACCAGCGCGAGCGCTTCGACGGCCGCGTGGTGGCGTCCGATCTGGTCAATCCGGATTTCGTCAAGCTCGCGGAATCCTTCGGCGTCGGTGCCGCGCGGGTGACATCATCAGAGGGATTTCGTCCGGTATTGGAAAAAGCCCTGGCGCATGGCGGTCCCTACCTCATCGCCGTCGAGGTGCCCAGGGATTCGGAGGCCAGTCCGTGGACGTTCATTCATCCGGCGAGGCCGTAAGCTGTCTACGCCCTTCTCGCCCGCTGCATGCCTCGCTGGACCCACGACGCCGCCATCACCAAAAGGCCCGCGCCGGCGACCGACCAGCATGCGACCGGCGTCCAACGTAACAAGGGGGCATATTCGGGAAGCTTTTGCAGGCCGCCCGCGACCGCCGCCATCCGCGTGAAGGTCGCCAGCGCCAGCGCGGAAAAAACCAGACCCAAAACCTTGCCTTCGGCGCCGCTGTCGCCGATCGCCAGCGCCGCCGAGATCGCGCTCATCAGCATGCAGCCCCAGGCCGCGCCCGCGATGAACTGCGTCACGACCAGCACGTTGAGGCTCCCGGCCCGCTCCGCTGCCAGGATCGCCAATGCGCCGAGTAGACCGGCGGCGCCCATCACGATCAACCCGCCGCGGCGTTTGGTGACGACGCTGGCCGGAAACAGCGCGATGTTGAAGCCAATCCAGAATACCGGCATCAGCCACTGCAGATCGGCCGGCTTGGCAAAGCGCAGATAGAACGGCGCGCTGTTGATACTGAAATGCAGTTGATAGCCCAAAGCCAGAAGTACCATAGCCGCAATGAAGATCACGGACACCTTGCCCAGCGGTTTTGCAACTTCAACCGGTCTATTCGGCGAACAGGATTCCTGCACCAGGCCGCGCTCGACTCGGGACAATGCGAGCGCGGTGATCAGCAGCACGGCACTGGAAATCACGAAGGGAAGCCGCGGGTCATGGTCGCGCAGCACCACGCCGAGATAGGGTGATATCGCGCCGGCCAGACCGTAGCCGAGCATGGCAAGCGCTGACAAAAACGGGATCGACGGTTTCGCGGTGTGCTTGCCCAGCAAGGTCAGCGGCGGCGCGCGCAAGGCCGAAGAAGTAACAGCCCAGATCACGATCAGCGCGATCAACCAGATTTGAGCGCCGCGGCCGGCACCGGCCACAAACGGCATGGCGACAAAGGCTGCGCAGGAGAGCGCCGTCAAGGCGCCGACGAATGCGCCGAGCCGGCCGACGAAGGGGACGATCCTGTCAGCGGCGATACCCATCGCGGTGTCGGCGACGGTGAAGATCGCTTGATCCAGCATCAGAACGAGGATGACGGCGGATGGTGCGATCCCCACCTGCGCGGCAAGCTCCGGCAAATAGATCAGGTACGTGGTCCAGCCCAGCGTAAACACCAGTTGCAGAACCGCAAAGTAGATGCCGGTGCGATTGACACTGGACGCTGTCTCGACTGCCGATATCGGAAGATCGCTCATTTCGCTCCTCAAGCGCCGAGCCTATCCGAAGCGCGCTTCGACAGGGAGCCCATCGCGCCGCTGCGACCAAAATGAGGCAGTCGGGTGCGACCTAGCGTGCCTTGCGGAACGTCAGATTGATGCGCTGCCGGCCCATCAGCGGGTGCTCGCCGTCAGCGAGCGGCGCGACGCCATGAAACACGAGCCGCGAGGGCCCGCCCCACACCACGACGTCACCATGCTCCAGCCGAAACCGGCGGGTTTTGTCGCTGCGCTTTAATCCGCCGAACAGGAAAATCGCGGGCAGCCCCAGCGATACCGAGACGATCGGCGCGCCGAAATCGAGCTCGTCCTTGTCCTGATGCAGGGACATCCGCGCACCCGGCGCGTAGCGGTTGATCAAACAGACTTCCGGTAGAAATCCGTCGAAGCCTGCCTCCGCGGCCGCCTGCCCGGCCAGCGCGCGAAACGATGGCGGCATTGCCGGCCACGGTGTACCGGTTTCGGGATCGTCGGGGTCATAGCGGTAGCCGGTGCGATCGGTGACCCAGCCAAAGCCGCCGCAATTGGTCATCGCCACCGACATCTGATGGCCACCCGGCGTGTGCATGCGACGAAACGGCGCTTGCGCCACGATATCGCGCAGCGCGGCGATCAAATCATCCTCGAACGACCGCGCGAAACCGCGCAACAATACGGCCCCCTCCGCGATCAATTGCTGCGAGGGCCGCGTATCGGGAACGCCAGCAAACAGATCCGCCGTCAAAGCAACCGCACTCACTTCGCATCGTGAAAGATCACGCCGACCGTATGGCGATGGCCGGAACGGAGCCGGCTGACGCCGTGGCGCAGGTTAACGCGATAAAATCCGCGCGTCCCCTGTACCGGCCGGACATGCACAGCAAAAGCCACCGCGTCGCCCTGGCTGAGCGGCACCACTTCCGGCCGCGACTGCATCCGTGGCCGCTGCTCGGTCAGCACGAATTCACCGCCGGTGAAATCGCGGCCGGGTTCCGACAGCAGGATCGCGACCTGCAACGGGAATACGTGTTCGCCATAGAGGTCCTGATGCAGGCAGTTGTAGTCGCCGGCGCCATATTGCAGCAGCAATGGCGTCGGCCTCGCCTGCCCGGCGGCGTGGCAGCGCCTGAGAAACGCCTCATGGTTTTGCGGATAGCGGATATCGATCCCCATCGCTTCGTTCCAGCGGTTGGCGACGCCATGGAGTTGCGCATAGAGCGCCGGCCGCAATTGCGCGATCACCTCGGGAAGCGGATAGGAAAAATATTTATATTCGCCGCGCCCAAAACCGTGGCGTCCCATCACCACCCGGCTGCGGAAATGAGTGTCGTTCGGATAAAGCGCTGTGAGCGCGCGGCATTCGTCGGCCGAGAGCAGCCCCTTCAGAACGGCGCAGCCCTGCGCGTCGAGATCGGCGCCCGCTTGGGTCCAGTCGATGGCAGCGACGCGCGCGGCGATATCGGATGCCGGGGCGGCGCGGACGGCATTGGTTGCGGCGGATTTCATCGCGCCAGTTTCGCAAATCGGGGCATCCGGCGCCACCCGATTTCCGAGCCACTCTCAACTCGTCGTCCCGGCCTAGTGCGCAATTGCGCATCAGGCGCCGGGACCCATAACCACAGGCTCCAATTGTTACAGAAGGTCTTTCACATCGTCGTCCAAACGATAGGACACGGCGTATGGGTCCCGGCGTTCGCCGGGACGACATGCCACACGTGGGGACGACAGGCTACCCCAGCACCGGTAGCTCGATCACATCGTAGGCGTGGCGAATGATGCGCTTGAGAACCGGATCCTCAAATTCATATTCAAACCGGCTGGCGGATCGGATGCCGCCCTTGGCGGCGAAGGTGCCGCCGAACATGGCGCAACCATCCGGCAATCCCTTGTCGCCGAAGCCGCGTCGAATGAGGTCAGCGACCGGGAGCATGCCGTCGAGCTTGCCTTCCTGGTACAGCACGCGCGCGCCGTCGATCCACGCATACGAACGCAGGATCATTTGATCCCAATGACCGACGACGTCCTCAAGCTCCCACAGCACGGACGCGACAGGCTTGTCGCACATCTGCTTGGACACGGTGACGCCGTAGGCCTCGACCTTGCGATCGGTGTGATCGGAGCCGAGCCCGACAAAGATGCGGCCCTGCCAGCCGATCAGCACGAATTCAACCTCGCCGCTGGAGTCGCCGCCGCTGACTTCGATGCTGTCGGCGGTGGTGATCCGCCGCGCCGCGACGCGGTAATAGATCGGCGTCGAAGCCGGCCGCGCAATGCCGATCGCTTCGAGTTCGGCGATATGTTTATCGCGCGCCACCGGATCACGCCCGGTCCAGCCGGCGATCACGGCCTGATCGATCGCCAGCGTCAGCGGTGTCGTCGTGCCCTGCGCATCGACGGTAAATGCAAGATCAAACACGGATGACATCCTCCATTCCGGCCGCAAGTTCAAAGATGCGGCGGTCCGATCCGCTCGCTGCCGCGAGCATCAGCCCGACCGGCGCCCCGCCCTCGCGATGCGCGGGCAGCGAGATCGCGCAACCGTCGATCATGTTGATCAGCGTGCAATTGCGCAGCGACAGCAGGTTCGCTTTGGTAAAGGCCTTGTCGTCGGCGAGATCGGCGATCCGCGGCGGGGTAATGGCGGTGGTCGGCATGACAAGCGCGTCATACGGCGCGAGACGAACCGTGGACCGCGCGATCAGCGACCGCCGCGCAGCGAGCAGATCGATATAGTCGGCGGCGCTGAGACTTTCGCCGCGCAAAATCCGGCTGGAGACGCGGGGATCGTAGACATCGCCCTTGCTGGTGATGAGATAGCGATGCCAGGCATAGCTCTCTGAAGCCGCAAACCCGCCCTTGACGTTCATCGCCGCGACATCCAGAAACTCCGGCACCGCGATCCGCTCCAGCAGCGCGCCCTGGCGTGAAAGCACCTCCAGCGCGCGCTCGAAGGTCCGCGCCACTTCATCCTCGAGTTCGTCGAGCACAACGGTGGTGGGCACCGCCAGCCGCATGCCCCTGATCGGACGCGGCTGCAGCGGCCGCACCGGCTCATCGGCCAGCACCGCGTCGAGTACCGCGCAGCAACCGACCGTGCGCGCGAGGGGACCAAAGCTGTCAAGCGTGAACGACAGCGGCACCCCGCCATCGAGCGGGACGCGGCGCTGGGTCGGCTTGAAGCCGACAATGCCGTTATAGGCGGCGGGAATCCGGCAGGAACCGCCGGTATCGGTGCCGAGCGCGCCGTACGCCATGCCATCGGCGATGGAAACCGCCGCCCCCGACGACGATCCGCCGGGCACGTGACCGACGTCGCGCTGCCATGCGCTCTTCGGCGTGCCGTAATGCGGATTGATGCCGATCCCGGAATAGGCGAATTCGGTCATGTTGGTGCGGCCGATCACGATGAAACCGGCACGGCGCAATCGCGCGACGGCGGTTGCATCGGCTTCCGCCGGCGGCGAATCCTCGAGCGCGCGCGAACCGGCGCGGGTTACCTGTCCCTTGATGTCGAACAGATCCTTGATCGAGACGGGAATACCGGCATAGGGCGACGGCGCCGCCCTGGCCGCGCGCAGCCGGTCCATCGCTTCCGCCGCCTCGATGGCGGCCTCACGATCGACGTGAAGGAAGGTCCGGATGCCCTCGCCCGAGGCATCGGCGATCCGGGCAAGGCATTGGTCGACCAGTTCGCGGGCGCTGGTGCGGCCGCCCTCCAGGTCCTCGGCCAGCGTGGCAAGTGTCGGCTTATTCTTCATGGTTATTTCGCCTCGTCGTGGCCCGATTGTTTATTCGCTGTCCGAACCCGCTTCGATTTCCAGATCGAGCAACGCCGAACTCAGCGACTTGCCGTGGGCATCGAGCGCCAGCGACCGCGTCACGCCGCCACCGAGCGCGCCGGTCATGACGAAATTCAGCGCGACAATATTGGGCAGCTCATAGCGGACAACCTCGCCTTCGACAACACCGGCAAAGTGGGCCCTGACCCGCGCGCTGGTGACCTGCGCCAGCAGCAGCGGATAATGCTTTTCGTCATAGGCGATCACGGAGATATTGGAGGTATTGCCCTTGTCGCCGGTGCGGGAATGGGCGATCTCGCGCAGCTTCATCGCCTTACGCTCCCACAAAGCGAACCTGCGGCCGGGCAAGTTCGCGCGGCAGCAGCACCGAGGCGACGGCGACGACATCGCGGGCCGATTTGAAGGCGCCGCCGCCGGCGGCCGGACCATTGGTGTAGAGCGTTTCGACCTCGTTGCCGATTCGAACCGCTTCGCGCAGGTTTTCCGTACGACCAGTGACGCGAACGCGCACTTCACAGGGTTCATTGGCGTGGGCGGAGATTTCAGCGCCATGCAGCGCATCGACGCCGATCAGTTCGAACCGCAATTCACTGGCGGCCACACCGGTCAGCTTCAACCGCTCCCGAACGATCTCCAGCGCCAGCCGTCCGCGCGCCAGGGCGCCGGGACCGGCATAAGAGATCTGGCCCTCGCCGATATAGCTGTCGACATAGCCGACCGAGACTTTCAGCGTGTCGGTACGCTCGGTGCCGCGCCCGCCGCTGACGCGCACGCGATCTTTGGCGATCTCCTCGACCCTGACTTGCGAGAAATCCGCGACCACGTCGGGCTGGATATACTGCCTGGGATCGTGCACCTCGTAGAGCAGTTGCTCCTTGCAGGTCTGCGCCGTCACCGCGCCGCCGGAGCCCGCGACCTTGGTGATCACGAGACTGCCGTCCTCGCCGACTTCGCCGATCGGAAAACCGAGCCGCGCCAGATCGGGAACATCCTTGTAGCCGGGATCGGCGAAGTAACCGCCGGTGATCTGCCC
>NZ_JBEKCZ010000169.1:0-11381 GCF_050014615.1 Bradyrhizobium sp. | reverse complement strand
ACTGCCCATATCGGCGGCGTGACCTCCGCCGGCGATATCGGCCACGGCGTCAGGCGGATCATTCCGGTTATTGGCGGCGAGGTGCGCGGCGCCGGGATCAACGGGAAGATCTGTGGGTTCGGCGCGGATTTTCAGATCATCCGGCCCAATGAGCTGATCGAGCTCGAAGCCAAATATGCGTTCGAGACCGACGACGGCGCCGTGGTCTATGTCGAGAACAAGGGCATCCGCTTTGGCCCCGTCGAATTGTTGCAGCGCCTCAAGCGCGGCGAGCCGGTCGATCCCAGGCTGATCTATTTCCGCACCGTGCCGCGGTTCGAGACCGGCAGCGAAAAATACCGCTGGCTGATGCAAAATCTGTTTATCGGATCGGCCGCGCGTCACCCCGATCGCGTCGTGCTCGACGTGCACCAGGTGCTGTGAGGGCTGCTTTTCTTACCCTCCCCTGGAGGGGGAGGGTCGGCTCGCATGAGCGCAGCGAAATGCGAGACGGGGTGGGGTGATCCCTCAACTCGGGCAGCGCTCAAGGGGAGAGACTGTCACCCCACCCCGCCGCTCCTTTCAGTCGCGTCGACCCTCCCCCTCCCAGGGGAGGGTAAAAACCCTGCTTGTTGACTCCCTCCCCATTAGTTATAAAACATAACTATTCTAGGCAGGACACAAAAGCTCCATGGGAAACGCCGCCTCCGCCGGGACCTCGGACCCGTCTGCGCTGCTCCAGCTCGAAATATCGGGGCCGGTGCTGACCGTCGGCCTCAACCGCCCGGCCAAGCGCAATGCGCTGAACGACGGCATTATTCTCGCGATCCAGGATTGCTTCTCCAGTCTGCCGGATGGCATCGGCGCGGTCGTGATCCATGGCATCGGCGACCATTTCTCATCCGGCCTCGATCTGTCGGAATTGACCGAGCAGGACGCCACCGAGGGCCTGCGCCATTCGCAGATGTGGCATCGGGTGTTCGACCGCATTCAATATAGCCGCGTGCCCGTGATCGCCGCGCTTCGCGGGGCGGTGATCGGCGGCGGATTGGAACTCGCCTGCGCCGCGCATATTCGCGTCGCCGAGCCCAGCGCCTATTTCGCATTGCCCGAGGGTCAGCGCGGCATCTTTGTCGGCGGCGGCGGCTCGGTGCGGCTGCCGCGGCTGATTGGGGTCGCCCGCATGACCGACATGATGCTGACCGGGCGGGTTTATTCGGCGACCGAGGGCGCGTCCTACGGCTTTGCGCAATATCTCACCGAGGAAGGCAATGCGCTGGCCAAGGCCAAGGAACTCGGCGCGCAGATCGCGAAAAATGCGCCGCTGACCAATTTCGCGGTGCTGCAGGCGCTGCCGATGATCGCCGAGGCCAATCCGCAGACGGGGCTCTTGATGGAGTCCTTGATGGCGACGGTGGCACAGAGCGACAAAGAGGCTAAACTTCGGATCCGTGCGTTCCTCGATCGCAAGACGGCAAAGGTGAAGCCGACCTGACATGAGCGCCAAACCCGACATGTCCTTACCCCTAGCCGCCAGCGCACATCCGCTGCGTGCGATTTCGTTCGGCGATCCCGCGGTGTCGATCGATCGCCGCGCCGATGGCACCATCTATCTGCGCCCAAAGACCGCGCTCGGCGACTATCCGGTCCGAATAACAGATCGTCTGCACCATTGGGCCAAAGTCGAGCCGAACCGCATTTTCATGGCGGAGCGCGAGACAGGCGGCGGCTGGCGGCAAATCACCTACGCGCAATTGCTGACCGCGACCCGGCGCATCGCCTCAGGCTTGCTCGCGCGCGGTCTGTCGGCCGAGAAACCGGTCGTGATTCTCTCCGGCAATTCGATCGACCACGCTTTGGTCGCGTTCGGCGCGCTCTATGCCGGTGTGCCGTTTTGTCCGGTGTCGCCGGCCTATTCGCTGGTGTCGAAGGATTACGGCAAGCTTGGCTTTCTGATGAAGCTGCTGACGCCGGGTCTGGTATTCACCGAGGACGCCGGCAAATTCGACGATGCGATCCGCGCCAATATTCCCGATCAAATCGAGGTTGTGGTGTCGCGTGGCGACGTGCCGGGCCGCGAGATCACGATGCTCGGCGACTTGCTGGCGTCGCCGGAGCATCCGGGCCTTGATGCCGCGCATGACGCGATCGGTCCGGATACGATCGCAAAATTTCTGCTGACATCAGGCTCGACCGGCAATCCGAAGGCCGTCATCAACACCCAGCGGATGATCTGCGCCAATCAGGTGATGCTGCGCGAGACCATGGCGTTCCTGAAGGACGAGCCGCCGGTGATCGTCGACTGGCTGCCGTGGAATCATACGTTCGGCGGCAATCACAATATCGGTCTGACGCTGTACAATGGCGGCTCGATGTATCTCGACGCCGGCAAGCCGATGCCCGGCGGCATCGAAGAGACCGTGCGCAATCTTCGCGAGATTTCCCCGACCGTCTATTTCAACGTGCCGAAGGGCTATGAATCGCTGCTGCCGTATCTGCGCGACGACCAGGCGCTGCGCGCCAGATTCTTCCATCGGCTGCACGCGATGTTCTTCTCCGGGGCGGCGATGTCGCCCTTTATCTGGAACAGCCTCGACGAACTCGCGGTGCAGGAGACCGGCTTTCGGGTGCCGATGCTGACGGGGCTCGGCGCCACCGAGACCGCGCCGTTCTTCATGTCGGTGCGGCCCGCCACCAGCCGCTCAGGCCATGTCGGGCTTCCCGTCTCCGGCAATGAGGCCAAGCTTGTGCCCGATAATGGCAAGCTCGAGGTTCGCGCCAAGGGGCCGAACGTCACGCCGGGCTATTGGCGCCAGCCCGAACTGACCGCGCGGGCCTTCGACGAGGAAGGTTTCTACAAATTCGGCGACGCGCTCAAGCCGGCCGATCCCGATGATCTCGGCGCCGGCTTCGATTTCGACGGCCGCATCGCCGAGGATTTCAAGCTCGCCAGCGGCACCTGGGTCAGCGTCGGTCCGCTCCGCGCCCGCTTCATCGCGGCCTGTGCGCCGCTGGTGCGCGACGTGGTGATCGCGGGCATCAACCGCGACGAGTTGTCGGCGCTGGTGGTGCTCGACCTCGACGGCTGCCGCCTGATCAATCCAACGCTGCCATCCGATGACCTCGCGGCAATTGCGGGCGACGCCCTGATCCGTGCCGCGTTTCGCGAGCGATTTACAAAGTTTCTGGCTGTCTCGACGGGGTCGTCGACGCGGATCACGCGCGCGGTGCTGCTGGATACGCCGATGTCGATCGATCGCGGCGAAGTCACCGATAAAGGGTCGATCAATCAACGCGCGGTGCTGGAGCATCGCAGCCGGCTGATCGACGAGCTATATTCGCCAGCCCCCGCGGTCGACGTCATCACGCTGAACTGAATTCGAACCAAATCGCCAGGAGGAAACCATGCAGTTGAAAGATCAGGCCGCTATCGTCACCGGGGGCGCATCGGGACTGGGCGCCGCCACCGCGCGCAAGCTCGCCGCGCAGGGCGCCAAAGTCGCGGTGTGCGATCTCAACGCCAAGCTCGCCGAAACCGTCGCCGCCGAGATCGGCGGTGTCGCGGTCATCTGCGACGTCGCCGACGCGGCCTCGGCGGAGGCGGCGATCGCCGCGGCGAGCAAGGCCCATGGTGTGGCGCGGGTGTTGGTGAATTGCGCCGGCATCGGCGCCGCCAAGCGGGTGATCGGCCGCGACGGGCCGATGCCGCTGGCCGATTTCGAGAAGATCATCAGGGTCAATCTGATCGGCTCGTTCAACATGATCAGGCTGGCGACGACGGAAATGTCGAAACTGGAGCCGCTGGCGGGTGGCGAGCGTGGCGTGGTGATCTCCACCGCATCGGTCGCCGCCTATGACGGCCAGATCGGGCAGTCGGCCTATTCGGCCTCGAAAGGCGGCATCGTCGGGATGACGCTGCCGATCGCGCGCGAACTGGCGCAGTTCGGCATTCGCGTCCTGACCATCGCGCCCGGATTGTTCCTGACGCCGCTATTGGCCAATCTGCCGCAGGAAGCCCAGGACTCGCTGGCCGCGGCGATCCCGTTTCCGCGCCGGCTCGGCCACGCCGACGAGTTCGCCTCGCTGGCGCTGCACATGATCGACAATCCCTATCTCAACGGCGAGGTGGTGCGGCTCGATGCCTCGCTGCGCATGGCGCCGCGCTAGGACCATCGAATGTTCGTCAACCGCAGGAACGTGCAGATCCAGTGGGGCGATTGCGACCCCGCCAACATTGTCTATTACCCGCGCTACTTCGCGATGTTCGACGACTCGACCTCGATCCTGTTCGAGGCCGCCGGTTTCTCCAAGCAGGACATCGTCAAGAAGTATGGCCTGGTCGGCATTCCCATGGTGGATACGCGGGCGAAATTCTACATCGCCTCGACCCATGGCGACTGGATCGCGATCGAAAGCCGGATCGAGGGTTTCAAGCGCTCGAGCTTCGAGGTGACCCACAAGGTGTTCAAGGGCGAGGCGCTGGCGATCGAGGCGTTCGAGACCCGCGTGCTGGTCGGGCATCACCCGGACGATCCCGGCAGGCTGAAATCGGCGCCGGTGCCGCAGGAGATCATTGCAAAATTCATGCAGGGCTGACTCGTCGGGCGCATTAACTTCTGGCGCATCTAAAGAAGGGGCTGAAAACGTCCTCGAATTTTGCTTTATGAAATAAGCATCCAAAATAAACACATGAGGGAGGAAATAATGAGGAAGTTTCATCTGTCGGCCGCCATTGCCGCGGCGGCGCTCGCGCTGCCGGCCTATCCCGCGGCCGCGCAAACCAGTGAAATCACCATCGGTATCACGACCACCACCACCGGACCGGCGGCGGCGCTCGGCATCCCCGAGCGCAACGCGCTTGAATTCGTGCCGAAGGAAATTGGCGGCGTGCCGCTCAAGATCATCGTGCTCGACGATGGCGGCGATCCGACCAACGCCACCACCAATGCGCGGCGCTTCGTCACCGAATCCAAGGCCGATATCATCATGGGATCGGCGACCACGCCGCCGACCATCGCGGTATCCAATGTCGCCAACGAGGCCGGCATTCCGCATTTCGGCCTCGCGCCGTTTCCGGTCACGCCGGAACGGGCGAAGTGGTCGGTGGTGATGCCGCAGCCGGTTCCGATCATGGGCAAGGTGCTGTACGAGCACATGAAGGCGCACAACATCAAGACCGTCGGCTATATCGGCTACTCCGATTCCTACGGCGATCTCTGGTTCAACGACTTCAAGGCGCAAGGAGTGGCGATGGGACTGACGCTGGCCGACGAAGAGCGCTTTGCGCGGCCGGATACGTCGGTGACCGGGCAGGTGCTGAAGCTGGTGGCCGCCAATCCCGATGCGATCCTGGTCGGCGCCTCCGGCACCGCGGCAGCCTTGCCGCAGTCGGCGCTGCGCGAGCGCGGTTACAAGGGCCTGATCTATCAGACCCATGGCGCCGCCAGCATGGACTTCATCCGCATCGCCGGTCCCTCGGCTGAAGGCGTGATCATGGCGTCGGGTCCGGTGATGTCGCCGGAAACGCAGCCGGACAGCGCGCTGACCAAGAAGCCGGGTCTCGCGCTCGACACCGCCTATGAGGCCAAATACGGCCCCAACAGCCGCAGCCAGTTCGCCGGACATTCCTACGACGCCTTTGAAGTGCTCAAGCGCGTGATTCCGGTGGCCTTGAAGACCGCCAAGCCCGGCACGCCGGAATTCCGCGAGGCGATCCGTCAGGCTTTGCTCAGCGAACGTGAGATTGCAGCGAGCCAGGGCGTCTACAACTGGACCGAAAAAGATCGCTCCGGCCTCGACGACCGCTCGCGCATCATCCTCACGGTGAAGGACGGCAAGTACGTGCCGGCGATGTGAGGGGCAGGAGCGTTTTCATACACACGGCTGTCATCACCCGCGAAAGCGGGTGATCCAGTACGCTGCGGCGTCGAGATCAAGCTTCACTGTCTCGGAATACTGGATGCCCCGCTGGAGCCTGTCATCGGGCAGCGCTTCGCGCTGACCCGTTGGCGGGGCATGACGGCCTAGGTGCTAACTCGCGCCCGCGCCCTCATGCGCAAAACCCAGATAGCTCGCGGCGACGCGCGCGTTGGTGGCGATGTCCTTCGCCGGCCCATCCAGGACGAACTCGCCGAGCTCCATCACATAGGCGCGGTCGGCGATTTCCAGGGCGGCCTTGGCGTTCTGCTCGACCAGCAGCACCGATACGCCGCTGGAGCGCAACTCGCCGACGATGCGGAAGATATCGGCGACGATGATCGGCGCCAGCCCGAGACTGGGTTCATCGAGCATCAACAGCTTCGGTGCCCCCATCAAAGCGCGGCCCATCGCCAGCATCTGCTGCTCGCCGCCCGACAACGTGCCCGCCAATTGCTTGCGCCGCTCTTTCAGGCGCGGAAACAGCGCGTAGACCCGCTCGAACGATTGCGCCGCGACCGATTTGGCGATCCGGAAAGCGCCGAGCTGCAGATTGTCCTCGACATTCATGGTGCCGAACAATTCGCGATGCTCCGGCACCAGGCTGAGGCCGGCCGCGACCCGGTCCTCGATCTCGAGCCGCAACAGGTCCTGGCCGGCGAAGGTCACGCGGCCCTTCAGCGGCAGGATTCCCATGATGGCGTTCAACAGTGTGGTCTTGCCGGCGCCATTGGCGCCGATGATGGTGACGATCTCGTTGCCGGCGACATCGAGCGAGACCGAGCGGACCGCCTCGACCTTGCCATAGGCGATATGGACCGACGATACCGACAATAGCGCGCTGGCCCCGGGATTCATGCGACCGCTCCGAGATAGGCCTTGATCACATCAGGATTGGTCTTGATCGCCTGCGGCGTGCCCTCGGCGATCTTGGTGCCGAAGTCGAGCACCACGATGCGGTCGGCCAGATCCATCACGAATCCCATGTCGTGTTCCACCAGCAGCACCGACATGCCGCCGTCGCGCAATTGCCGCAGCAAGGCGGCGAGCCGCTGCTTTTCCATGTGGCGCAGCCCGGCCGCCGGCTCGTCGAGCAGCAGCAGCATCGGGTCGACGCAGAGCGCGCGGGCGATCTCGACGATGCGCTGCTGGCCGAGCGACAGGCTGCCCGCAAGCTGATCGATCTGATCGCCGAGCCCGACCCGCTCGATCTGGCGGGTCGCTTCCGCGAGCAATTTGGCTTCATCCGACCGGTCGAGGCGGAACATGCTGGCGATGGCGCCGGCATGGCCGCGCAGATGCGCGCCGATCGCGACGTTTTCCAGCACGCTCATGTCCGGCACCAGTTTGACATGCTGAAACGTTCTGGCGATGCCGAGTCTCGCCACCTGTTGCGGCAGCGCCTTGTCGATTTTCTTGCCGAGAACGGAGATGGTGCCGCCGGTCGCGGTGAGCACGCCGGTGATCAGGTTGAAGGTGGTGCTCTTGCCGGCGCCGTTGGGGCCGATCAGGGCGACGATTTCGCGGGCCTGGACGTCGAAGGAGACGTCGTTGACCGCGATCACGCCGCCGAACTGCTTGCGCGCATGGTCGACCTGCAGCAGCACGTCCGGCGTGACGGCAGGGCGCACGCGCGGCGCCAGCACCAGCGATGTATCGGGCCGCCGCCGTTTGGGCTTGAACGGCAGTCGCGCCGTCAGCCAGGGCCACATCCCGCTCGGCGCCAGTTGCAGCAGGGCCACCAGCAGGATGCCGAACACGATGGTCTCGAGCTGGCCCTCGCCGTGAAACAGATACGGCAAATAGCTTTGCAGGATTTCCTTGAGGATGACGACGATGGCGGCGCCAAGCACGCCGCCCCAGACATAGCCGGCGCCGCCGACCACCGCGATGAACAGATATTCGATGCCGGCCTGCGCGCCGAACGGCGTCGGATTGGCGGCGCGCTGCAGATGCGCATACAGCCAGCCCGACAGGCCGGCCAGCACCGCCGCATAGATGAACACCAATAGCTTGGCGCGCGGCGTCTGCACGCCGAACGCCTCGGCGGCGATGTGCCCGCGCCGCAGCGCGCGGATCGCGCGGCCGGTGCGCGAGTCCAGCAGGTTCATGGTGAGCAGCGCGCAGATCAGCACCGCGGTCCAGATCGCAAAATAGATCGTGCCGGGATCGATCATCCGCAGCGAACCGATTTGAAGCGGCGGGATGCCGGAGATGCCGTCGTTGCGGCCGAGGAATTCAAGCTTGCTGAACAGATAAAATAGCCCGAGGCCCCAGGCGAGGGTGCCGAGCGGCAGATAGTGGCCCGACAGCCGCACCGTGACGAGGCCGAGCAGGACCGCGGCGGCACCGCTCACCAACAGCGAGAGCGGCAGCGTCAGCCACGGCGAGACGCCGTAGGCCGTGGTCAGCACCGCGGTGGTATAGGCGCCGAAGCCGCAAAACGCCGCCTGGCCGAACGAGGTCAGGCCGCCGACGCCGGTCAGGAGCACCAGTCCCATCGCCACCAGCGCGGACAGGCCGATATTGTCCAACAGCACGATCCAGAACGGCGGCATGCCTGGGATGAACGGGATCGCCGCCATCGCCGCCGCGAACGCGATCATGGGGAAGCGCTGCATCATCGCGATCAATCCTTCTCTTCCTCGACCGCGGGCGCCGCCAGCGACCGCAGCACAAGCACCGGAAGGATCAGCGTGAAGACGATAACTTCCTTGAAATTGCTGGCATAGAACGAGGAGAAGGCTTCCACCGACCCGACCAGCAATGCGGCGATCGCGGTCAGGGGATAGCTCACGAGGCCGCCGATGATCGCGGCGACGAAGCCCTTCAGGCCGATCAGGAATCCGGTGTCGTAATACAGCGTCGTGATCGGCACGATCAGGATTCCGGAAATGGCGCCGATCACGGACGCCAGCAGGAAGGCGATCTGTCCCGACAGCGCGGTCCGGATCCCGACCAGGCGCGCGCCCAGGCGATTGACGGCGGTGGCGCGCAGCGCCTTGCCGGTGAGGGTAAAGCCGAAAAACAGCCAGAGGCCCGCGATCAGTGCGAGCGTGATGGCGTAGACGGCGATGCTCTGGCCGGTGAAGCGCAGCGGACCGAGCGTAAAGGCGGTATCCGAAAGTGCCGGGCCGCGCTGGCCCTCGGCGCCGAAGAACACCAGGCCGAAACCCTGCAGCGCGAGATGACAGCCGACCGAGGCGATCAGCAGCACCAGCACCGAGGCATGGGCGATCGGCTGAAACGCGATGCGATAGAGAAACAGTCCGATCGCCGCGACGATCGCCAGCGACAGCGCGATGTTGACGGCGACCGGGCTGTGGCGGCCGGCGAGCTGGATGCTCAGGGCCAGGATCGCTGCGGGCAGCACGATATTGATCGCGAAGGCCCGCCCGACCAGCCGCAGATGCAGCGACCGGCGGCCCGCGAACAGGTCGAGGCCGAACGCCACGATGCCCATCGCCACCGCCAGCCGCGCCGTGCCCGGCACCTGGCCTGACGACAGCGTGGCATAGGTCAGGGCGCCGTAGGTGACGAACTCGCCCTGCGGAATCAGGATCACGCGCGTGACCGCGAACACCAGCACCAGCGCCAGCCCGAGCAACGCATAGATCGCGCCATTGGTAATGCCGTCCTGCAGCAGGAACAGCATGATCGTCGTGTTCAAGACCGGGCGCTCCCCCCTGAGCCTGATCGGTTCTGATGGAATCAGAACCGGGGCTCCAATCTTCGTTATGACGCGCTTTCTTCACGCGAACCGGTATTCACCCCGGATCAAGTCCGGGGCAGGCCCCGGATCAAGTCCGGGGCAGGCTTTCGCTCGAAAACGCTCTCAAGGCGTCGGTCGCGTGCGGCCTTGAGGTGCCGCCCGCCGATCCGATAACAGCAGTTGAAAAAGCCTGCCGATATTTGATATGGTGGATAACAATTATCAATTATAATCTCAAGGCCCGGTGCGCTTTCGCCCGGGAGTTTCCAGAATCCGGTGTTTCCAGAATCTGGGTGTTTTCAGCCTAGCGGGATTGCGAGCCTCGAGCGATGACTGTTTCCAAGACCGCCGTCGATGTCGCCAAGGCGTCCCGCCCCGCCCGCAAGGAGCCGGCGGTCGACGCGACCGAGGGCATCGCATTACAACTGGGTGAATTATCCGAGTTGCTGGGCTATTCGCTCAAGCGCGCGCAGTTGAAAGTGTTCGAGGACTTTTTGCGCTGCGTCGCGCCATTGCAGCTGACCCCGGCGCAATTCTCGGTTCTGCTGCTGCTCGACAAGAATCCCGGACGCAACCAGACCGAAATCGCCAACACGCTCGGAATCCTGCGGCCGAATTTCGTGGCGATGCTCGATGGCCTGGAGAGCCGCGATCTGTGCGCGCGGATGCGCTCCACCAACGACCGCCGCTCGCACATCCTGGTCCTGACCGACAAGGGCCGGGCGGTGCTGGCGCGGGCGAAGAAGCTCGTCGCCGCCAAGCACGAAGCACGGCTCAATGAATTGCTGGGCCCCGCCAACCGCGCCGCGCTACTGGGCATGCTGGCCAGGATCGCAACGGAGTTTTAGGGACTTTGTCATTCCGGGGCGCGAAGCGAACCCGGAATCTCGAGATTCCCCGATGTGCAACTGCACATCTGAGGTTCGTCGCTTCGCGCCGCCCCGGAATGACAGCGTATTCTATTTACGCGGTCTACACTCCATGGAAACGGAGCGTGCGCTCAAGCCGCGACGATACGGTCGGGAGCCAGCTTGGTCCCGCGTCCTGAAAGGAACAGCCGCTCGATTTCCCGCGCCGGCAGCGGCCGGCTGAACAGGAATCCCTGCATCTCGGTGCAGCCTTCGGACGTGATGCTGTCGAGCTGTTCCCGCGTTTCCACGCCTTCGGCCGTGGCGGTCATGCCCATTCCCGTCGCAAGTGCTGCGACCGCCCGCACGATATTCAGCGAGCCGGTGTTTTCCGTGATGTCCTTGACGAACGAACGGTCGATCTTGATCTTGTCGAACGGAAAACACTGCAGGTAGGTGAGCGAGGAATATCCGGTGCCGAAATCGTCCAGCGCGATGCGGACGCCAAGCGCGCGCAACTGATGCAGCACAGCCAGCGTCGTTTCCTTGTTCTGCAGCAGAACGGTCTCGGTAATTTCAATTTCGAGCCGGGTCGGATTCAGGCCCGAGGTCGCGAGTGCGCCGACGATGATTTGCATCAGGCCGGGATTGCGGAATTGAACGGCCGAAATATTGATGGCGACGCGGGCGTCTCCCGGCCATCGCGCCGCGGTCGCGCAGGCTTCGCGGATGACCCACTCTCCCATCGGGACGATGAAGCCGATTTCTTCCGCCAGCGGAATGAAGGTGCCCGGGGAGACCAACCCCCGCTGCGGATGATTCCAGCGTATCAGGGCCTCGAATCCGCTGATTTCGTTGCTCGCCAGATTCACCACCGGCTGGTAGTAGAGCTCGAACTCGCCGGCCGGCAGCGCCTTGCGCAGGTC
>NZ_JBEKCZ010000168.1:0-11420 GCF_050014615.1 Bradyrhizobium sp. | reverse complement strand
GGGCGAATGCCGCTCCAACCACGAGGTGCTCCGCGGGATCAGCCGGCGCGTCAAGGCCGTGCATCCCGGATTCGAAATGTCGCCGCGCGAGCTGATCGACACCACGCTCAAGAAAAGTGGCCATGGCGGCATCGAGGCGCTGGAGGCCGATCTATGGCGCGATATCCAGCCGGATTTTCGCACCTCGCATTATCTCGACGGCTTCGCGCATGCCGACGGCAAGTTTCACTTCAAGGCCGACTGGGCCCATGTGCCGCTCGGCAATGCCGGCATGATGGGGGCGTGGGACCAGATGCCGTCGCTGCCGGATCACTGGACCGCGATCGAGGAAGCGGATGAGGCCCATCCGTTCCGCTTGGCCACCAGCCCGTCGCGCAGTTTCCTCAATACCAGCTTCAACGAAACGCCGTCGTCGCAGGCGCGCGAGGGCGCGCCGAGCGTGATGATCCATCCGGACGATGCCGCGCCGCTCGGGGTCGCCGATGGCGACGCGGTCACGCTCGGCAATATGCGTGGCGAGACCACGCTGACCGCGAAGCTGTTCGAGGGCGTGCGTCGCGGCGTGCTGATCGCCGAATCCGTGCACCCGAACAAGGCCCATATCGGCGGCCGCGGCATCAACATGCTCACCGGAGCCGAGGCGGTAGCCCCGGTCGGCGGCGCGGCGTTCCACGACAACAAGGTCTGGGTGAAAAAGGCCTCCGCCGCGATTCCGATCCCTTGAATTGGGTGTCTCCGTTGGAAATTTTCTGCCTGTCGGCAGATTGCTTTTGTGCGCATAACGGACTCAAGTCGGATATCGCACCAGGTCCGAAAAGTGCCCCAGAACAGACACGCAGCAAAATAAGCCGCGATCATATTCAATAAAGTTCCGCCGCTTGAAACGCGCAACAAAAAACCCCGGAGCATGCCGGGGCTTCTTGGTTTCGGTGTTTTGAAATTTTCAGTACTTCGCAACTACAGGCGTAGCCCAGTCGAAACGATAGTTGACCTTGAATCGAACCTCATTGGTCGTCAGGTTGAGGTGGGTGCTCGCGGGAACCGGCGCAAACACACCGCCCGCTGTCCCAATCGCCGCTACCGAGCCGAGCCCGAAATCCGAAGCGCCGTAGCTGGTGAAGCGGTACTCACCACCGATATCCCAATTTTTGTCCACCGCGTAAGTCAGACCGGTGCCGATTGTTCCGCCGACCAAGGTGTTGGTTTGCGAACCAGACGACGCTGGGAACGCGATTCTTCCAGCGGTGACCGCGATAAAGTTTGCGCTGGCTTGCGTGTTGGCGAAAGCCACGCCGGCCGTGACGTACCACAGCAATCTATCAAAGGTTAATCCGAGGTTGCCTCGGATCGAAGATTGGAAATTGGTCTTTGCCGATAATGAATCTCCCGCGATAAAGACTCCGCTTGTTGCTGGCGACAACTGCGCGGCGGTCAAGGTTTGGGTTGTTTTCAAATCGACCCAGTTGAAATCTGCTTCAACTCCCGCGACCCATTGGCTCCCTGGTTGTTGCCAGCGGTAACCGATCTGGCCTCCACCCGTGAACGAATTGTTGTTTGATGCGAGGGGAACTGTCCCGGGTAGGACCGTGACACCAAAAGCGGTGGTTCCGCCAACAGCAAACGGATCGTTGTAATGGCCCCACTCTCCGCCGACGTTTCCGCCGATATAAAACCCGGTCCAGTTGAAGATCGGTACGACGGGAGGCAGCGCCTTCACAGGCAGGTCAGCCGCGGAAGCCGCGCCAATGCCAAGCAACGCGCTGAAAGCAACAGCGGCGGAAAAAAACAATTTTGAATTTTGCATGATGGCCCCCCGAGAAAAATTACTGAAAGAAATCTGAGGATCAGCTGACGCTAAATTACCGCATGGGCGATATAACCGTCGTGCCCCATTCTCGCGTTTACAACCGAATTTGGCGGAGTGTTGCACGAAGGCCGCATGGTTTGCTTTCTGGATGTTCAGAGTTTCGGCACTGCAACAGGGCCGAAATTCGGAATGGGTCAGGAGAGCTAACGTATTGAGCCTTTCGGGCCATGTCCGTTTTATCCCCGTTGGCCACCCAACTGTGGAGATCGCCTAGCAGCGAGCGCAGACGGCAAACCGAGAAATCAGCGGGCTGGCATCACGAGCGAATTGATGTCGCTGTTGATGCGCCCCGTCTGTTGGGTGAAGCCCATCCCGAGCGACAGGCTGAGATTCGGCGCGGGCTGGAATTCGACGCCCGCGTGCACGCTATAGACGGGCAGTGAGCTGGACGTGCTATCGAAGGAGGCAAAGGGTCCACCGATGCCGGTATTATATTTCAAGGTGTCGAACCCGGCATAGACCTTGAGGGGTAATCCATTCGTGGTTTGGAAGTTGTAGCCGACCTGCGCGCCCTCGTAATAAAGCGACGGGCTGCCGAACGCGCCATTCTGGCTGAGGCCGTTCATGCTCAAACCCACGCCTCCGCCTTCGCGGCCGACAAACCAGCCGTTCGAAAAATTGTAGCGCATGGAGGAAAAGCCGCCGCCCCGCGCATCACTGCCGTCAAAGTCCGGAAAGTTGCCGTAGGTGTTCGAACCTTGGCCGACCGCCAGATTGCCACCAAAGCCGAGGGGCCAGCCTGGAATCCAATAGGACACCGGCGCGGCCTGGGCATGGGCCGCTCGCCCGCCCAGACAGAGCGCCGCCAATACCAGTGCAAGACCTAATCTGCCTGCGAAAATGAACATCCGCGCTACCGCCAGGCGTTTTGGAAATACAAGTGTCCTGAAAATATACCCTCCAGATGTCAGGAACGCCAGTTGCGAAACGTCGTAAGCGAGCCCGGGTTCATGCCATACCCGGACGTCGAGGCCGCGCTTATTCGATCACCTCGTCGGCGCGGGCGAGCGGCGTCGCCGCCACCGTCCCGTTGATCCAGATCAAGGCGTCATCCCGACCTGTTGGCTCATCAAGCATCGATCCGGAGGAGGTGCGATTGACAGCCAGTGAATCGACGGGTGAAGCCGCAAAAATCGAAGTGACACCGTATGAACTGATCGGCGGCCAGGCGACGGTAAGGCGGCTGGCCGACCGCTTCTACGATATTCTGGACACCGATCCCGGCGCCGCCCGCATCCGTGCCATGCACGGTCAGGACCTGGCTCCGATCCGCCAGCTTTTGTTCGAGTTCCTGAGCGGCTGGCTCGGTGGGCCACCGCTTTATTTCCAACGGCCCCAGCACCGCTGCATCATGTCGGCGCATCGTCCCTTTGCAATAGGCGATGTCGAGCGTGACCAATGGATGATGTGCATGCGCCACGCGATGGACGAATGCGCGCTGCCGGCCGACATGCAGGCCGTCCTGGACCAGGCCTTTTTGCGCATGGCCAACCTCTTCCGCAACGGCTGAACCAAGTGCCGCGTCGCTTGCCCGATCCGATCTCTTCGCCCGGGCCCGCTTTTTTTCGGAAAACCGGTTCCGGATCATGCTCTAATACCTGCCGGACCAACACAGGCGAGCAGGGCAATGATCGACACCAACAGCGTGGTACTTGAAAAGCGCGGACAGGCATTCTGGATCACCATCAACCGGCCGGACAAGCGCAACGCCATCAATGGCGACGTCATCGCCGGCATCGCGCAAGGCTACCGCGACGCGCATGACGACAAGGACGTGCGCGTGATCGTCCTGACCGGCGCGGGCGACAAGGCGTTTTGCGCCGGCGCCGACCTGCAGCATACCGGCGCCGCCTTCGCGGCCGATTTTAGCAAGCCCAGTGTTCCCTATGCAGATTTGTTGCGGCTGTCGCAGAACGCCACCAAGCCCGCGATCGCGCGGGTGGCCGGCGTCTGCATGGCCGGCGGCATGGGCCTGTTGTGCATGACCGATATGGCTGTCGCCGCCGACCACGTGATCTTCGGATTGCCGGAGGTCAAGGTCGGCGTGTTTCCGATGCAGGTGCTGAGCCTGCTGCAGTCGATCGCGCCGCCGCGCCTGGTCAATGAATGGGCGATCACCGGCGAGCCGTTCGACGCCAGCACCGCGCTAGCCGCCGGCCTGCTGAACTACGTGGTGCCGTCGAGCGAGCTCGACGCCAAACTCGACTGGCTGATCGGCCGCATCATCGACAAGTCGCCGACCGCGATCCGGCGCGGCAAATACGCCATGCGCGCGATCGCCTCGATGTCGTTCGACCAAAGCATCGCTTATACCGAAAGCCAGATCGCGTTACTGGCGATGACGGAAGACGCCAAGGAAGGCCTCAAGGCCTTCGGCGAAAAGCGCAAGCCGGCGTGGACGGGGAAGTGATTGGCCGGGGAAGTGACAAGAAGCCGTCGTCCCTGCGAAAGCAGGGACCCATAGCCACAGGCGTCAGCGGTAAGGCAAGGTCGTCGAACAGCCAGTCTCACAACAAGCGACACGGCGTATGGGTCCCCGCTTTCGCGGGGACGACAACGTCACCCCGCATTCGCCTTCAATCCGGCGGCCTCGATGCCGGCGATCGCGCAGATCTCGTCATTGTCTGATGTGTCGCCGCTGACGCCGACCGCGCCGAGCAGCACAGAGCCCTGCTGGATCAGCACGCCGCCCGGCACTGGCACCATGCGGCCCTGCGCCAGGGTATTCACCGAGCTGATGAAATAGGCCTGCTCCTGCGCGCGCTGGAACAGCGCTCGGGAACCCATGCCCATCGCCAGCGCGCCATAGGCCTTGCCATGGGCGATCTCGCCGCGCATCAGGCTGGTGCCGTCCTGCGCCGCGCTGGCTTTGACGCAGCCGCGGGTGTCAAGAACGGTGATGACGAGAGGTTTCAGTTTCTTCTCGACCGCTTTGGCGAGCGCGGCATCGAGAATCTTGCGGGCGACGTCGAGGGTAAGTTCAGCCATGAATGGTTTCCTTTGCATGGGGTGAGGGATGAGGGTTGGAGCGCGCGCTGTCGAGGCTCATTGCCAGCACGCGGGCGACGTGAAGGGCGGAGCGGCTGGTGCCATCCTTGATTTGATGCCGGCACGAAGTGCCGTCGGCGACCACGAGTGCGGCCGCGTCCGCGCGCCGCACCGCCGGCAGCAGCGATAGCTCGGCCATCTCGATCGAGGTCTGGTAGGTATCGGCGCCATAGCCGAACGCGCCGGCCATGCCGCAACAGCTGGACTCGATGGTTTCGACATCCAAATCGGGAATAAGCCGCAGCACCTGCTCGACCGATGTGAACGCGCCGAATGATTTCTGATGGCAGTGACCATGCACCAGGGCCTTGTTGGCGATAGGGCCGAGCGGCAGACGCAGGCGGCCGGAAGCGGCCTCGCGGACCAGAAATTCCTCGAACAACAGCGCCTGCGCGCTGATGGCTTTCGCTGACGCGTCCGAGCGCAGCGACAATAGCTCGTCGCGCAGCGTCAACAGACAGCTCGGCTCGAGGCCAACAATGGGTACCCCGCGCGAGGCGAACGGCGCGTAGGTCTCAACCAGCCGGTCGAGCTCGATGCGGGCGTGATCGACCAGGCCCGCCGAGAGAAATGTCCGCCCGCAGCACAGCGGCCGGCCGTTGTCGGCGGCCCTTGGCAAATGGACGCGGTAACCGCCTTCGACCAGCACGCGCAGCGCGGCGTCGAGATTTTCACGCTCATAGGCGCGATTGAACGTGTCGGCAAACAGCACCACTTCGCTGCCATCGGCCGGGCCGAACACTTCGCTCTCGGACTTGAAGATATCGCGCCGCCACGCGGGCAGCGCGCGCCGGGCGCTGATGCCGGCCACGCGTTCCAACAGCGCGCGCAACAGCGGGCTCTTGTTGCGCCAATTGGCGAGCGCGGCGAGGCGTGCAAACAGCGGCGCATAATGCGGCAGAAAGCCGACCAGCCGGTCGCGCAGCGAAAGCCCGTGCTTGGCGTTGCGCGCGGCGAGAACCTCGATCTTCATCTTGGCCATGTCGACGCCAGTGGGGCATTCATGGCGGCAGGCCTTGCAGGACACGCAGAGTTTCATGGTGTCCATCATCGCGTCGGAGGCGAGCGCATCCGGACCCAACTGGCCCGAGATTGCCAACCGTAACGTATTGGCGCGGCCGCGGGTGACGTCCTTCTCGTTGCGGGTGGCGCGATAGGACGGGCACATCACGCCGCCCTCGAGTTTGCGGCAGGCGCCGTTGTTGTTGCACATCTCGACCGCACCCTGAAAACCGCCGCCGGCGCCGGGATAGGCGGACCAGTCGAGCGCGGTTTTCAGCTCAGTGATGCGGTAATCCGGCGGATAGCGAAACAGCGACCGGTCGTCCATTTTGGGCGCATCGACGATCTTGCCGGGATTGAGCACATGGCCCGGATCGAAGCGCTGCTTGACCTCCCTGAAGTCGGCGATGATGCGCGGGCCGAACATGGTCTCGTGAAATTCCGAGCGCACGATGCCGTCGCCATGTTCGCCGGAATGCGATCCCTTGTATTCCCGGACCATCGCAAAAGTTTCCTCGGCGATGGCGCGCATCGCCTTGACGTCCTTCTCGAGCTTGAGATTAAGCACCGGACGCACATGCAGGCAGCCTTCCGAGGCGTGCGCATACATGGTGCCGCGGGTGCCGTGTCTGGCGAAGATGGCGTTGAGCCGCTGGGTGTAATCGGCCAGATGCGGCAACGGCACCGCGCAATCCTCGACGAACGAGACTGGTTTCCCCTCCTGCTTCATCGACATCATGACGTTGAGGCCGGAGGTGCGGAAATCCGAGATCGCGGTCTGGGTCGCGGGCTCGACGACATCGACCACGCCGCCCCATTTGCGCTGCGGATGGTTCCAGCCGAAGCCGAGATCGCTCATCAACTCGGAAAGCTGCCTGAGCTTTTGCAGATTGTCGGGCTGATCTTCTTCCGCGAATTCGACGATCAAGAGCGCGTCGGGGTCGCCGCGCACGGTCGCATCGATCACCGGGGCGAACATCGCGATATCACGTCCCAGCGCGATCATGGTGCGGTCGACCAGTTCCACCGCGATGGGCCTGAGTTTCACCAGATGCTGCGCGGCATCCATCGCCTCGTAGAAACTGCCGAAGTGGCAGATGCCCAGCACCTTGTTGCGGATCACCGGCCACAGCTTCAGCTCGACTTTTGTCGTGAACGCCAGCGTTCCTTCCGAGCCCACCAGCAGATGCGCCAGATTGTTGGCGGCATTGCGCGGCACCAGCGCATCGAGATTGTAGCCGCCGACGCGGCGCTGCACCTTCGGAAACTTGTCGGCGATCTCTTCGGCCTCGCGTGATCCCAGCGCCAGCATGTCGCGAAACAGCGCGAGGCCACTATCGTTTGCATTCAATTGCGAAAAATCACGCGGCACCTCGCCGAAATGCAAAAGGGTGCCGTCGGCGAGTGCGGCGTCCATCGACAGCGTGTTGTCGCGCATGGTGCCGTAGCGAAGCGAGCGGCCGCCGCAGGAATTGTTGCCGGCCATGCCGCCGATGGTGGCGCGCGAGGCGGTCGAGACGTCGACCGGAAACCACAGGCCGTGACGCTTCAGTTGCCGGTTGAGATCGTCGAGCACGATCCCGGGCTCGACCACGCAGGTTCTGTTCTCAACATCAAGCGAGATGAGGCGGTTGAGGTGTTTGGAAAAGTCGACGACGATGCCGTCATTGATGGTCTGGCCGCATTGCGAGGTGCCGCCGCCGCGCGGCGTCACGATGCGCCCGTCGTCGCGGATGATGGCGAGCACCCGCAGCGCCTCGTCGATGCTGCGCGGGACCACCACGCCCGCCGGCATGATCTGGTAGAACGAGGCGTCGGTGGCGTAGCGGCCGCGGCTGAACGGATCGAACAGAACGTCGCCGGTGATCTCGCGCTTGAGCCGGCTTTCAAGCGGCGATGTGCCTTTATCGGACATTCCATCCCCATGACCGGCAAGCATGGCTTGCCCGTATGCTCGCAGAAGTATGGCCGAATGATAAATGCAATTTTTCTGACTCGGTTTCTAATTTGAATGCAAAATTTCGGATCGGGCTTTGCGTCTAGGATGTCCCGCCCAGATATCAGGCAGGCTCCGAAACCGCCCTGTCGCCGGTCTTGAGGTGCTCGACGGCGGCGGTCCGCTTGTTGCGCAGATGCGCGAACAGGATGTCGCTGAGTTCGCTGCCGGCGCGGCGCCGCAGCGCGTCCAGGATGGTCTCGTGTTCGCGCATCGCTTCCCCCCAGCGCTCGCGCTGGCGGGCGAAATTGGCGGAGTAGCGAATCCGCCTGATCCTTCCTGCGAAGTTCGCGTAGGCGCTTTGCAGCGTCGCATTGCGCGAGGCTTCGACGATTTTCTGGTGGATCAGCTGGTTGACGCGGAAATAATTGTGCATGTCGCGGTGCAGGTAGAACCCGTACATCTCGTAATGCAGCCGCTCGATCTCGGCGATCTCCGCATCGGTGATGTTTTCGCAGGCCAGCCGCCCGGCGAGGCCTTCGAGCCCGCCCATGACGTCGAACAGTTCGACGAGGTCGCGCTCGCTCAATGGCCGCACCCGCGCGCCGCGGTTCGGCAGCAGCTCGACCAGTCCTTCGGACGCCAATACCTTGAGCGCCTCGCGCAACGGCGTGCGCGAGATCGCGAGCATCTCGCACAGCTGGCGTTCGGGCACGCGGCCGCCGTCGGGAATGTTGCCCTCGACGATATGGTCGCGCAGCCGGGTCAGGATCTCGTCATGCAAGGACAGGTCTTCCCGGGCGGAATCCGCCCCGGTTCCCAAAGGTTTCGAACTGGCGTCGCTGGGGATCATCGGTTTCATGGCCGGAACATATGTCGGGAAGAGGGGGCCGTCGACCAAAAAATTGTAAACAATTTATAAGTTGCCGTCGTGTAAATCGAATGCAATATGGCCAAGCGCCAGACCGGAGGACGAATCCATGACCCACCAGGGACGCCATTTCCTGCAAATTCCCGGCCCGAGCCCGGTGCCGGATCGCGTGCTCCGCGCCATGGATATGCCTGTGATCGACCACCGCAGCGCGCAATTCGCCGAACTGGGCAAGGCGGTGTTCGAAGGCTGCCAGAAGATCTTCCAGACCTCGGGTCCGGTCATCATCTTTCCTTCGTCGGGAACCGGGGCCTGGGAAGCGGCGATCGTCAATACGCTGTCGCCGGGCGACAAGGTCCTGATGGTCGAGACCGGCCATTTCGCCACGCTGTGGCGGCAGATGGCGGCCCGCTGGGGCATCGATGTGGAATTCATCGCCGGTGATTGGCGTCACGGCGCCGATCCCGCCGCGATCGAGGCCAGGCTGGCGCAGGACACGGCGCATGCCATCAAGGCGGTGATGGTGGTGCATAACGAAACCTCCACCGGCTGCACCAGCCGGATCGGCGACATCCGCGCCGCGATCGACAAAGTCGGCCATCCCGCGCTGTTCCTGGTCGATACGATCTCCTCGCTGGGATCGGTCGATTACCGTCACGATGAGTGGAAGGTCGACGTGACCGTCCGCTGCTCGCATAAGGGATTCATGCTGCCGCCGGGGCTCGGCTTCATCGCGATCTCGCAGAATGCCCGCGATGCTGCCAAAACCAACCGGATGCCGCGGTCCTATTGGGACTGGGAAGAGATGCTCAAGCCCAATGCCAACGGCTTCTTTCCCTATACGCCCGCGACCAATCTGCTCTACGGCCTGCGCGAAGCCGTCGCGATGTTGCTCGAGGAAGGTCTCGATGCGGTGTTCGCCCGTCACCAGCGCCTCGCGGCGGCGACCCGCGCGGCGGTCGCGCATTGGGGCCTCGAAGTGCTGTGTCTCGAACCGTCGGAATATTCTCCGGTGCTGACCGCGGTGCTGATGCCGCCGGGGCACGACGCCGACAAGTTCCGCCAGACCGTGCTCGAGACCTACAACATGTCGCTCGGCTCCGGCCTCAGCAAAGTCGCGGCCAAGGTGTTTCGCATCGGCCATCTCGGCGAGTGCAATGAACTGACCTTGATGGGCGCCCTGTCCGGCGTGGAAATGGGTCTGTCGGCCGCCGGGGTGCCGCACCGGGCCGGTGGCGTCGACGCCGCGATGAAATCGTTGGAACAGCCCACCAAGTCGAATGCGCCAGGGCATTTGAAAGTGGTCATCTGAAAGTGGTCAATCCTTAATTAAGGCTGAGACGAAAGTCGAAAGTCGATCGGTGCGATTTGTGCAGACGGATCGGCGCCGTCATAATAGCCATAAAAGCGAGTTCGGGAGGTAGACGATGCGGCTTCGGTTCAAGCCCACCCATGTGGTGCTGGCGATGCTCTGCATCATGTACTTCATCACCTATGTCGACCGGGTCAACATCGGCACGGCGGCCAGCGAAATTCAGAAAGAGCTTCATCTCTCCAATACCCAGCTTGGGCTGGTGTTCTCGGCCTTCGCCTATCCCTATCTGTTGTTCCAGGTGATCGGCGGCTGGGTCGGCGACCGCTTCGGGCCACGCAAGACCCTGTTCTGGTGCGGCCTGATCTGGGCGGCCGCGACCATCATGACCGGCTTCGTCACCAGCCTGCTGACGCTGTTCATCGCCCGCGTCGCGCTCGGCTTCGGCGAAGGCGCGACCTTCCCGACCGCGACGCGCGCCATGCAGTACTGGACGCCCGCCCACAGGCGCGGCTTTTCCCAAGGCCTCACCCACGCCTTCGCGCGGCTCGGCAATGCCGCCACGCCGCCTTTGATCGCGGTCCTGATGGCGTGGCTGACCTGGCGCGGCTCGTTCGTCCTGCTCGGACTGGTCAGTCTGATCTGGGGCGTGGTCTGGATGCTGTATTTCCGCAACGAGCCCAAGGATCACCCTGACATCACCGCGGAAGAACTGGCGTCGCTGCCGCCGCGCCCCGTCAATATGCGGCCGCAGGTTCCCTGGGGACCGCTGATCAGGCGGATATGGCCGGTCACGCTGACCTACTTCTGCTACGGCTGGACGCTGTGGCTGTACCTGAACTGGCTGCCGCTGTTCTTCAAGAACAACTACAGCCTCGATATCGGGAAATCGGCGCTGTTCGCGTCGGGCGTTTTCTTCGCTGGCGTGATCGGCGACAGCCTCGGTGGCATTCTGTCGGATCGCATTTTCAAGAAGACCGGCAACGTCCGCTTCGCGCGGATCAGCGTCACCGTGACCGGTTTTGCCGGGGCCTTACTGTCGCTGCTGCCGATCCTGTTCATTCACGACATCACGGTGGTGGCACTCTGCCTGTCCGGCGGATTTTTCTTTGCCGAGATCATCATCGGCCCGATCTGGTCGGTGCCGATGGACATTGCCCCGAAATATTCCGGCACGGCGGCGGGCCTGATGAATACCGGCTCGGCCTTCGCGGCGATCGTCTCGCCTTTGGTGGCCGGTTACGTGATTGACGTCACCGGCAACTGGTATCTGCCGTTCCTGATGTCGATGGGATTGCTGCTGCTGGGCGGCTTCGCGGCGTTCCTGATGCATCCGGAAATCCCGTTCGAGGAGGATGGGACCATGCCCTCGGCCGGACATCCG
>NZ_JBEKCZ010000167.1:0-11599 GCF_050014615.1 Bradyrhizobium sp. | reverse complement strand
CACCGCCTGACGGGCTTGATGGTGCGAACTCTTGCGGAAGATTGAGGGGGGCGCCTAGGTCCCGAGACGGTCTTGAGACCTACGAAAGAGCGAGCTTGTGGCTATCGAGCCACACGTGCGCAAGTGGGCGTCACTGCGAGCTCATTATCTGCGAAGCTGAATTCACACGACTTCTGCTTTTGTCCCGATCGACGGACATCGCGACAGGCCGTGACTGTGTCCGTTGGTGCCGGCAACGAAGCGACAACGCGTTCAACCCGGCAGCGGGCATCCTGTTTGCCTCAACCATCGAATACGATGACGCCACGAATATTCCGGCCTGCGTCGAGGTCGGCATAGCCGCGGTTGATTTCATCGAGGCGATAGCTGCGGGTGATCAGTTCGCGAAGCTTCAATGAACCCTTGCGGTAGAGGGCCAGAAGTTCGGGGATTTGCAGGCGCGGGCTGGAAAAACCGTAGACCGCGCCCATGATCGCCTTTTGCGTGACGAACAGTTCGAGCGGAGGAATCCCGATTTCAGTCACGGTGTCGGGCGTCAGCGCGGTGACCACGACGTTGCCGCCTTTTGCGGTGGCCCGGAAGGCCGGCAACAGGGTCGAGGCCGGATCGATGCAGACAAAGGAATGGTTGACGCCGATCCCGTCGGTCAACTCGTGGACGGCACGGATCAGTTCCGGACCTTGCGCGCAAATGCCATGGGTCGCGCCGAACTCCCGCGCCCAATCGAGTTTGGCCGGCACGATATCCGCCGCAATGATTTTGGCGGCGCCGCACAGGCGCGCTCCCTGCACCACGTTCATGCCGTCGCCGCCGCAGCCGACCACAAGCACGCTTTCACCGCGCTGAACCCGCGCGCGCTGGCGCGCGGCGCCGACACCGGCCGGCACGCCACAGGCCACCAGGCTGGCGAGATCGAACGGGATATCCTTGTCGATGACAATGACGCTGGCCTGATCGACCACGGTGCGATCGGCAAAGGCGCCGATCATGCAAAAGGCACCGACGTCGGCGCCGCTGTAGTCGCGCCGGCGATAGCTGCCATCGAGCTGCGGGCCCTGCGTGATCCGCGCACCCTCGGCGCAGAGATGATGCAGACCGAGCCCGCACCAGTGGCATTTGCCGCACGCCGGGATGAAGGTGAGAATCACATGATCCCCTCGCTTGATGCCGCCGACCGCGCTGCCGGTTGCTTCGACCACGCCGGCGGCCTCGTGGCCCAGCACCATCGGCTGCATGGCGACGCGCCGTTCGCCCCGCATCACATGATAGTCGGTACGGCACAGCCCGACCGCGGCGATACGCACCAGCACCTCGGTAGGCCCCGGAGGATCCAGCGTGATGCGTTCGACCGAGACCGGCGCGCCAACCTGACGAAAAACGGCTGCAAGCGATTCCATGAGTCATGATGCATCACCCGGGCCACGCCGGGCAAGGCAAGGCTTGGCAAGACAAGGCTTGGCAAGACAAGGCTTGGCAAGGCTCGTCGGCAAACCGCCGGATCGTCAGACCCTGATCATGCCGCCAACTGCGCCACAAACATCTGTTCCCAATCCGTCTCGCTCATCCTGAACTCGGCATCCCCGGACGTGGCGGCGGAAGTTTCGAACCGGTCACCGCATTTGCCGCAGCACCAGAGATTGACCACAAGCCGTTCACTGACGAATTCCGACCAATCGGGAATGAACAGCATCTCACCACATCTGACGCAGCGCGTTCCATGGTCCGTACTACTCATCGATGGCATCATCGCCATGTTAGCCTCCCTGAATGGCTCTTGTATCCGCTTCGAGAGCGGAGAGCTTGCAGGCTCGCAGTCGATCCGCCGACGCCACGATTAGCTTTGATCTGGGTCAAAACCCAAACATTCTTTTAACGTCAGGTATCTCGCACTGCCGTGCATTCATTCCAGCAGCAATGCGGGGGACCGTGGCCCTCGACCAAGGGAGACGGAAATGAGCGTCGCGCCTTCTGACTGCATTACAGAGCGGCATCTGCTGCTGTTCGGCACCATCGTTCACTGGTTTGCCCGCTATGAGGTGCTGATGCAGCGGATCATGGCAACGGTGACCGGATCGCATCTGGCCGATGTCATGCTGCTGACCAAAACGCTCACGCCGGACCAGAAGCGCATTGCCTTGCTCGACCTGCTGCGTCACCGGGCAATTCCGCTCGATCGATTTGATGCCGTCTACAAATATCTGACCATTCCGGAGACGTTCAGTTTGCTGTTGAGCGATATCGAGCATTCCGTATGGGTAGCCGGCAAATCATCGCATTCAATTCAACCCGACTGGATTCTGAGACCGAGGCCGACCATCAAGCCGCTGCACAGCGGAGAGGATGGACGATCCGAGGGGTTTCTGGAGGACTATGAGGACAAGGTCGAATACTCCCTGGAACAGTTGCGTGAGACCGCCGCGACCTTGAGCGAGAATTATCAGGGCTTCGCCGCCTATTGCCGCTCCGTCGGACTTTTGGCGGAGAACGACGCGAAAGTCGGCTAGGCGAGTCCGCCTTGCGGACCCGGCCCTGGCGAGGCGCCGCAGCGCGGACGGTTTTCAGGCGCGCGACCTGAAGCCGATGCGCCGCTTGACGCCACGATCGCCGAAGATTATTATTCTCTCGAATTTTAATTCGCATTCCGAATTTTCTGTCTGGACCCGCCAAGCCGATGCCGCTGTCGTCCCGCAAAAAATCGAATAAATATTCGCATTCCGAACTTCGGCATGGAGGCCGTGCGATGGCGGATCGGCCGGCACGCAAGAAGCGCAAGGCTGGAAAGGCTGGTTCCGCGGATTCCCAAAAGAACACGGTGCAGTCCCTGGCCAAGGGATTCCGGGTTCTGGAGGCCTTCACCGCGCAGGAGCCCGAATTGACCATGGCCGAGGTGGCGCGCCGCGCGGACATGGACAATGCCACGGCGTTTCGCCTGCTCAACACGCTGGTGGAGACCGGCTACGTCCATCGCGTCCCGGATACCAAAAAGTTTCGGCTGGGGCTGAAGGTGCTCGATCTCGGCTTCAATGCGATCGCGCGCTCGGATCTGCGGACCCACGCCCGGCCGATCCTGCGCAGCCTGGTCGGCGAGATCAACGAGGCCGCGTCGATCGGCGTGCTTGATGGGGCCGATGTGATCTATGTCGAACGCATTCAGGCCGGGCTTGCGCGGCTCGGCGTCGACATCCGGATCGGCAACCGGGTTCCCGCCTATTCCACCGCGATCGGCCACGCCATTCTGGCCGGGCTGTCGCAGCCGACGCAGATTTCCATTCTGCAGTCGCAGCCGCGCAAGCAACTGACGGCGACGACGCCGACCGGCCTCGATGAATTGCTGGCGCGGCTCGAGCAGGTCAAACAACGCGGCTACGCGGTGTCCGATCAGGAAACGGTTTCCGGGCTTTATGTGCTGGCCGCGCCGATCTTCGATACCGACGGCATCCCGCTCGCCGGATTGAGCATTGCGGCGCCCGCGTTCCAGACCAATTTGCGGGATTTCGAGGCCGCCGGCGCACGCGCGGTGGTGCAGGCGGCGCAGGCACTGTCGCGCGCGCTGCAGAGCGGCGGCGGATTCACGCACCAGAGATCAACGAGCTAGCAACAGGAGACGACTTTGTCAGGCTTCGACTTCAATGGAATCATTCCCGCCATCGCGGTGCCGTTCAATCAGGATTACAGCATCGATGAGCCTGAGCTGCGGCGCTTCGCGCAATGGCTCGCGGGCCAGCCCGGCGTCGTGGCGCTGATGACCAACGGCCACACCGGCGAGGTGTTTTCGCTGACGCCGCGCGAGCGCGCCGAAGTGACGCGGATCACCGCAAAAGCCGTTGACGGCAAGTGTCCGGTGATTTCGTCGGTGGTCTGCGAGGGCATCAAGGACGCCGTCGAGCAGGCCAAATGGGCCAAGGACGCGGGTGCCAGCGGCCTCGACATCATGCCGCCGCATCATTGGCTGCGGTTCGGCTTCATGCCCGAACATTGCCTCGACTACTTCAATGCGATCGGCGAGGCGACGCAGCTGCCGCTGATCGTTCACATCTACCCGGCCTGGACCCGCGGCTCCTACTCGTCGGCGCTGCTGGCCCAACTGGCCAGGCTGAAGCATGTCGCGGCCTTCAAGATGGGCGAGCGCGAAATGAACAAATACGCCCGTGACATCCAGGAAATTCGCGCCGCCGATGCCAGCAAGGCGTTGTTGACCTGCCACGACGAATATCTGCTGGCGTCGATGGTGCAAGGCATCGACGGCGCCCTCGTCGGTTTCGCGTCGCTGATTCCGGGGCTGATCTACGATCTGCTCAAGGCGGTCAAAGCCGGAAACCTGACCGAGGCGATGCGGATTCAGGCGTTGATCACGCCGCTCAAGGATGCCGTCTATGGCGGCGGCGAGCCGACCGGCGAAGCGCATGGACGCATGAAGGCCGCGATGGCGCTGGCCGGCATTTTCCGCGACGGCACGGTGCGTCCGCCAACCCATGCGCCGGGCCCGAGAGAACTCGAAATCATCAAAGCCGCATTGCAGCAGGCGGGCTTGCTGAAGCGCGCGGCGGCTTGAACCGCGAACTCAACCGCGTCCTTCCAGCATGCAAGGCGGTATCATGAACGCCAATGACCAGAGATCGATGGCGCAACCGCGGCACAGCGCCGGTTGCGCCGTCGTCACCGGCGCCGCCTCCGGCATCGGACAAGCGATCGCCTCGCGCCTGCTGGCCGACGGCTGGCGCGTCATCGGTCTCGACATCATGGGTCTCGACAAAGCGCACGCCGAGCCGTCGTCGGCGCGGTTTCGCAGCATCGCGCTCGACCTCACCGACTTTGGCCGGCTGGCGGCGGCGCTGGCTGAACTCGACGGGATCACCGCCGTGGTCCACGCCGCCGGTTTCATGCGCACAGCGTTGCTGGGTGCGCTGACACCGGAGGATGGCGCGGCGATGTGGCGGCTGCACGTCGACGCCGCCGCCTTCATCGCCAATGCCCTGCTGCCGCGGATGAGCGAAGGCGGTCGCATGGTGTTGATCGGCAGCCGCACCGCTTCGGGTGCCGCCGGTCGCAGTCAATACGCCGCGACCAAGGCAGCACTTCTCGGCATGGCGCGCTCCTGGGCGGCCGAACTCGCGCCGAAAGGCATCACGGTCAATGTCATAGCACCCGGTGCCACGGAAACCCCGATGCTGATGGACCCGGCGCGTGCCGATACCCCGCCGAAGAAGCCGCCGATCGGTCGTTTTATCCGCCCCGATGAGGTGGCGGCGCTCACCGCATTTTTGCTCAGCCCCGACGCAGCCGCCATTACCGGCCAGCAGATCGTGGTCTGCGGCGGCGGTTCACTCTGAAGAAAAAACGGGGCCGCCAACGGCTCCAGCTAAATCTGCGGGAGAGACACTGGGATGCAGTCGTTCAATGTTGCCGACACCGCTGTCATCATCGCCGCGATTGTCGCCTATATCGCGTTCACGTCGTGGCTGACCGTCAAATTGCGCAGCAAGACCTCCGCGGAATTTCTGGTGGGCGGCCGCACTGTGCCGGCGATTGTGGTGGGCGTCCTCCTGATGTCCGAATTCATCGGCGCCAAATCCACCGTCGGCGTGGCGCAGGCCGCGTTCGAGTCCGGCGTCGCGGCGGCCTGGGCGGTGCTGAGCGCAGCGATCGCCTTTCCGCTGTTTGGTTTCTTCCTGGCGAAGAAATTATACAGTTCGGGCGAATACACCATTTCCGGCGTGATCGCGCAACGTTTCGGCCGCTCCACCGAACTCGTGGTCTCGCTGATCATGATCTACGCGCTGCTGATGGTGAATGTCGGCAATTATGTCAGCGGCGCGGCTTCGCTCGCGGCCATTCTCAAGGTCAATCTGCCGACGGCGGCGTTCATTATCGCCGTTGTCAGCACGTTCTACTTTGCCCTTGGCGGGTTCAAGAGCGTGGCCTACGTGTCCATGGTTCATTGCACGGTCAAATATATCGGCGTGTTCGTGGTGCTGGGCGCCGCACTCTATTTGACAAAAGGCATCGCGCCGATCGAGGCGACGCTGCCGCCGTTCTATTTCACATGGGACGGCCATATCGGCCCCTCCACCATCGTGGCCTTCTTCATCGGCAATGCCGGCGCGATCTTTTCGACCCAATTCATCATCCAGGCGGTCGCCTCGACCAAAAGCCCGAACGCGGCGCGCAATTCGACCTATATCGCGGGCGCCTTGAGCATTCCCATCAGCATTGCGCTCGGTCTGATCGGCGTGGCGGCGAGGTATCTTTATCCCGACATGAACAGCCTGTTCGCGCTGCCGGTGTTTATCCAGAGCATGAATGTGTGGTGGGCCGCCTTCGTATCGGTTTCGCTGGTGGCTTCGATCTTCGTTGGCGTCAGCACGGTAGCGCTGGCGATTTCCTCGCTGATCGTCAGGGATTTCTATGCGCCCTACTTCAAGCCCACCCCGGAACGCGAATTTCGAGCCGCCCGCGTGATGTCGTTGTTCATCGGCTTTATTCCGCTGATCTTCGTGTTCTTCGCCCCGGGCCTGCTGCATCTGTCCTTCTTCACGCGCGCGCTGCGGCTGTCGATCTCGATCGTCGCCGTGATCGGCTTCTACCTGCCGTTCTTCAGCAGCAACCGCGGCGCGACGCTGGGCTTGCTGGGCGCCGCCATCACCACCACCGCATGGTATCTGGCGGGCGATCCCTTTGGCATCGACAACATGTACGTGGCGCTGGTCACGCCTCCCATCATCATTTTCCTGGAATGGCTGTTCCATTGGGACAAGGGTGTGCCGAGGACCGCGACCTCGGCGGCCTAGACTCGGGCACGCGACGGCCGGACCGGGTGCGGGCCACCGCCGGTGATTTCACCTACATGAACGATTTTTAACGCGCCAACGCGGCGCGGAACGATATGCTGCCAGCGAAGTCAGTCTTTCGCGAATTTCGAAGGTGCAGAGAAGCTTGCCGCGCAAGGCCCTTGCACTGGCGTTTGCTCGGTCGGCTAAATCTCATGAATACTGGATCAGGCCATGTCGGAGTGGTTCGCTGAAGTTGATCCCGACGACATAACACTGCTTGTTTCGGCCATCGCGTGTCTCGCCGGCAGCGCGACGGCGCTGCTGCTGTACTATTTCTATCGCTAACAGGCCGCAGCAAGGATCGCAGGAGGGACGACCTCGATGAGACTCATGACAGCGGCGATGTTCGTACTGGCCTTGATGATGGCTCCGGCTTCGGCCCAGATGGGCGGCGGCAAACGCAATCATGGCGGCGACGACAAGAAAACCGACTCCAAGCCGAAGGTTGACGACAAGGCCTACAAGGCTGCCCTGGAGCGCATCCCGGAGCCCAAGGAGAAATATGATCCCTGGGGCATTGCGCGACCGAAGCCGGCGGCGAAGCCGAATTAGCGGACGGCTTCACCGCAATCGCACCGGCCATGCGATCTGGATTTGCAAACGGACCCTCAACGGCCGAACCTGACGCGGTAGTCCTGCGGCGTGGCGGCGAGCACGCGCAGAAAGCTGCGCCGCATGGTTTCCTCAGAACCAAAGCCGCAGCGCTGCGAGATCCGCTTCACCGGCAGGCGTGACTCCGACAACAGCCGCCGCGCCTGCTCGACCCTGAGCCGCTCGACGGCGCGCCCCGGCGTCAAGCCGGTCGCCTCCAGATAGTGCCGGCTGAAACTGCGTTCGCTCATCCCGGCCTGTCGCGCCAGCACCGGAAGCGAAATGTCGCCGGCCAGATGCGCGTTGATCCAGTCATGCAGCGCGCCGAACTGGTCTTCGGCCGATTGCAGCGACAGCGCCGCTGAGAACTGCGCCTGCCCGCCGGGACGCTTGAGGAAGACCACCAGATAGCGCGCCACTGCCAAGGCCACGGTTCGACCGAGATCCTCTTCCACCAGCGCGAGCGCCAGATCGATCCCTGATGTGACGCCGGCCGAGGTCCAGACCGTGCCGTCGCGCACGAAGATCGGATCGGTTTCGACGTGCACGGCGGGGAAACGCCGGGCGAGATCCTTGCAGACCGACCAGTGAGTGGCCGCGCGTCTGCCATCCAGCACATGCGATTCCGCCAGCAGGAACGCGCCCGTACAGACCGAAGCGACGCGGCGCGCGCGCGCCGCCCGACGCCGCACCCAATCGACGATTTCCGGATCCGACAAGGCCGCCTCGACGCCCGGCCCGCCGGCGACGATCAGCGTATCCAGCGCGGCGCTGCTGCGTGGCAGCGGCGCGGTCGCGATCCCCAATCCTGAGGAAGTCGTCGCCCCCTGCCCGCCTTTCGCCACCACCCGCAGCTGATAGGGCGCGGTTCCCCCCGCCTCCGCGACCAGATCGTTGGCGGATGCGAATACCTGAAGCGGCCCCGTGACATCGAGCAGCTGCACCCCGGGATAGGCGAGCAGCTCGACGACGCGCACGGCGCCGGTCCGACCAGTTGGCGTAGAACGAGGGGGCTTTGGCATTTCCGCCACACCCTGACTTGTTAGGCTGGACTTGTCCATTCACGACCTCAGGAGTTCCCCATGATCCCGCATGACACTCACCTGCAAATCGGTTCGCTGTTGTTCGAAGGCGTCGACCAGATCGACCTCACCGGCCCGTTCGAGGTGCTGTCGCGCCTGCCGAACGCGACCTATCGCATCTACGGCAAATCGACTGAGCCGGTTCGCGACCTCAAGGGACTACGATTAACACCCGATGCGGCGATCGCCGACGCCCCTCAACTCGATGTCCTCCATGTGCCCGGCGGTTTTGGGCAGGAAGCGCTGATGGAAGACGCGCAGGTGCTGGGCTGGATCGCCAGCCAGGCCGCCCACGCGCGCAGCATATTCTCGGTGTGCACCGGCGCTCTGCTGTGCGGCGCGGCAGGGCTGTTGAAAGGACGGCGGGCAACGACGCACTGGGCGTCGTTTCATCTGCTGCCCTTGTTCGGCGCCATCCCCGTCAACCAGCGCGTCGTCATGGACGGCAACTGGGTGTTTGCCGCCGGCGTCACCGCCGGAATCGACGGCGCCTTGCGGCTTGCGGCCGAGTTGCGCGGCGAGGATACCGCCAAGGCGATCCAGCTCTATATGGCGTATGCGCCGGAACCTCCGTTCGACAGCGGCACGCCCGAGACCGCGCCGGCGGCGATCCTGGCGCAAGTGCGCCAGTCCGCCGCCGGCATCACCGCACAGCGCGAGGCGACCGCGCGGCGCGTGGCGGCACGGCTCGGCATCGCCGTTCCCGCGCCGGCGGCGGAATAGACCTTGACGCAGAACAGAAACAGGCTTGGCGTAAAACGAGGGGCATTTGGCAATCCCGCCACCACCTTTCGTCCTAGATTGCCTGCAGTGAGCGAACGCAAGGCGGAGCCGGAAAGCACGGCCGCCTGCAACACGCATCACGAAAACCAGACACGTCAGCGGCGATAGCCTCGGGGAGCGCGATCACTCCGCTGCGTTTCGATCACGACAAATCAGGGATCATGACATGACCACCAATGACACGACCAAAGTGACGTTTACCAAGACCGCGCCGCCGCAATGGCTGCTCGATATGTGGAAGGAAATCGACGACAAGACCTTCGGCAAGGGGTTTGACTGTTTCGCCGAGGATGCGATCTGCAATCTCGGCGTCGCCGATTGGCACGGACGCGAAACCATCCGCAACAATCTGCGCGCGTTCATCGACAAGGGATTTACCGCGCTTCACGATGTCGTCGAATACTGGGACAGCCCCGCTCTCAAGGTGTTTCGCGGCACCGTCACCATGACGTTCGACGATCCGAAGCTGCCGCAGGTCAAGCCCACGATGACGCATTTCTTCTACATGGACGGAGCAAATCCGGCCAAGGTCAAGCACTGGTACGGATCGGTGGGCCCCACGGGCTTTTAAGCGACTGCAAGACAAGTGCCGGGGCCGGTTAACGGCCCCGGCATGCGTTATTCAGGCACCTGACTTGTTTGAGCCCGCTATGGCTTCGGTTCCAGCAGGCACTCGATCTGGATTGGCGCATCCGCCGCACTCGACATGCGGCGGCGGGAAACGTCGATCGTGCGATAGCCTTCCTTGGCGCAGGAAATCGTGACGTTCTCGACCACGGTTTCCTTGCCGAAGCTCGGAAGCTTGAACTGGCCTTCGGCATTGGTGTTGACCAGCATCTTGCGCGCGCCGAGTTCGGCCTTCACCTGCACGTTTTTAATGGACTTCAGACTCCCCGCCTCCTTGGCCTCGCCGAAGAAGGACGGGCCGGCGTCGAATTCATCGCGCTCGGACAATGATTCTCCCGCGTGAGAGTCAAGCGACCAAGCGACGATCGCCGCCAAAGCGACGAGGACCACGAACGGAATTTTGGAATTCCATCGCACCATCTCGGTTCCATTCCTTTGGAGCTTGCCTTTGGAGCTTGCGATTTCCAGTTCACAGCTCAGCGTATGAAGAAGCTGCGAAACAGATAGACGAAGACGACCACGACCACGATCGGAACCACCCACCCGAGCCAGTACTGCGTGGACCCGCGGCGCGCCAGCGGCCAGCTTAGCAAGCTCACGGCGGTCGCACCAAGTGCCGAAGTGACGAGCCAGCCATACCAGTACATGGGTGGTCCGTTCCTGGCCGGCTGGGCCAGCCACTCCCACTCTCCGATTTTCGGATGATAGGTGAACAAGGCCCAGTTGTATTGCACCGCCAGCACGTAAATCACGGCAAAGGCCGCAGCAAAGATTGGAAACACTTTTCCCATGCTCATAGCCCGAACAAGCCCCGGATGTTGGTGAGGATGTGACCGACCAGGAAGCTGTACCAGACGATGGCACACAGAATCAGCGTCACGGCGATGCGAGCGGTCTTGCCACCGGCTTCCGGTGGCCGGCGCCACAACAGCCAATAGAGCGGCAGCATCCCGAGGCCGACCGCAATGAACTGTTCCTTGAGCTCGAACGAACCGGTCGCCGCCATCAATCGCGCGTTTTCGAGAAACGTCCGCACCCCGACCCGGTAGGTGGGATAGATGATGCCGCCAAGCGTCGCGGTGGCCAGATACAGCACGATGTTGGCATTGGTGTAGACCGAGCCGGTAACCGCACGATACGAGCGGACAATCCCGATCTTCTTTCGCGAGGGCCACACCACCGATATCGCCTGATGGGTGATGCCGCCCAGCAGCACGACCGCGAGAAGCAAGTGTACAATCAGCAGAACATTTATCATTTTTCCCCCACGCTCTCCGGCGGTTGCCCCAGAAACCACATACCGGCAGCAAGATGCAAGGGGCCGCGATCAAGAGGTGACGAGATTAGAATAAATCTGCGATGGCAATGGAGCCGCTTCTCTCCCGCCCCGCATGTGAGCGGCGGCGAACCCAACGTCTACGACGATTTGATTCAAACCATCGCGCTCTAGCGATTGCTCCCGGGATCGCGTTCCGAAAACGGACCCGCCGCATAGACGATCCTGCCGCCCACCATGGTCAGCAGCGAGCGGATTTGGGCGATGCGAGCTACCGGAACGCTGAAATAGTCCTCGCTGAGAACCGCGAGGTCGGCGAGCATGTCAGGCATCAGCCGGCCGCGCCGGCCGTCGTCATGGGCAAACCAGGCGCTGCCTTCGGTATAAAGGCGAAGCGCCGCTTCGCGGCT
>NZ_JBEKCZ010000166.1:0-11675 GCF_050014615.1 Bradyrhizobium sp. | reverse complement strand
AACTGGCCATAGCCATACTCCGTGAGCGCGCGCTGCACCGCCGCCGCGCGGCGCGAGCCCGAACTGGCTAACGTCTCGGCGTGAGAGGTAACCGGGATCGGCGCCGGCGGCCGCAAGGCGCTGGAAGGCGCCGCCGGCGCCGCGCTGGTCGACTTGACCAGGTTGGTCAACGGGTCCGCCGGCCTCGGCTCGGCAGGCTTTGGCTCCGAAGCAAGCCTGGGCTCCGAGGCAGGCTTGGGCTCTGCAAGCAAGGCGTCGGCTTCCAGCGGACGCGGACGCGGTAACGGGCTTGCCAATGCGGGGGCCGGCATCACGACAACGGAGCCGAACATCGGCGACGGATGGTGTCCGCTTTGCAGGAACAGCGCATTGGCGACGATGGCGCTGACGGCTGCAAATGCCAGTGCGCCCGCGACCACGTCCTTCCGGCTGTGAAGCAGGATACGCATCACGAGGCCGCGCTCGGCATCGGCGTCGATCGCAACCGCACGCGCGCCGCGACGGCGGCGCGCCATGTCGTCGTCTTTCGCAATTTTTCTAGGCACTTTTCTTCACCTGATGAGCTTGGTCCGGGATCGCGGATCGCAACGCCGGAGAGAGCGTGGCGATATTGCTCGATGGCTCCTTCGCCGGCGGCATGAACGCCAGCGGCAATGCAACGGTCACGGTGGTTCCTTCGTCGATCTTGCTTTGCACGGTCAACTCGCCGGCATGCAAACCCACCAGGCTCTTCACGATCGAAAGCCCGAGGCCGGTGCCTTCATGCCGCCGCTGATAGGTCTTGCCGGCCTGGAAGAAGGGATCGCCGATCCGCTTGAGATCGTCGGCGGTAATGCCGACACCGGTATCGGTGACGCGCAGCACCAGCCGCGACGCCTCAACGCCGGCGGAAACCGTCACTTTGCCGCCGCGTTCGGTAAACTTGATCGCATTGGATACCAGGTTGAGCGCAATTTGTTTGAACGCACGCAGATCTCCGGTCATGACCGGCAAATCCTCGGGGATGCGGGTTGCCAGATCGATGCCGCTTTCGCGCGCCTTCAGGGCCAGCAGGCTGCAGCAATTGATCAGCGCGGCACGCGGCGCGAACGGTTCCGGCGAGATTTCGAAATTGCCGGATTCCATCTTCGACATGTCGAGGATGCCATTGACCACCGACAGCAGATGCTGGCCGGAATCGTTGATCAGTTGCGCATAATCCTTGCGGCGCGCCGCATCCAGCATCAGCGCGTCTTCCTGAACGATCATCTCGGAGAATCCGATGATGGCGTTAAGTGGTGTGCGCAGTTCGTGGCTCATGGTGGCGAGGAAGCGGGTCTTGGCGGCGTCCGCCTGCTCGGCGGCGGTCCGCGCCAGATCGAGCGCCTGTTCCTGGTTTTTCCGGTCGGTCACGTCGCGCATCACAGCGACGACCTCGGCCTCGGACGATGTCGTTTCCAGTGTCTGTTCCAGCGGCCGGCAACGCATCTCGACCCAGACGAAATCCACCTGAGCGTTCTGAGCGCGTTCGCGGCCGCGCGGGGCGTCCCGCCGCAGACGAAATTCGACGCTGCGCGCCTCGCCGCCGCGCGCCGCGTCCGAAAGCGCGGTGAGATAGGCCGGACGATCGGCCACATGGACGCGGTCGAACAGGCCGTGCCCCAACAGCCGCGGCACCGGCGTTCCCAGCATCGTCTCGGCGGCAGGCGAGATGAATTGCACCACACCGTTGCGACGATGACGCGAAATCACGTCGCTCATGTTGCGCGCCAGCAGGCGATAGCGATCCTCCTCGACATAGAGCAGGGCAACGCTGGTGCGCGCCAGCGACTCAGCACCGAACGCGAGCCCGGCGGCATAGAGCGTCGCCGACGCGACACCGAACCCCATGAATACCGCGCGCAGGGCGGTATCGGCTTCCGGCGCCGGCAACATCTGAAGATACCCGAGAACGATCAGCAGCGAAGTACACGCCAGCGCCAGCGCGGAGGCAAAGGCGACCACCCGGCGCGACGCCGAGAGCGCGGCCTCCAGGGGAACAACGACCAGCCAGATCGCGGCGAAGGATTCGATGCCGCCGGTGCCCATGGCGATCGTCACGACAAGACCCGCCAGCGCCAGCGAAGACAGCACATGCGCGCCCTCGTAGCGGCCGGTGCGCGACAGGAACCAGGACAGCAAAATGGGAGCGATGAGCCACGCGAAGGCTGCGACCTCGATGGCGGTGGGCGCGCCGCGCATCGCAAGATACACCGGAAACGCCGCAAAGGCCGCGAGGCTTCCGAGCAGCCGCGGCGCCATGAACGCGCGATGGCGCGCACGCGTCAACGCGTCATAGCGCGCAGACGGATGCAGCAGCGCATCGAGACAATCGCGGAAGATACTCAAAACTGTCACAGCTCTCGCGCCTCGGCCTGTGCGTCGAACAGACGCGCCGGAACGCCCCCTTTATCGTTGCCGCAACCTGTCAGAGCGAACTTAAGCGAACACTAAGGCGCGCAGGTCCGCGGCCGAAGACCGCATATTCCCAGGGCTTTCGCGCGTCGTGCGGCGGCTCAATCGGCGCGGATGGTGAACACGGGGTTTCCGGCACCGTCCCGGTATGGTTTCGAAATGGTGGATGAGCGGGGAGCGGCACTTCGGCCGTCAACGCCGGCATCAATCAAAAATTTACACCGAATCGAATGATTCGAATTTTTCGCGAATTTTCGGCGATTTAACTTCAATGCAAACACTTGCGATTTATCGACCGCTGCTAGTCAGAGGACGGGATCAACCGCAAACACGATCGAAAAAGGCGGGCCGGGGTCGCGAGATGTTTTTTCTGCTTCGCATGGTGTTCTGGGTTGGGCTGGTGCTCGTACTGTTGCCCAGAGACAAGACACCTGAATCGGACAAGCTGCCGAAGGTGGGAGCGTCCGAAGCCGTATCCGCCGCTACCGCCGCCGTCTCCGACATGAGTCAATTTTGCAAGCGCCAGCCGGCGGCATGTGAAGTCGGCGGCCAGGCCGCGACCGTGATCGGCCAGCGCGCCCAGGCCGGCGCGCGCAAACTCTACCAGATCATCACCGACAAGCGTTCGCCCGACCATACCGGCTCGATCGGCGGCGTCGAGAATGCGGACACGCTGATGGCAGCGGCGCCGCGCGACACGCTGACGCCGGATGATATGCAGGTGGAGTGGCAGGCGCCGCCATCGCCCTGAATTCAAGCCCGGAACAATTTCGGTTTTTCATCCCCGAATATCGCTTTCAGTCGCGTTCGATCCTATATAAGGGTTCGGATTTGAGCGTGGGACGCGATGACCATCGACGAAATCAGGGATAATTTTGCGCTGCTGGACGAGTGGGACGACCGCTATCGGTATGTCATCGAACTCGGCCGGACCCTCGATCCGATGCCGGAAGCCGAGCATTCCGCCGCCAACAAGGTGCAGGGCTGCGCCAGCCAGGTCTGGCTCTCGAAACAGTTCGACCGCAGCCCCGGCAGCGAGCCGCTGCTGAACTACCTCGGCGACAGCGATGCCCACATTGTCCGCGGCCTGATCGCGATCCTGCTGACGCTGTATTCCGGCCGCACGCCGCAGCAGATTCTTGCCACCGATGCGATCGCGGTGTTCGACGAATTGGGGTTTCGCGCGCACCTTACCCCGCAACGCTCCAACGGCCTGCGCGCGATGGTTGAGCGCATTCGCGCCGACGCCCGCCAGGCGCTTGCCGCGGCTTCGTGAATCCCTCGACTTTGGCGTGTGGTGGTTAACCTTCACGCAGCCTTGATCGATAATACCGCCCGGTCCGGCGTTCCGGCGCGGCGACACCCCCTGCGATCAACCTGTCTTTAAGGCATTTGTCCGATCCTGCTGCGACAATCAGGGGTTGACGGATGAGTGAATTCCCGCCTGTCTGGCGCTTCCTGCGATCGCGATCCGGTCGCGGCTTTCTGCTGCATCTGAGCGTCTGCGCCGCATTGTCCGTCGCGGTCGGTTACGGGTTTTACTATTTCAGCCTGAACTGGTTCGAGCACCAGAAGAGCGGTGAAAAAATCATCGCCCTTCAGCTGGTCGACGCCTTCGTCGCCAACTATTCCGCGATCCGATCGCAATTTGGACAGGACGCGCCGGTTCCGGCTTCATTCCGGGCCCACGCCATCGAAGACTTCAACAAGCAAAACGGCGATAATTCCGATTTCCGCCTTCGCTCGGTCGGCCTGCCGGGACGAGAGATATCGACCCCGCCGGCGGATGCCCGAATGGCGGCGACCGTTGCGGCCTTCGCAACGATGGCCAAACCAAAACCGGTGTCCGAATTGCTCGACGTTGGCGGCGAACTGACGTTCCGAACGGTTTATCCGACCATTGCCAAAGAACAGAGTTGCGTGAGTTGTCATAACGCACTGCAGCCCGACAAGCCGCAATGGCACCTCAACGACGTCATCGGCGCGTTTGTGATCGACGTGCCGATGTCGCCGTTTCAGCGCGCCGTAACCTGGCGAAGCGCCGGCATTGGCCTCAGTCTCTTTCTCGCGCTGACGCTTGCCGGGCTGATGATTTCCCTGCTTCACTTTCGTCAGCTGGAAGCGCTCAATGCATCCGCTGTGGAACTCGGTCGCACCCAGAATTTTCTCGACAGCATCATCGAGAACATGCCGGTTTCGGTCGCCGTCAAGGACGCGCGGGATCGATGCTTCGTTCTCATCAACCGCACCGCCGAAGCCATTTTCGGGATCGCGCGCGGCGACTTGATCGGCAAACAGGCCGACGATCTGCCCAGCAGCGAAAACGCAACCGATCTGTTTCCGCTCGCCGGCGAGGCGCTGCGCACCCGCGACCTGCAAACCATCGACAACCACGTGGTCGATACCCGTCACAACGGCACCCGCATCCTGACAACCCGGAATCTTTCGATACCGGATCAGAGCGGCGAGCCGCGCTATTTGCTCAGCCTTTCGGAGGACATTACCGAACGCAAGCAGGCGGAAGCCCGCATTGAACATATGGCACGCTACGATGCGCTGACCGATTTGCCCAATCGCGTCGCCTTCGTCGAGCACCTTACCCGCGCGATCGGCAGTGCCAAGGAGGGCAGAGAATCATTCGCCGTACTGAGCATCGATCTCGACCGCTTCAAGGAGGTCAACGATATGTTTGGCCATGCGGTCGGCGACGATGTGCTGCGTGAACTGTCGCAGCAGCTGCGTAAATTCGCCGGCGACGCTTACCTGGCGCGGCTCGGCGGCGACGAATTCACCCTGATCACGCCGAACGGCGACCAGCCGGCGCTCGCCGAAAGCGTCGCCCGGCGTCTTCAAGCGGCGATCGTGACCGATCTGGACTTGAACGGCCAGCATCTGCGCGTCGGTGTCAGCATCGGCATCGCCATCTTCCCGGCCGACGGCGCCGACGCCACCACGCTGCTCAACAATGCCGATGCCGCACTCTCCCGCGCCAAGACCGCCGGTCGCGGCAAGACCCGCTTCTTCGAAGTCGAAATGGATAACCGGCAGCGCGAACGGCGCGCCATTCAGCACGAACTCGATTCCGCGATCGCCCGCAACGAATTCCGCCTGTTCTACCAGCCGCAGGCGAAGATCGACGGCCAGGTGACCGGGTTCGAGGCCCTGGTTCGCTGGCATCATCCACAGCGCGGCATGGTGTCGCCCGCGACCTTCATTCCGGTGGCCGAGGAAAGCGGTCTCATCATGCAGATCGGCGAATGGGTGCTCCGCGAGGCCTGTCGCGAGGCGGCGTCGTGGCCACACCCGCTGCAAATCGCGGTCAATCTGTCGCCCATCCAGTTCCGTCACGGTGACCTCGCAGGATTGGTTCATTCGGTGCTGCTGGAAACCGGCCTGGCGCCGACACGGCTCGAACTCGAAATCACCGAGGGCGTACTGGTCGAGGATTTCGGCCGCGGCGTCTCCATCCTGCGCCGTCTGAAGACGCTTGGTGTGCGCATCGCGATGGACGACTTCGGCACCGGATATTCGTCATTGTCCTATCTGCAGGCGTTTCCATTCGACAAGATCAAGATTGATCAGTCCTTCATATCGAAGGTGACGAGCAATCCGCAGTCGGCGGCGATCGTGCGTGCGGTCATCGGGCTGGCGCACGGGCTCAATCTACCGGTGCTGGCGGAAGGGGTTGAGACCAAGGCCCAGCTCGAGTTTCTGGCAGCCGAGTCCTGCGATGAAGCGCAGGGTTACCTCTTGGGACGGCCACATCCGATCGCGGAATATTCCGATCTCATTCGCCGCGACAAAGCGGCGGTGGCAAAATTGCTCAGCGCCTAGGGTCTCGCCTGCCGGACGGCTGATGGTCCCGATCTATTTCCGCCGCCGACGCTGCTGGCCGAGCCCCATTTTTTTGGCGAGCTGCGACCGCGCCACCGCATAATTCGGCGCGACCATCGGATAGTCAGGCGGAAGCCCCCATTTGTCCCGATATTGTTCCGGCGTCATGTTGTATTGCGAACGCAGATGCCGCTTCAGCGATTTGAAGCGCTTGCCGTCCTCAAGACAGACCAGGTAGTCCGGGGTCATCGATTTCTTGACGGAAACCGCGGGCTTGGCGGGTTCCAGGGGCGTTTCGGCCCTGCCGGTCGAGACCCGCAGCAACGCGGCATGAATCTGGCTGATCAGGGCCGGAATCTCCGAAGCCGGCGTCGGATTATTGCTGAGATAGGCCGATACGATGCTCGCGGTCAGATCGATGAAATTCTTGCCGGCGGCGTCGGTCATGGCCTGAACCTTCCAAAGATCGTCATCACGCGAGCAATATTACACGCAAGAAATATTACGTGTCGAATAGTAACCTGCGGCGCTATTACGCTTCAGGCATCTCGCACGACCTGTCGAATATGAGCGGATTACTTTGACCATGACAAGAACAACGGCACTTTATTTTCGGGCCGGCGCTCCCGAGCGCTCAGGGGCGCTGGTCGAGATGCGAGCGCAACTCGTCAATCGACGCAAACCGCATCATGCCTTCCGGCATTTGAGCCTCGATCGAGCCGTCGGAATACAAGGAATAAGCCATGCCATCGACGACACCTGATTTGAGAACCGTGACCGGCGGCTGATCCTCCATTCGCGCAGCCGGCGGATGGCGATCGGCACCGACGGTTGTCTCGGCAAATGTCGACGGCGCATGGCCGCTGCGCCGCGGCGGCTGCACATCGACGCCCCGCGAACGTTCCAGTTTCGGCCAGGCATCGTCGAATGTCGCCGGCGGCGCCTCGCCCGATTCGACAACCGGCGGCGCGGTGGCTGGCGCGGGACGGGACTGAGGTTCGGATGGATCGGCCGTTCGCGTCTGCGCGCGCTCGCGTTCCTTCCGCGACGACGAGGAAAACAGCAGATTGCGCCGCGGCTTGACCGCGGGCGCGGTCTCGGCAGGCTCCGGTAAAGGCGGCGGCCCCTCGCTGCGCGTGCGATCGCGCGCCGCTGCCTCCTCATGCCACGGTGCCGGCGATGGCGCCGAGGGCTGTGCATCCACTTCGGCATCATCGGCGTCTTCCAGGGCCGGCTGGTCGCGGTTGAATAAAAGACCGCTGCTCCGCGGCGCTTGATTGCGCGGCGTGGCCGTTGCGGCGGCCGGCTGCGGCGCGTTCAGCTCCGGGTCGAACGCGACGCCATCGCGCAGGCCAGGGCCAAGCCGCTGCGCGATGTTCTTCAACTCAGCGACGACGACCCGGAGGGCCAGTATGATCAAGCCGGTGCACGCGGTGACCGCCCCTGAAAGAATCAGGGTATTGCCGAAACTGAATTCCTGAACCGGGATTCCGAAACCGATCGCCAGGAGACCGGCCAATAAACAGCCAATCCCCGCGATCAACATCACAATCATCATCAAACTCACCCCCGGGCCGCGCTCGAAATGCTCGCAGGCCGCCAATGCCACGATACCGTCATATTAAGCGCCTCGCCAACCGGCAATTGCGCGGGTAGTTCCGGCAAAAAGTCTGCCGGTCCGAACCAAGCCATACAACCCGGGAATTAATTCCGGCCCAACCCGTCACTCCGGCGGCTCGAAAGCCCTCCCCGCCGATAATTGCTGCGTTGCACCAGGGAAATTGCGCCACAATTGCCAATTACTTGTACCGGGAACTGCGCTATATGGATGCCGGGGATCGAGGCTCAAAGGCGCTAGCTGGGCCGCAGGGGACCGGGTTACCAATAGCCATGTCATCCATCACTACTTCGGCTATCGATACGCCGTCACGGCGCTCGGTGGAGCGGACATGCGACGATCTCGCCATCATTGTGCTGGCCGCGGTCGGGCTGGTCGCGAGCCTTACGTTCCGCGATTATGGATTGGGCTGGGACGACTACACCCACGCCGAATATGCCGATCTGCTGCTGCGCATGTATGGCTCCGGTTTCAAGGATACCGGCGCGCTGTCGTTCGCCAATCTCTACATGTATGGCGGCGGTTTCGACATGGCCGCGGCATTGCTGCACAAAGTCATTCCGCTCGAACTGTTCGAAACCCGCCGCCTGCTCGGCGCCATCGTCGGCATGATTGGCCTTGCGGTCACCTGGCGGCTTGGCCGGCGTGTCGGCGGCCCGCTTGCCGGACTTGCCGCGCTGCTGTTGCTGGCGCTGTGCCCAACCTTCTATGGGCACATGTTCATGAATCCAAAGGATGCGCCATTCGCCGTCGCGATGGTGATCCTGATGCTCGGTCTGGTTCGCCTCGCCGAGGAATATCCTTCGCCCTCGCCGCGCACCATCCTGATCGTTGGCCTTGGTGCCGGCCTGTCGATCGGCACGCGCATTCTTGGCGGGCTGGCCCTGATCTATGCCGTGGTCGGCTTTGTGCCGCTGTTGCTGGAGGAGTACCGCACCCACGGCGCGCGCGAAACGATCAGGCGGTTCTCGCAGGTCGTCTACATGCTGCTGCCCGGCCTGATCCTCGGCTACCTCGTGATGGGACTGATCTGGCCGTGGTCGATCATGGAACCCGCCAATCCGTTCCATGCCCTGACCTACTTCTCGCACTTCTTCGAGAAGCCGTGGAAGGAAATGTTCGACGGCGCGCTGGTGTCGGTGCCGGATATGCCCTGGTTCTATCTGCCGACGCTGTTCGCGCTGCAACTTCCTGAAGTGCTGCTGGGTCTGTTGATCGCCGGTGTCGTCGGCACAATGGTGCTATTGGCGCGCACCGGCGTGTCGGGCCGCCGCAGGACCATCCTTTTGATGCTGACGCTGGCGGCAACGCTGCCGCTGGTGATCGCGATGGTGAAACGTCCGGCGCTGTACAACGGCATTCGCCATTTCATCTTTGTCATTCCGCCGATGACGGTGCTCGCAGGCACGGCGTTCGCCTGGGGAATGAACTGGCTCGGGGAAAACCGCCGCAGCTGGCAACCGGCCGCCATCGCCGTTTTCTCGTTCGGCCTGCTGTTGCCGCTCGGCGAAATGATCCGGCTGCACCCCTACCAATACACCCATTTCAATCACATTGCGGGCACGGTGCGCGGCGCCGACGACCACTATATGCTGGATTACTGGGGCCTCGCATTCAAGCAGGCTTCCGACGGCCTGCGCGAGGAACTCACTGAGCGGCAGGAAGCGCCTCCCCACGGACGCAAATGGAAGGTTGCGGTATGCGGCCCGCAACGTCCGGCCCAGGTCGCCCTTGGTCCCGACTTCACCATCGGCTGGGACAGCCATGCCGCCGATTTCGCGATGACGCTGGGCGAATTCTACTGCAAGGGCCTGACCGCGCCGGTCATGGTGGAAATCAAGCGCGACGACGTCGTGTTCGCGCGGGTCTACGATATCCGCGGTCGCAGCATTTCCAGCCTGCTGGCTATTCCGGGACTGTGATTCCAGAGCATAACTGCCACGCCTGCCCGGAGGCTTGTTGTGAACCTGCCGCGGGATTAGGCTCGAACATCAGGATTCAACGGGAGAACCGGTCATGTCGCCAGCGGAAGCTCGCCTCAAGGAAGTGCCGTCGGACATGACGGATGCCGAATGGGGCCAGCGCGTCAACCTCGCCGCCTGCTATCGTCTGATCGCACATTATGGCTGGGACGATCTGGTCGACACCCATATCTCCGCGCGGGTGCCGGGTCCGGAGCATCATTTCCTGATCAACCCCTACGGTTTGATGTTCGACGAGATCACCGCATCGAGCCTGGTCAAGGTCGATCTCGACGGCAATCTGCTGACCAAGGGCCCCTACAACATCAACCCGGCCGGCTTCACGATCCATTCGGCGATCCATGAGGTCCGCGAGGACGCCGGCTGCGTGCTTCATTTGCATACGCCCGATGGCACCGCCGTCGCGAGCAGCCAGGAGGGCCTGCTGCCGATCAACCAGACCGCGCAGCTTGTGACCTACGATCTCGCCTATCACGACTATGAAGGCATCGCGCTCGACCACGACGAACGCCCGCGCCTGCAAAAGGACCTCGGCAGCAAGAACCACATGCTGCTGCGCAATCACGGCACGCTGACGGTGGGCCGCTCGGTGGCATCCGCCTTCGAGCGCATGTTCCATCTGGAGCGGGCCTGCACCATGCAGGTGCGCACCCGCATGCTGGGGCCGATGGCCTACCCCGTCGACCCGGCCGTGGTGGACAAGAACACCGCCCTGCTCGCGAACCCCGATCGGCAGGAACTGCGCTCGACCGTGCTGGTATGGCCGGCGCTGCTGCGCAAGGTCGAGCGCCTCGATCCCGGCTACAAGAATTGAAATTCTGGAATTTCCGGTATAATATCGCCCGCAACGACCTCTGCACTTCTATCCAAAACGCCGCCCAATTCCGGGCGGCGTTTTTGCATCTGGTCAGCGCGTAGGGTGGGCAAAGCCAACGGGTCGCGCGAACGCGCGCCCGATGACAGGCTCCGCGTGCCCACCGTTCAAAATAATCGGGCTATGGTGGTGGGCACGGCGCGAAGAGCGCCTTTGCCCACCCTACACGGTGTTACGATCAGCGCGGCGCGTCCGCCAGCGCGGCCAGAATGCGCGCCCATGACCGAATGCCCTTGTGAAAGCTCCTGAGGTCATATTTTTCGTTCGGAGAATGGATGTTGTCGTCGTCCAGACCGAAGCCCACCAGCACCGTGTCCAGGCCGAGCGTGCGCTTGAAATCCGCGACGATCGGGATCGAGGCGCCGGATCCCATCAGCACGGTTTCCTTGCCCCACTCGTCGGTCAACGCGCGCTTGGCGGCAGCCAGCGGCTTCATGTTCCAGTCAAGCGCAATCGCCGGCGCATTGGAATGATCGATGAATTCCACGCTGCAATCTCCGGGCAGCCGCGCGGTGACGTAATCGCGAAAGGCCTGGCGAATCCTGTCGGGCTCTTGTCCTTCCACCAGCCGGAACGAGACTTTCGCGGAAGCTTCCGCGGGAATAACCGTCTTTGAGCCTTCCCCGGTATAGCCGCCGATGATGCCATTGATGTCGCAGGTCGGGCGCGACGATATCTGCTCGATCAACAAGCGGCCTTTCTCGCCGGCGGGAATCGAAAGCCCGATCGGCTTGAGAAACGAGTCCGCCGTTAGATTGAGCTTTGCCCATTGCGCGAGAATATCGGCCGGCAGATCCTTGACGCCATCATAAAAGCCGGGAATCGTGATGTGGCCGTCATCATCATGAAGGCCGCCGAGAATACGGGTCAGTACCCGGATCGGATTTTGGGCGCCACCGCCGAAGATGCCGGAATGCAGATCGCGATTGGCGGC
>NZ_JBEKCZ010000165.1:0-11739 GCF_050014615.1 Bradyrhizobium sp. | reverse complement strand
ACCATCGCGCTGTTGCAGGCGCAGAAATTCATTCTCGGCCGCCGCGGCTATTCGGTGGTCGGCGGCAAATACGGCGCCCCGCGCCGCGTGGAAATGAAGAAATGGCGCTGGGCGGCGCTGGCGTTCTGTCTGCTGGTGCTGCTCAATCCGGTGTTCCTGCCGTATTTCGCGCTGTTCAACGCGGCGTTTTCACCGAACGCGACCACGCTGGTGACGCCGTCGACCTTCACGCTGCATAACATCGTGTTCGTGTTTACCGAACTGTCGTCGACCCAGCTCGCGATCAAGAACACCGTCATCCTCGGCACCGCGACCGCGACCATCGGAACGGTTCTGGCGCTGGTCATCGCCTATGTCACGACCCGCCGCGTGATCCCGGGCTCGCGAATCCTCGGCTTTCTCGCCACCGCGCCGGTGGCGGTGCCCGGAATCGTGCTCGGCGTCGGACTGTTTCTGAGCTACACGCGACCGCCGTTTGTGCTTTACGGCACGCTGTGGATCCTGCTGATCGCGTTCCTGACCATCAACCTGCCGTCGGCCTATCAACAATTGCAGGCGGCGTTCGCCACCATCCATCCCGAACTCGAGGACGCCAGCCGCATTCTCGGCGCGACCCGGCTGCAATCGCTGCTGCGGATCACCGCGCCCTTGCTGCGCACCGGCGTGATCGCGACCTGGTGTTTTATCTTCATCGGGGTGATGCGGGAGCTTTCCGCGGCGATCGTGCTGTTCACCTCGCAGACCAAGGTCATCAGCGTCTTGATCTACGATCTCAACGAAAGCGGCGACCTCGCCGCCATCTCGGTGCTGGGCATCGCGATGCTGATCATCACCTTCGCGGTGGTGCTCGCCGTCAACCGGATCCCGATGTTCGGCGCCAATGCCAGCGCGCGGCTGCGGAATGGCTGATGTTAGGCACTCGATAGACGCTGGTCATGGCCGGGCTTGTCCCGGCCATCCACGTCTTCTTTGTGCGGCACGTTCAAGACGTGGATGCCCGGCACAAGGCCGGGCATGACGGAAGAACATCTACTTGTCATCCCAGTATGGACGAAGCGGCTCGGAATGACTACCGCTCCACATCTTCAACCCGATACGCCTCCATCTGCGCCTTGAGCCGGTCGAGCGACGCCGTCGGCGCGCTGGGATCGACGAGATATTTCCCTTCCGCAAGCCATGACAGCACCTTGAGATCGATCGTGGGCGAGTGGTGGATCACGTCGGCATAATTGTTCAAATCGTGGGTGACTTCGCTGGCTTCGCGAAAATCATAGAGCTGCACATTGCGAAATGAAGTCAGCCGCCGGCTGACATAGGCGGTGAAATTGTAGACCTGCTCGAACGTTCCAGGTGACGCGTCCCGCATCGCGACCCATTGCAGGATCGAATAGGGCGGAAAGTAAATCTCGAATGTCACGCCCGGATGCGCCGCGATCAGGCCGATCGCATCGCGTTCGAAATTGCGGACCATCCGGTCATAGTCGGCACCGTCAGCCAGATAGATACTGCGAACCGGATCGGTGATGTATTTGAACGCGGCGAACGATTTTTTCGCGTTGTAGGTCCCGGCCACGTCGAAACCCGGACGCAGCACATTGATGTCATCGACCCGGTCGATCGGAAACTTGAAAATCACGCCCGTGGTCAACCAGGCCACCGGCTTCTCGATCGGCGGTATCGATCGCGCCAGGATCCAGGCCGATTCCCGCGCCATCGCCCCGCTGAACAGATAGCTCGCGACGCCTCCCAGATTTCGGCGATAGAGATCGGCCGGAAGATAGACATTCGAATCGATGCCCGGCGCGTCATGGAAGATCCAGTCGTCCATTTCCCATAGCACCATCTTAACATGGCGCTCGAGTGCAGCGGCGAGCACGAAATTCTGCTCGACCGAGGTTGAGCCGTTCAGGGACAGTTTCAGCGAATGCACGCCGAGAACCCGGTCGATATCGCTCTGCCGAAAATGCAGCGCCAACGACGTGCCCATGAACACGGTGTCGAAATCCTGGCTGCGGATCAGTCCGGCATCCTGCATCCGGCTGTCCTGCGAATACATCGCCGCGAACAGATGCGCACGCCTGAAGATCTGCAGCGGATCGACCACGAAGGTGAGCGTGACCGCGAGCAGCATGACGAGCGCGCTCGTCGCCAGAAACCGAACAAGATCTTTGGCCACGTTGCTCATCAGAACCTGAAATAGATGAATTCGCTGTGCTGCTGGATTCCGAGAATCCCGAACGCCAACACCGCCGCGGATACATAAAGGAACGCCGGCCGCCTTGACCACGCACCGAGCGTTTCTCCGACGGTTCTGTTCTTGTGGTCGTAGCCCATGATCGCCTGCGTATTCGGCGCCAACCACGCGATCCCTGCGTAGACCGCGACGAACATCATATTCGCCATTTCGGCGCGGCCGAAGCTGCCCTGCGTCGGATCGGCCATCTTCGACAGCACCGAGAGCGCCGACGCCATGCTGTCAGCACGAAAGAACACCCAGGCGACCACGACCGCGAGGAACGTCAGAACGAACGCGGCCCACTCAGCCGCGCGCGCGAAGCGGGGCGGCGCGGCGGGACCGAAATGAGTCCAGGCGTGATTGACGCAGAGATAGACGCCGTGCAGCGCGCCCCATGCCACGAAGGTCCAGGCCGCGCCGTGCCAGAGGCCGCCGAGCCCCATCGTGATCATCAGGTTGACGTAGCGCAGGACGCGCCCGTGCCGGTTGCCGCCGAGCGGGATGTAGAGATAGTCGCGCAGGAATTGCGACAGCGTCATGTGCCACCGCCGCCAGAAATCGACGATGCTGGTGGCCTTGTAGGGTGAATTGAAATTGAGCGGCAGGAAGATCCCGAACATCAGGGAGATTCCAATCGCCATGTCGGAATAGCCGGAGAAATCGAAATAGAGCTGGAACGTATAGGCCAGCGCGCCGATCCAGGCCTGCTCGAATGACGGCACCGCCTCGGGGCTGAACGCGAGCGCCACCAAGGGCTGGATGCCGTCGGCGAGACCGGTCTTCTTGAACAGGCCGATCGCGAAGATCATCAACCCGCAGAGTATCAGATGCGGGTTGGGCGATTTCGATTCCGCCGCCTCGAATTGCGGGATCATGTCCCTGTGGTGAAGGATCGGCCCCGCGATCAAATGCGGAAAATAAGTCACGAACAGCGCGTAATGCGGCAATGCGTAGCGCGCGACATTGCCCCGGTAGGCGTCGACCAGGAACGCGATCTGGGTGAAAGTGTAGAAGGAAATTCCGACCGGCAACAGGATGTGGACGCTGAGAGCCGCCCCGAAAATCGCATTGAGGTTGGCGGCCAGAAAGCCGGCATATTTGAAGGTGCCGAGCACTATGAGATCGCCGGCGACACCGATAGTGAGGACGCCAAATCGCACGCCGCCGCGCAACTGAGCCGCAATCAGCAGCCAGCCGATCAGATAATTGAACGCGATCGATGCCAGCAGCAGCGCCACGAATTGCCAGTTGCTGACCGCGTAAAACGCCAGCGACGCCAGCACCAGCCATATCACCGGCGCCAGATGACTGAACCGGCCCAGCGCGAAATAGCCGATCAAAGCAATGGGCAGAAACAGGAAAATGAAGGGGTAGGAGTTGAAAAGCATCAGTCCTTGTCCGGCGCGGGCCAAAAAGCCTAACCATACAACGTAGCGATCAACAAGCCGTGCGCGGCTCTGGCGCCATGGCGACAGTTCTGGCAATCCAGCCGCCAGACCCGATATCAACGGGGCAGACACTTTCCGCCGCAGAGAACGAGGACCGCTTGACACAACCGACCGACATCAAGGGCTCACGCCCGGCGCCCTCGGCGCCGCGCCGTCCGCATTCCTTCACCACCCACGGCATCACGGTTGTCGACGATTATGCCTGGCTGAAGGATGACAATTGGCAGGAAGTGCTGCGCGATCCGTCACTCCTGAGCGCGGATATCCGCGACTATCTGGAAGCCGAGAACGACTACACCGAAAGCCTGCTCGGCCACACCGCCGGCCTGCAGAAAACGCTGGTCAAGGAAATGCGCGGGCGGATCAAGGAGGATGATTCCAGCGTACCGGCGCCGGATGGTCCCTATGCCTATATGCGAAAATTCCGCGAGGGCGGCCAGCACGAGATGTTCGGCCGCTCCCCGCGCAACGGCGGCGCGATCGAGATCGTACTCGATGGCGACGAACTCGCGGCCCAGCACGACTACTTCAAGTTCGGCGGCGCGCGGCATTCGCCGGACCACCGGCTTGTGGCCTGGAGCGCGGATATCAAGGGCTCGGAATATTTCACCATCCGCGTGCGCGACTGGGCTGATCGCACCGACCGTGACGATGTGGTCGAGGAGACTGACGGGGCCGTGGTGTGGAGCGCGGACTCCACCGCCTTCTACTATGTGAAGCTCGACGACAACCACCGCCCGATGCAGGTCTGGCGTCATCGTTTGGGCACGTTGCAGGCCGACGATTTGCTGGTTTACGAGGAACAGGATTCCGGCTGGTTCACCCACATCCATGAAAGCAGCAGCGGGCGCTTTTGCGCGATCGCCGGCGGCGACCACGAAACCTCAGAGCAGCGCCTGATCGATCTCGCCGATCCCGACGCGCCGCCGCGCCTGATCGCGGCGCGCGAACATGGCGTGCAATATTCGGTCGGCGACCGCGGCGACGAGCTGTTCATTCTCACCAACGCCGACGGCGCCATCGATTTCAAGATCGTCACGGCACCGCTCAAGGCGCCCGAGCGCGCCAACTGGCGCGACTTGATTCCGTATCGCGAGGGTGTGTACGTGATCGATTTCGAACTTTATTCCGGCCATCTGGTGCGGCTGGAGCGCGCCAACGCCCTGCCCGCGATTATCATCCGAGATCTCAATCATGGCGAAGAGCACGCCATCGCGTTCGACGAGGCGGCCTATTCGCTCGACACCATGGGCGGTTACGAATTCGACACCACCAACATCCGGTTTGCCTATTCGTCGATGACGACGCCGTCGGAAGTCTATGATTACGACATGGCGAGCCGCGCCCGCACGTTACGCAAGCGCCAGGAAATTCCGTCCGGCCACAATCCCACCGACTACGTCACCACCCGCATCATGGCGACATCGCATGACGGCGCGCAGGTGCCGGTCTCGATCCTGCACCGCCGCGACCTCGCGCGCGATGGCACCGCGCCGCTGCTGCTCTATGGCTACGGCTCCTATGGCGCGGCGATGCCGGCGTCGTTTTCCGCCAACCGGCTGTCGCTGGTCGATCGCGGGTTTGTCTATGCGATCGCGCATATCCGGGGCGGCGCGGACAAGGGCTGGGGCTGGTATCTCGACGGCAAGCGCGAGAAGAAGACCAACAGTTTTGACGATTTCGCCGCCAGCGCGCAGGCGCTGATCGCGGCCAACTATACCGGCGCCAAACGCATCGTCGCGCATGGCGCCAGCGCCGGCGGCATGCTGATGGGCGCGGTCGCCAACCGCGCCGGCGAGTTGTTCGCTGGAATCGTCGCCGAAGTGCCGTTCGTCGACGTGCTCAACACCATGCTCGACGACACCCTGCCGCTGACGCCCCCGGAATGGCCGGAATGGGGCAACCCGATCGACAGCGCCGCCGATTTCAAGACCATCCTGTCCTATTCGCCCTACGACAATGTCGCGGCCAAGGACTATCCGGCGATCCTGGCGATGGGCGGGCTGACCGATCCGCGCGTCACCTATTGGGAGCCGGCCAAGTGGGTCGCACGGCTGCGCGCGATCATGACCGGCGGCGGCCCGGTATTGTTACGCACCAATATGGGCGCCGGCCATGGCGGCGCCTCCGGCCGCTTCAACCGGCTCGACGAAGTCGCGATCGCCTATGCGTTCGCGCTGTGGGTGGTGGGGATGGCGGCGGAGAGCGGGGTGTGAGGTCGCGGCCCGGATTGCTATCTCTGTCGTCCCTGCGAAAGCAGGGACCCATAACCACCGGCGCTTGTTACTGAGGAAGGTCTCTACCGCCATGGCCCAACCGAGACGCCGCGGCGTATGGGTCCCCGCGTTCGCGGGGACGACGAGGAGAGAGATACCCTCGCCCGCTTGAAAAGCCTACCTTCCCGTCCGCTTCCGCCACGCCGCGAAATCGGTCAGCGTCTGCTCGTCGGTGGCGGGATAGAGTCCGAAGATCGAGCGGCCCTTGCGCACTTCCTCGGTGACGAAATCCTCGAACGCGGTCATCTCGAAGGCCTCGTTGGCGATGTCGTCGGCGAGATGGGCTGGGATCACCAACACGCCATCGCTGTCGCCGAGAATGACGTCGCCGGGAAACACCGGCGCATCGCCGCAGCCGATCGGGCCGTTGATCTCGATCGCCTGGTGCAGCGTCAGATTGGTCGGCGCGCTCGGCCGCTGGTGAAACGCGGGAAAGCCGAGTTTGGCGATTTCGGCCGCGTCGCGAAAGCCGCCGTCGGTGACCACGCCGGCGACGCCGCGCTGCATCAGCCGCGTCACCAGGATGGCGCCGGCGGACGCGGCGCGGGCGTCCTTGCGGCTGTCCATCACCAGCACCGCGCCGGGCGGGCAGTCTTCGATCGCCTTGCGCTGCGGATGGGAGCGGTCGCGAAACACCTCGAGCTTGTTGAGATCCTCGCGCGCCGGCATGTAGCGTAGCGTAAACGCCTCGCCGACCAGCACCGGCTGGTCAGGACCCAACGGATGCACATCCTGAATCATCTGGATGCGAAAGCCGCGCTTGAACAAAGCGGTCGCCACCGTCGCGGTCGAGACCGTTTTCAGTTTGTTGCGGGTGGCGTCGGTCAGTTTGGTCATGATATGCCCATTCTCAGCTTGTCATTCCGGGGCGCGCCGCTTTGGCGCGAGCCCGGAATCCATAACCCCCGATCGTGGTTATGGATTCCGGGCTCAAGGCTTCGCCTTGCCCCGGAACGACGGGGGTTAGTAAATCGAAGGCTCATCGACCGGCGCACCGAAGCCGGTCTCGAGGAAATCGAAATCGCAGCCTTCATTGGCCTGCCTGATGTGTCTGGTGAACATCCAGCCATAGCCGCGTTCGAAACGGGTTTTCGGTTGTTTCCATTCGGCGCGGCGCTTTGCCAGCTCGGCCTCGGAAACATCGAGATTGATGCTGCGCCCGGCGATATCGAGCGTGATCAGGTCGCCGTTCTTCACCAGCGCCAAGGGCCCGCCAATATAGGACTCCGGCGAGACGTGCAGGATACAGGCGCCATAGCTGGTGCCGCTCATGCGCGCATCCGACAGCCGCACCATGTCGCGCACGCCCTGTTTGACCAGCTTTGTCGGGATCGGCAGCATGCCCCATTCCGGCATGCCCGGCCCTCCTTGCGGGCCCGCGTTGCGCAGGATCAGGACATGGTCGGCCGACACATCGAGGTTCGGATCGTCGATCGCCTTCTTCATCGCGGGATAATCGTCGAACACCAGCGCAGGCCCGGTATGCTTCAAGAAGCGCGGCTCGCAGGCTGAGGGTTTTATGACGCAGCCGTCGGGGGCGAGGTTGCCTTTCAGCACGGCAAGCGCGCCCTCGGCGTAGATCGGGTTTTCAACCGTCCTGATCACGTCGTCATTATAGACTTCGGCGCCGGCAATGTTCTCGCCGAGCGTCTTTCCGGTGACGGTCAGCGCGTCGAGATGCAGATGATCCCTGATCCGGCTCATCAGGCCCGGCAATCCGCCGGCATAGAAGAAGTCCTCCATCAGAAAAGTGTCTCCGCTCGGCCGGACGTTGGCGATCACAGGCACCTTGCGGCTGGCTTTCTCGAAATCGTCGAGCCCGATGTCGGCACCCGAACGGCGCGCCTGCGCGATCAGGTGAATGATCGCGTTCTCGAACGCCTTTCGGGTCTGGATTTTCCGCGGCGTCAGGTCTTCCCAGACCATATCGACGATGCGCCGGCCGCATTCGCTCGCCATGCGGATGTGGCCGGCGTCGGCGGCCGGGATCGAGGACGCCCCCGGCAAGGTCATGCCGATCGACTCGGCGATCGCGGTCATGGTCGAAGCGGTGCCCATGGTCATGCAGGTGCCGTAGCTGCGCGCGATGCCGGCCTCGACGTCGACCCAGTCCTTGTCGGAGATTTTCCCGGCCCGCCGCTCGTCCCAGTATTTCCAGGCATCGGAACCGGAGCCGAGCGTCTTGCCCTTCCAGTTGCCGCGCAGCATCGGGCCTGCCGGCAGATAGATCGCGGGCAGATTCATGCTGGTGGCGCCGAGCAGCAGCGCCGGCGTGGTCTTGTCGCAGCCGCCCATCAGCACCACGCCGTCGACGGGATGGCCGCGCAACAGCTCCTCGGCGTCCATCGCCAGCAGATTGCGATAGAGCATGGTGGTCGGCTTCAGGAACGATTCCGACAGCGACAGCGCCGGCAGTTCCATAGGGAAGCCGCCGGCCATCAGGATGCCGCGCTTGACGTCATCTACCCGGCTCTTGAAATGCATGTGGCAGGGCTGCGCATCCGACCATGTGTTGAGGATCGCGATCACAGGGCGATCCTTCCACTCCTCCGGCGCGTAGCCCATCTGCATGGCGCGCGAGCGGTGGCCGAAGGCGCGGAGGTCGTCGGGCGCGAACCAGCGCGCGCTGCGCAGCGTTTCCGGAGTTTTCTTTTCTCGCATGGCAACACCTGTTCGAGAACCCTTTAAAGGGTCATCTCACAGGCTATCCCCGGCAGGCAAGCCCCGCTTTCGTCCGGCTTTGTCGCTGGACGCGGCCCGTCATGCGATTTTACGCTCCTGCGCGCGGCCCGTTCGATCCACGACACCACCCGTCGTGTCACGCCGGTTCGGACCCCTGTAGTTCGGATCGTCCTGCTCGCGGCGATCCATTGGACCGTTGCGCAATCGGACGAAGAATTCCTGGACTTCGCTCGCGAGGCGCTCGGAGGCGCTGGATACCTTGCCGGACGCGTCGAGCACCTGGTCGGCGGAGCGGTTGGCCTCCCCGATCGCCTGGCTGACGGTCGAAATGCTCGACGCAAGCGTCTGCGAGCCTGAGGCGGCCATCTGGACGTTCTGCGAGATCTCGCGGGTTGCCGCGCCCTGCTGTTCCACCGCACTGGCGATCGCGGTCGTCACTTCGTCGATCCGGCGCATGGCCACGCCGACTTCCTTGACCGAGGCCACGGCCGCGCCGGTCGAACTCTGGATGCCCTGAACATGCTGGGCGATCTCCGTTGTCGCGTTCGCGGTCTGCCCGGCGAGCGATTTGACTTCCTGCGCCACCACGGCGAATCCCCGCCCGGCCTCGCCGGCCCGCGCCGCCTCGATGGTCGCATTGAGCGCCAGCAGATTGGTCTGCGCGGCGATCGCCTGGATCAGGTCGACTACCGAAGAGATGCTTTGCGCGGCCCGCGCCAGACCCTCGATCTCGCTCTCCGAGCGCGCCGTGACGGCGGCGGCGGAACGAACGGTCGAATTCGATAGCTCGATCTGCCGGCCGATTTCCTGAATCGAACTGGTGAGTTCCTCGGCGGCGGCGGCGACGGTCTGAACGTTGCTCGCGGTCTGTCCGGAGGCGGTGGCGGCCGAGGCCGCCTGCCTGGTCGCCTCACCGGCGACACCGGTCAGGGCTTCGGCGGTCTGGCGCATCCGTCCGGCATTTTCGCCGACGGTGGAAAGCAGCTCACCGGAGGTGGCGCGGAATTCCTCGACCGCGCTTTCCATGTTGCGATTCGCCGCATCGCGCGCCTCGACCTCGCCGGCGAAATCCTTCGCCGCCTGTTGCTGGGCGATGACGTTGTCGCGGAATTTTGCCACCGCGCCCGCCACCTGGCCGATTTCGTCGCCGCGGGCGGCAGCCTTGAACTCCACCGACGTGTCCCCTCCGGAGAGGCGCTCGGAATCCTTCACCAGTTCGGCGATCGGCCGGGTGATGGAGCGGGCGACCAGGACCGCGATGGCGATGGCCATCGCCAGCCCGGCGACGAGCAGAATCCATTGCGACAGCAGCAGGGTTTCCACGCCGTGCTCCACGCTGCGCGAGTCCTCCGCCAGCATCGCCTGCTGATTGGTCTTGATGCCGCCGGATCGCGTGCCGTCGGGCTCCTTCTTGCCGTCGAGCAGGTCGAGGATCCCGGCCGCGCGCGGCGCGGCTTCCGTGACGATAAGGTAGATGGCGGAATTCCATGCCGGCGACTGGCGAATCGCGAAGATCCTGTCCGGCTGCGGCGCGAATTCACCGTCTGTCCTGGTCAGGACATCCAGCGCGGCTGTTTGCGAGCCGGTCAGAAGTGCCTTCTGCGCCACGAGCTCGGCAAGCGCGGCCCTGAAGCCGGCCAGCGGCGGATAGAATTTTTCGCGATCAACCACGTCGCCCGACATGACATATTGTCTGAGCTGGGACCGGGCGGAAGCAAGGTAGTCGCGCCCGTCGCCGAGCAGCTTGAGCAGATGCTTGCGTTCGGGGGTTGCCTCGAGCCCGCCCTCTTCGTCGATCATTTTGGTGAGCGCGACGGACATCCTCCCGATCAGCGGCGCCGCCTCGGTCAGAAGCATTTTGGTGGCCGGAAATGCATCCGGCGTGAAGGCGATCGCCTCGGCCTTCTGCTGGGCCGCGCGGAATTCCTCGATCAGCGCCTTGGCTTCATTCCAGCGCGCCGCGTCGGCAGCGGTGAAATCCCTTGCAAGGCGATCGAACTCGGTGATGGTGCGTTCCAGCTCGATCCACATCGCCGCGCCGATCTGCTTGTCTTCCGCGCTGCCGGTAAGAAGATAGGCGCGCAGCGCGGCCATTGTCGAGTGGAGATTGCCAACCAGCTGAGTGCTCGCGATCGCCACCGGCGCGCGGAGATCGACGACCTGTTTGACGCGCGAAGAGATGCCGGACACCGCGTAGACCGTATATCCGACGGTCGCCGCCAGCACTAGGCAGATCAGCGCGAAGCCGGCCAGCAGCCGGCCGCGAATGCCGAAATTCGCGATCGATGTGAGCATGTAATCCCCCAGGTCGCCTGCCGTCGCCCTACCGGGCCTCGCGGTTCGCGAGGCCGCTTTATCACGCGAGCTTCAAGCGACTTTGCGGTTCTGCGCGTTGCCGGCGCGCCGTTGCGGGCCCTTGTAGTTCGGATCGTCCTGCTCGCGGCGGTCCATCGGGCCGTTGCGCAGCGTGATGAAGAACTGCGCGACCTGTTCGGCGAGCGTGGCGGCGGCGGTCGACACCTTGCCGGAAGCATCCAGCACATGGTCGGCGGAGCGGCTGGTTTCGCCGATCGCGGTGCTGACCGTCGAGATGCTCGAGGCCAGCGTCTGGGTGCCCGCGGCCGCCATCTGGACGTTCTGCGAGATCTCGCGGGTGGCGGCGCCCTGCTGCTCGACCGCGCTGGCGATGGCCGTGGTCACTTCGTCGATCTGGCGCATCGCCACGCCGACTTCCTTGACCGAGGCGACGGCCGTGCCGGTCGAGGTCTGGATGCCTTGAACATGCTGGGCGATTTCCTGGGTCGCCTTCGCGGTCTGCTCGGCCAGCGACTTGACCTCTTGCGCCACCACGGCAAAGCCGCGGCCGGCTTCACCGGCCCGCGCGGCTTCGATGGTGGCGTTGAGCGCCAGCAGGTTGGTCTGCGCGGCGATGGCCTGAATCAGATCCACCACCGACGAGATGCTTTGAGCGGCCTGCGCCAGACCCTCGATCTCGGTCTCCGAACGCGCGGTGACGATGCCGGCCGAACGAACGGTCGAATTCGACAATTCGATCTGACGGCCGATCTCCACGATCGAGCTGGTCAGTTCCTCGGCG
>NZ_JBEKCZ010000164.1:0-11762 GCF_050014615.1 Bradyrhizobium sp. | reverse complement strand
ATCAACCATCGCGCGACGTCCCCATCGCCGTCATTCCGGGGCGTGCGCAGCACGAACCCGGAATCTCGAGATTCCGGATCGACGCTTCGCGTCGTCCGGAATGACGGTGGAGAGACGAGGAACTGATCTAAGCGGACAGGCGTCAAAAAGAAGGCCCGCAGATGCGGGCCTTCGAATAAGTGGCCGTCAGTCGATCGCGATCAGGCGGTCTTGCTGTAGACCTTGGACAAATTGTCCTGCGCGGACTTGGCACCGTCGGCGACGAGCTTGCCGAGATATTCGGTGGCCGACTTCGCCCGCGAGACGAACACTTCGCCGCTGGCACGGACCATATCGGACTGGATCTGAACCGCTTCGTTGAGCGACTTGGCGGACGCCAGTTTGTCGATGCCCGCGAAGAAGGTTTCGGTGTCCTGATAGATCGCCTGCTGGATATTCCGGCTGATCTTGGCGGCTTCGCTGACCGAACCGGCAACAGCGGTCTCGATCGCGGCAGTCACCTTCTCGGAGCCGGCGTGAAGGTCGGCGGCGCGCTCCTTGGCGGTGCCGGCGGTCTTCTTGACGAACTCACGGGCAGCCTCGGGAACTTCCATGTTCTGGAGGTTCTTGAGCGCTTCGGTGACGGGTGCGAAAGCTTCCTTGACGGTGTTCAGCACGGAATTGGCTTGGGTCTCGGTGGTCATTGGGTCTCTCCATCCTCAGGTTTTGAGCTATGGGCTCACCCCGTCCGGATTGGCCCGGGGCGAGATGGTTGTGCCATAGTTAATGGTGCGGCGCAACATCAATGTTGCAGTGCGATATCACGAATACGTGATCGGAGTGCGGATTAGGCAATCTGCCCGGTAAACCGCCTCCGACCCGGATCGCGTCCGGGGCAGTTTTCGCGTGAGAGTCTTCAGCGCTGCACGGCCCCCGGCAGGCCATAGGCCTCCATCTGGGCCCGGACCTGCGCCACATTATGCCCGAGCACGACGATATCGTGGTTTTTGCCGGCCTTATCCTTCACATGGTCACGCAGCAGCGCTTCCGCCTTGAATCCCAGGCCTTCGAAAATCGCGATGGCGCCGGTTTGATCGACCGTCATCTGCACGACAAGCTTTTCGAGGCCGGCGCCTAAAGCGAGGGCAAAGATTTCCTGCGTCAACGCGCGCCCGACCCCCTGGCCGCGCACATCCGTCGCAACGACGTTGCGGATTTCGCCGACATGGGGCGACCACGACAGGGGATCGCGCACCAGCGTCCCGCAGCCCACCACCCTGCCCGCCTGCACCGCCAGCAGGCTCATGATCGCGCCGCGCTCGATCTCCTTGATCCAGGCCGCCAGTACCTTCGGCTCGCTGATGTCGCGCGGCAGAAACAGCAAATCGTGGACCGGGAGTTTTCGCGCGAAGTCGAGCACGGCGGCTTCATCGGCCTGCGACATCAACCGGAATTCGATCTCGCCGGCCTCGGTCGTGACGCGGCGCGGATAAATACGGGTCTCAACGCTCATGTCGATCTCTCACCCAGCCATGAATCCAGTTTCGGCCACAGCCGCTTGATGGCATTGGCGCCGGCGACCAGGCTGACATGGCCGCCCTTGAGGATCACTTCCTGCTTGTCGGCCGAGCCGATCTTCTGGATCAGGGGTTTGGCGGCATCATAGGGCACGATGTGGTCGTGCTCGGCGACCGCGTGCAGGATCGGAACCTTGATCGCGGCAATATCCGCCTTGCGGCCGCCGACCGACATCGCGTCATTGTAGAGCTTGTTGTCCCACATCAGGTCCCGGGTGATGGTGCGGAAATATTCGCCGGCCAGCGGCAGCGTATCGGTCGCCCAGCGATCGAACATCCGGTACGACTTGACGTATTCGTCGTTCCAGATGTTCTCCCACAATTGCACCTGGCTCGCGACGCGCGAGGCCGGCCGCAACATCTCGAAGGATGACAGGATCATCTCGGGCGGCACGTTGCCGACGCTGTCGATCAGGCGATCGACGTCGAAATAGCGCCGGTCGGCGAAATTCTGGAACAGCTTCATCTCGCGAAAATCGACCGGCGTGGTGAAGCAAATCAGGTTCTTCATCGGCCCGTCAGGGAAGATCGAGCCGTAGAGCAGCGACAGCACGCCGCCGAAGCAATAGCCGATCACGGTGACATCGGTCTCGCCGGAATCGCGCTGCACCTGGCGGACGCAATCCGGGATGAAGTCGAGGACGTAATCCTCCATCCGCAACGATTTCTCTTCCGGCTTCGGCGCGGTCCAGTCCAGCATGTAGACGTCGTAGCCGCGCTTCAAGAGAAACTCGATAAAACTCTGGCCGGGCACCAGGTCGAGGATATAGCCGCGGTTGGTGGTCGCCATCACGATCAGGATCGGCACCCGGTAAATTTCGTCCACGACCGGCCGGTAGTGATACAGGTTCATCGTGCCGCGCACATGCAGGATGTCCTTCGGCGTCGCGCCGAGCGACGGACCCGACGATGACAGATATTCGACGCCCTTGATGCTGCGCTGGATCGCACGCTGCACTTCGGACTGAATACGCTCCGGTATGGATGTCAGATCGAGGCCCGCGGCGGCGTTCATTTTTAATCCCCGGCGGCCTGTGGCGGACGTCTGGTGCGCGGCGGTTTTGGCGCGCCCGCGGTGCCACCCTGCGGCGCAGCGGGATCGTTGTGCACCTGATGCAGCAGCGCCTTGATCTCGTTCAACTGCCCTTCGATCGACTGCAGCCGTTCGGCCACATTGACCATCTGGGCGCGGCTCGGCAGGTTCATGCTGACGAGGTATTTTTCCATGAGGTCGCCGAGCTGCTTCTGCGCACCCGCCGTGGCCCCGCCGACCTGATTGACGACCTTGCTGAATTGCGGCGACGCCATCGCCTGATTGGCGAAGGCGTTGAAACCCTTCTCCATCTCGCCGATCATGGTCTGCCACAGCACGACCGGATCGTTGCTCTTGTCGGCCATCGGCGTCTCCCCGGATTGACGGCGATTACGTCGCCTGTTTTCAATCATTCCATACCGTTGCGCCGGGCCGGTCAACCCGGCGTGCCGATTTCCAGGCCAGGAGAGAGCCTTCTGGAGCCTTCTGCAGCGCGACAAACCGTGTCATAGAGTCGTCGTAACAATACCATTCGGAAGGGAACGCCAGGGTGAACCCGTCAGCCCATCAGCCACCGCAAATGGCCCGTGCCAATGGCATCGAGCTCTGTTACGAGATTTTTGGCGACGCCGGCGCGGAGCCGTTGCTGCTGATCATGGGCCTGGGCGCCCAGATGATCCATTGGGACGATGATTTCTGCCGGCAGCTTGCGGCGCGCGGCTTTCGCGTCATCCGCTTCGACAATCGCGACATCGGCAAGTCCAGCAGGCTCTCCGGCGGCAAGCGCCTGACCGCGATCGAGCTGCTCAAGATGCGGTTCCTGAAGATTCCGGTCGCGGCGCCCTACAAGCTGCATGACATGGCGCTGGATGTCATCGGCCTGATGGATACGCTGGGCATCCCCTCGGCGCATATGGTGGGCGCGTCGATGGGCGGCATGATCGCCCAGGAGCTGGCGATCTCGTTTCCGCAGCGGGTGCGCTCGCTGACCTCGATCATGTCGACCACCGGCAACCCAAAAGTGCCGCCACCGACCCGCGAGGCCACCGCCGTGCTGATGGCGCCACCGCCGGCCACCAAGGAAGAGTATTTCGTTCGTTTCGCGCAGACCTGGAAAGTGCTGCGCGTCGGCAGTTTTCCGGAAGACGAGGCGCTCGATCGTTCACGCGCCGAACGCAGCTATGAGCGCGGACTTAATCCCGCCGGCGTCGGACGGCAGCTTCGCGCCATCCTCGCCTCAGGCAGCCGCAAGGAGCGGCTGGCGTCGGTCAAGACCCCGACGCTGGTCATCCACGGCACCGTCGACCCTCTGGTCCGCCCGGAAGGCGGCAAGGACACCGCGGCCTCGGTCCCCGGCGCGAAACTCCTAATGATCGAAGGCATGGGCCACGCCTTGCCGATCCCGATGTGGCCGCAGATCATCGACGCCATCGACAAGCACGCCCATGCCGCGTCGGCCAAGAAAATGCACTAAAAGAAAATGCACTGATGACGATATATTCATCTCGTCGTCCCGGCGAACGCCGGGACCCATAACCACTGATGTCCGTGGTTAAAGGGATTTGTCCAACAGAGTCGTTACATCGATAGGCCGCGGCGTATGGGTCCCGGCGTACGCCGGGACGACACGTTGATAGACGGCGTCAGCTCCCCGCCCAGACGTCGAGCACGTAATGGTTCCTGGCGCCGAGATCGTCGATCCAGCGCTGCCCCGCGGCCGCATCCGCGCCGGCGCGTTCGCGATAGATCGCCACCAATGCTGCCTTGACGTCCGGCTCCATTTTTCCGCCGTCGCCGCAGACATAGATGATCGCGCCCTGTTCGATCAAATTCCAGACGCGCTCCCGCTGTGCCGCGATCAGATTCTGCACATAGGTCTTCGGCGCCTGCGTGCGCGAGAAGGCGGTATGCAGTTCGGTGATGCCGTCGGCGGCGAAGGCCTTCAGCTCGTCCGCGTAGAGATAATCCTGCTCGGGATGACGGCAGCCGAAAAACAGCATCGCCGGGCCGAGTTTCGCGCCCTGGACCTTGCGCGCGGCGCGCTCCTGCAGGAAGCCGCGGAACGGCGCCAGGCCGGTCCCGGGACCGACCATGATGATCGGCACGGAGACGTCGTCGGGCAGCCGAAACCCGGCCTTGGTTTCGCGCACCGTGGCGTGGATCGTCTCGCCGGCGTGACGGCCGGCGAGGTAGTTCGAACAGATGCCCTTGTAGACGCCGCGTCCGGAACCCGCAGGACCCTGGACCACCGCGACGGTGACGCTGCAGCGCGCGGGATCGGCTGACGGCGACGACGAGATCGAGTAATAGCGCGGCGCCAGCAGCGACAGCATTTCCAGATAGGCGTGGAACGGCAATTCGCAGGCCGGATGCTCCTCGAGGAGGTCGAACACCGATTTGCGCTTGGCCAGAATGTCCGAGCGATAGCGATCGGTGGCGGCGGCATCGTCGCCGATATAGGCCAGCAGTTTGGGCTTGGTCACCGGGCAGCGGGTATTTTCCGACATGATCTGAATCTGCTTGCGGGTCGCGACCTGCTGCAGTTCGACAAACTCGCTCAGCAGCCGCCCGACCGAAACACTGTCACCGACCGGCAATTGCGCGCGGCGGCCTTCGGCGACCTGCAACCGGATCTGGTCGGAGGGGACAAATCCGAAACGGCGCGCGACGCAATCCACCAATGCCGGATCGTTGCGCGGCACCACGCTGAGATGATCGCCGACGCGGTAGGTGATGCCGGGCGGCAGTTGCACCTCGATATGCCGGGTCGAACGATCCGAGGCATTGGCGCCTGACTTGTTTTGCAGTTCGCTGTTGACCAGCAGCTTCATCGGCGCGACGCCGCCAAGCGCAACGATCGCATTGACCGCGGAAGGCGCCACCGGCTCGATCCGGTAGAGCGGCTCGTCGTCGGCACTGCGGCTGAAATTCGAATCGATGCCGAATTCCTTCGTCGCCACCGGCGCCATTGCTGTGAACCAGCTTTCGAATTGGCCATCGAGATCGCTGCGGGCGTCACCCTCGCCACGGGCGTACACGCTGCGCGCGCCGTGCGCGGCCAGTTGCGAATCTATGACGCGCGGAATCCACTGATAGGTCGCAGCCCAGTCGCTGTTGCCGCAGCCGAACACCGCATAGCGGACCTTGGCGAAGGCATCCTTCGGCAGCTCGCCGCCGAGCCATTTGACGAACTGCGCAGCGTTATCGGGCGGAGCCCCGTTATAAGACGCGCAGAAAATCAACACGCCGCCCTGCTCCGGCAGCTTGCCGACGAAATCATCCAGCGGCGCGAGCCTGGTGGCGAAGCCATTGACTTCGGCCAGATCCGCGACGCGGGTGGCGAGTTCCTCGGCGGTGCCTAGGTTCGATCCATAGAGCACCAGCAGCGGCGTGTTGTGGCCTGGCCGGGTCCGGGCGCGCGGCGCTGGTGCCGCGCTCGACACCGCCGCCGTGGTCGGTCCCGCGTAAGCGCCGCGATCCTTCTCGGTCCGCGGACGTACCTTGATCTTGAATCCATCCGGCTTGATCGTCAGCGTCTCCTTCAGCACCATCTGATAGCGATGGATATCGACCAGCTTGAAACGCTGCAGGATCATGCCGATCGCGAGCGCCGCCTCATGCATAGCGAAACCGCGGCCGATGCAGGCGCGCTGCCCGTTGCCGAACGGCTTCCAGGCATTGACCGGCCGCGCCGCCTCGGCCTCGCGGCTGAAATTTTCCGGATCGAACGCATCGGGATTGGGCCCCCACACGCTGGGATCGCGATGCAGCGCCATCACCAGCACGGTGATGAAGGTGTTTTTCTTCAACTTGTATTTGCCGCCGATGGTCTGATCACTGAGCGGAGAGATGCCATAGGCCGGCGCCGGCGGCCATAGCCGCAGCGCTTCCTTCAGAACCTGCGTGATGTAGGTGAGCTGCGTCACCTGCTGGTAGGTTGGTCTCGCATCGAGATCGGAGCCAAGGACGCGGTCGACCTCCTCATAGGCCTTCCTGAGTACTTCGGGGTGCTTGAGCAGCGCGTAGATCGTGCACGACAACAGCCCGCTGGTGGTTTCATGCCCCGCGATCAGGAAGGTATTGATCTGGTAGCGGATGTTGACGTCATCGAGTTGCTCGCCGGTGGCGCGGTCGACGCCGGTCATCATGGCGCCGAGCATGTCCTTTTTGCCTTCGGCGGCCTCGGCATTCTTGCGGCGCTCGGCGACGATTTCGTCGACCATCTTGTTCATGAACACCACGTCTTGCGCGAGTTCATGCTGGCGTTTCTTCAGCCAGAGGCCCTCCAAGGGAATGCCGCGGGTCATCATGATGGTTTCGAGCGAGCGCACCAGCGATTCCACGAACGGGTGATAATCCCGGCGATAGAATGAATTGAAGCGATAGTCGAAACCGCACAGCCCGATCGTATCCAGCGTCAGCGCGGTCATGTCGTGGACGACGTCGATCTCCTCATCGCCGTTGAGCCGTTCCCACTTCTTCACCAGCTGTTCGGCGATATCGACCATGCTCGGGTGATAGGATTGCATGGCCCGATTGCCGAACGGCTGCATCAGGATGTTGTGTGCCTTGCTCCAGTTCGGCTCCCTGGTATCGGCCGTGAACAATCCGTCGCCTCCGACCGCGCGCACCCGGCGCAGCGAACCGCGCACCGCCTTGTCGAAGCGCTTCTCGTCGCTGAGCTCCTCGACGAGGTCATGACCGGAGACGATGACGATCGGCGCGCCCATCATGTCCAGCCAGAAGATCGGCCCCAGCTCCTTGGTCAGCCGCACCAGATGCTGTACCGGCGCCTTGGCATCCAGCGACAGCATATTGCCGACCACCGGCTTTTTCGGCGGATGGGGGATCGGGCTCAGTTTGTTGGTGGACGCCATCGTGAACTTGTCTCCTGCGACTTTATCAAAGGGGATTCGTCATTCCGGGATGGTCCGAAGGACCGGACCCGGAATCTCGAGATTCCGGGCTCGATGCTTCGCATCGCCCCGGAATGACAGATCGAGTCGCTCCCAATGACGATGAATTAATTCCGTCACCCGAATCGCTTTCGACGCCATTCAATCAGCTTGGCGCTGACCTCGTCCGGCTTTTCCTGTTGCGTCCAGTGGCCGCTGCCGCGAACCAGGTATTTCTCGAGATCAGGAATGATCTTCTCCATGCCGTCGGCCGAGGACGGCGGCAGCACCTGATCGTTTTCGGCCATGATCATCAGCGACGGCACACGCACGGTGTGATCGATCCCGGCCGAGCGCTGCCAGTTGCGCGACATGTTGCGGTACCAGTTGATGCCGCCGGTGAAGCCGGTCCTGGTGAAGGTGTCGACGAACACCTTCTTTTCCTCCGGCGACAGGATCGGCGTGCGCGGATCGTGCCTGGCGTCGTAGCCGGCAATCATCTGCGGAAACGCCAGATTAAGTCGCGGGGAAGCGCCGACGCCGGCAACCACCTGTTCCTCCGGTGCGCTGTCGGGGCGCGGCACCGGCTTGCGCATGAAAGCATCAAAAGTCTGCTCCACGCGGCTGCCGAATATCCGGTCGGGCTCGTGCGCCGGGTCCTGGAACTGCACGATATACATCTGATCGCCGAAGCGCGTGCGCAACAGCTCGATCGGATCCGCCCATGCACGGTTGGTGTGCGGCGTATTGACTCCGACAACGCCGGCGACGCGATCGATGTGCCGCAGCGGCATTTGCCAGACGATAAAGCCGCCCCAGTCGTGACCGACGAAGATGGCCTTGTCGATCCCGAGATGATCGAGCAAGCCGATGAGATCGCCGGTCAGGTGCTCGATGTCATAGGATTCGACGGGCTCGGGCCGGTCGGTGGCGCCGTAGCCGCGCTGATCCGGCGCAATCACCCTGATGCCGGCTGCCGCCAGCGCCTTGATCTGGTGGCGCCATGAAAACGCGATCTCCGGCCAGCCGTGGCAGAGAATGACCGGCGGCGTGTCGGTGGTCGGGCCGGCTTCGTAGTAGCCCATGCGAATGCCGTTGGTGGGGGCGAACTGCAGTGGCGGCATTTCAATCATTGTCACGGCCTCACTTGGTCTAGCGCGCGCTCTAGCTTGCCGCGCTCTTGAGATCGGCCGGCGGGGCGAAGGCGGCTTCAAGAGCGGCGAATTCTCCCGGCAGCATGTCGCAGAGCACCTGGACGTGCGGAATGATGTTGGCGCCGGCGATGAAGCCGAAATCCAGTTGATCGCGGTAGCTTTGCACGGTGATGTTCAGCGCCAGCCCATGGGTCGCGATCGACACCGGGAAGATGTGCAGCAGCTCGGCGCCCGCGGCATACAGCGTCTGGCGCGGCCCGGGCACGTTGGACACCGTGATATTCGCCGCCGGCGGCAGCACATCCGACAGGCTGGAGCGGCTGTACAGCAGCGCCAGAATCTGGACCAGAATCGGCGCGCCCAGCATCGAGATGTTGGACATCTGCGGCATCAAGGCCCGCAGCGGATGCGACATCTCCTTGGACTTGGTGGATTGCGCGATGATCGCCTCGAGCCGCGCCTTGGGGTCTTCGATGTTGGACGCGATCGAGCAGATCATGCCGAACACCTGGTTGTTGGAATCGGTATTGCCCTCCTCCCGCAACGAGATCGGCACCGCGGCGGTCATCGATTTGGCCGGCAGCGCGCCCTTTTCCAGCAAATAGCGCCTCACCACGCCGGAGGAGATCGCCAGCACCACGTCGTTGAGCTTGCCGCCGGCCTGCTTGGCCAGCGCCTTGGCCCGGCTCAGCGGGATCGATACGCCGGCAAAGCTGCGCTCCGATGAAATCGATTTGTTGAGGATCGTCGAGGGCGACACCATGCTGGCGATGCTGTCGCGCGATTTCGGATCGGAAATCTTTCCAATCACATCGGAGACGCTTTTGAGCATGGTCGGAACGCTGCCGACGAACTTGACCGCGGATTCGATCTGGAACATCGCGTTGTCGAACAGGATCGATCCGAGATCGCTCTTGCCGGTGCGCGGCAGATCGATGCCCTTGGCGGCCGCGGAGGCATCGAAAGGCTGACGCCAGAGCTGCTGATAGGAATCGATGAAATTGGCGGCGATGTCGCGCGGCTCCTGTTCGACTTTCGCTGATACCGTCGGTATCTCGATTTGTCTTGGAACCGGCGTGACGTCGTAGATCATGTTGGTGAGGGCGGCGCCGGCACCGCCGTCGATGCAGGCGTGGTGCATCTTGGAATAAAGCCCGATCTCGTTGTCCTTCATGCCCTCGAAGACATAGAATTCCCACAACGGACGCGCGCGGTTGAGCAGCTTGGCATGCATCCAGCCGACGATGCGCTCCAGCGTCGCGCGATCGTGAGGCGCCGGAAGGCTGCCGCGGAAGATATGTCGGTCGATGTCGAACTGGTCGTCCTCGACCCAGGACGGATGATCGATGTCGAGCGGCGCCTTTTCCAGCCGTGCTTTAAGGATCGGCGCGATATGCAGCCGCGAGGCGATCATCGCCTTGAACTCCTCGAAGAAATTGCCCTTGTAGTCGTCGGGCAGACGGAAGATCGCCATGCTCCCGACATGCATCGGCATTTCCGGCGTTTCCAGATACAGAAACGACGCATCCATCGAGGACAGCTTCCTGGCGTCACTCATGTGTTCCTCCCTCGCAGTGTCACGCGGCGCCTTGCTGGCGCTTCTGGCGTTCAGACGGCCCCTATCCGGGAACGTCGGTCAGGATTGTGCCTGTTCCGGAGGCGCATATGCAATGGCAAACGGCCCCGATCGATCAAATTGACTGAATTGGCCCTCGGCTTGCGCCAGACGGTCGGCGACCGCCCACAAGGCGGCCGCGTTCACGCCGAGGCCGGTATGGCTGGCGAGGTACACCTCGATATTCTCGGCGGTATCGGAGGGACGCTGGAGGCAGGTTCGCCAGTTCACGATGCCGTCGCTGCGTGAATAGATCGACGTCGCCGGAACCGGCAGATCGCCGGCGATAGCCTTTCGAAGTTCGGAATCATCCGCGACCGCTTCACCGGACAGCGCCTCGTAAAGCCGGGTGACGTTGGTTGCTCTCACATCGTTGGCGAACGGACTGCCCAGCGTCACCACGCACCGCACCTGTTCCGGCGCCTGCAGCGCCAGATCGCGCGCAAAGATGCCGCCCAGACTCCATCCGACGACACTGACCTTGCGGCCGGTACTGGCATGAATCTCGGCGAGCCGGTCGCGCAGCGCGGCCCGCATCCGCGCAACGCCCCCGACATTGCGGCCCATCTTCCAGGCATAGGCGTCGTAGCCGAGTTCCCTGAGATATCTGCGCATCGGCGCCATCGACAGGTCACTGGCGAGGAAACCCGGCAATGTCAGCACCGGATGACCGTCGCCCTTGCGCGCGCGCATCAGAAGCGGCGACAGCAGCAGGCTGGTGTTGAACTCGAATATCCCTCGCATCTCGGCCAGCAGCAGGCCGAGACCGGGCGGACGCAGCCGGCCCGGTGCGGGCGATTCGCCGCGGTCATCCGGCGGCATTATTTCTTATCGGCGGCGCGCGAGCCGCCGAGGCCCGCCATGGTTACGAACATGTCCGAAAATCGCTCGGCGATCTTCGGATCGAAGGTCAACCAGCTCTGCATCAGCGCTTCCGGGGAAACCTTCTGGATATTGGCCATCATCTGGGTCTGGAGTTTTTCCATCACCGCCGTCTGCATCGGCTGCACATCCGGAAGTCCGAAAAACTGCCGGGCTTCCAGCGGCGTGCAATCTATCTCAACGTTTACCTTCATGTGTACTCCCGATTGCATCTAGACAACTTGCAGCAGTATCGCCGCGACAGGCCACAGGACGCAAGTCGCCTAAAGGATGGGAGCTCTTTATGGTCAACCAAAACGCGCTGCAGCATAGGGCGTGGGATCGGCAAAAGGCGTCTCGCCGGTCATCATTTCCGCCAGCAAGCGGCCGGTCGCGGGACCCAGCGTCAGCCCGTGATGCTGGTGTCCGAAATCGAACCACAGCCCGGGATGGCGTGGCGCCTGCCCGATCACCGGCACCATATCGGGCAAACACGGCCGCGCCCCCATCCAGGGTTTTGCATCGACCGGCTCGCCCAGCGGAAACAGAGCGTGCGCCCGCGGCAGCGCCTGCTTGATCTGGATCGGCGTCGCCGGCGCGTCACGACGGGCAAATTCGACGCCGGTGGTGAGACGAATGCCCCGGTTC
>NZ_JBEKCZ010000163.1:0-11859 GCF_050014615.1 Bradyrhizobium sp. | reverse complement strand
CGCCTCGTGGACCTTGGTGATCCCATTGACCACGCCGGCAATCCCGAAGGTGTCGTCATCCCGCCCCCATTGCTTTCCCGAAACCGAGAGGCCTGCGGCGGCGGTTCGGTCGATGTCAGTGAATTCATAGGGTTCGATATCGCCATTGGCGAAGCCGGCACGGGCAAAGAAACCAACATTGGGCATCAGTTGCTGTTCGAGGTTCATGCTGATGCCGCCTCGGCTCTGGTATTGCCGCACGGCCGCAATGTCGGCTGGGCCTCCCGTCACCGCGGCGAGCTGGATGGCGTCCTCGAAACTTCCCATCCGGCCTCGCGTCAGGAATCCGGTGACCGCGAGCTTGCCAGGCTGATCCCAAATGGAATATCGCCGCTCGATCTCACCGACCCACTGGAACTGCTCGAACCGAGAATCCAGGGTCGTCGTGTTCGGCGCGATCGAAAGGTCGAAGATACCTCCTCGCACGGTCCACTGACCTTGATACCACTCCGCGGCAGCGCCCACCGTATAGCCCCAGGCGTCCGCCGCGTAATCGAACGTTCCGGTATCGACGATCGACCAGTTCATGAAATCGTTGCGCGGATCGTGGGCGTATTTGTTGGTGTCGAAGATATCGGGTACGCCGATTTTCCCGACCGTGAACACCAGCCGATCCGACGTTTGTGTTCCGGAAAACTGGTTCTGCCCGGGCTCGACCTTCTGAACATCGCCGCCGAGGTTGATCGTCTGTCGCAGGAACGCCCGGTCGAGGCGTGTATAGGGATAGTCCGCGCCGACCTTGTAGGCCTCGCCGCTTGGGAAGCCGGCAACACCGACCGATCCGCTCAGTCCAAAACCCTGATCGAGTTCCGGATTGACCCAGGCTTCGGCACCCTGCCAGAGCCGGACACCCGCGTACAAGGTCACGTCGGCGGTCTCGCGGCCGATGTTCGGCGCCAGGCTGTTGGTGCCGCTGTAGGGGGCCCGAAACGGCGCGGCATACTGGTTGAGGTAGGTGGCCTGGCCGTGGAATGCGAAGTTGTCGGTCTCGAACGCGGACGGCCCCTTGGCCAGGAAGTCCGGTATCTCTGAACTATTTCCGATGTGGTAGTTGAGGCCGACCCGGATGCTTTGCATGGCGACGTCGGAGCTGTAACCCTGCGCGCCGACCGGGAACATCACGCCCAGGTGGCCAAACCCGGTCCACAGATATTCGGCTTTTGCGCTCCAGTTGCCGGTGACCGGAATCTCGATACCGGCCCCCGCTGCCCAACCCAATCGCCACATCAGCACCGTGTCCAGCGTCCCGGTGGGCGCCGAGCCGGCCAACGGCGAAGCGGCGAGCTGGGTCCGCGTCACCTGATCATAGGTCCACGCCAGCCCTCCCGTTCCATAGAGCAGGAAATGGTCGAACGCGTAACCGACGCGGGCCCGGGCGCTGCCGTACTGAATGACCGCCTCGCCATAGGCCACCTGGCCGGCCAAAGGCGAGGTCACCGTCTGGCTGCCGCGTACCGAATAGGGCACCAGCACGTCCGAATTCGGGGCGCTGACGTCGGCCTCGAAGCCAAGCAACACACGCGAAGGAAAAACGTAATTATATCCGCCCTGCAGTCCGACGGCATAGCTGCCGGTGCCGGCCATGAAATCGAAATTGAAGGGAAGGTTGAACGATCCATTCAACCCCGGGCCGCCGGTCGCGGGCGGGGTTGCGGACCAGTTCGAGGCGCCTCTGATCACGCCGACATTGGCACCGATGTACCAGCCGCTCCAATCGTAGCTCTTGGCGACCGGTATCTTGGGGGCCTTGGTGTAGGTCACCGGTGCCTTGACCGGAAGGCTTGCGGGAAGGTCGCCCGCGATCGCGGGGCCATGGAGGGCAAGCATGCCAAGCCCGACTCCGGCCAATACGCGCTCCCTGGATCGGCGGCGGCTCATCGCTGCAATCGCCGGCGCGGTGCCATCACGGAAGCGAAATGAAGCCATTGATCCTGTCCGTTGGGGGTGCCGATTTTCGACGGTCAATGACCAGACCAAACGGAGGCACAATTCATTCCTCGATTATTGCCAGTTATTGCAAATGATTTGCAAGTGCAAGTAATAATGCGGCTAAACCTGCTAAATGACATCGTCCAGTGACATCCGTGCAACATAGCGCTCTGAAATCGTCCGGGAAATTCCCAGGGAGGGCTCAGCCATTGGCCGAGCTGGCGTGCTGAACCTCCACGGTGACGTGCGACAGATCGGCAAACCCCGCCAGCCGCTGCCGGTAGTGCGCCGCCTCGTGGGGCCCGGTCGTGGCGACCGAGACGATCGCGCCGAGATGCCCCGGCCCGAGCCGCCAAAGATGCAGGTCGGTGACGCGGTCGCCCTCGGTTTCGATTACCTTGCGCACTTTCTCGGCCATGCGCGGATCCGGCATGCGGTCGAGCAAGATGCCGCCGGTATCGCGCAATAGCCCGAACGACCAGTTGGCGATCACAACCGCGCCAATGAGGCCGGCAAGAGGGTCCATCCAGAGCCAGCCGAACGCGCGCGCCATCAGTAGCCCGGCGATGACCAGGACCGAAACGCCGGCATCGGCCAGCACGTGAATGACCGCGGCCCGCATATTGTTGTCGCGGTGATGCGCGCCGTTGCCGTGATCTTGGCCGTGATCTTGGCCGTGATCGTGCTCTTCGAATTGCAGTTCGTGCTCGAGGTTTTGACCCTCTTGCATCAGGCGAACCCTGGCAACGAAGGCATGCGGCTCCGGAATCTCGTCGCGCGATTCCAGATATCCGTCGCGGGCCTCGAACGTGAAGTGCTGGTGGCGGCCATCCGGCCGGATGGTTTCGATGGTGATATCGGAAGCGGCCGGCAAGAGGGTGGTACCGGTCCTGATGCGAAACCGCGGCGGCACGTTGTCTTCAAAGACTTCGATTTCCAGAATACCGCGACCCAGGGTGATACGACGAGGTTGTTCGTCATGGTCGTGGCCATGACCGTGTGCGTGACCATGGCTGTGACCGTGATGATGGCCGCCGGATAACAACCACACGCTCGCGACATTGACCACGAGACCCAGGACCGCGATCGGGATCGCCTCGTTGAAGCTGATCGGAATCGGATTGAGCAGGCGCGAAACGGCTTCGTAGCCGATCAGCAGGGCAATCATCGCCAGAATGATGGCGCTGCTGTAGCCCGCCAGATCGCCGAACTTGCCGGTGCCGAAGGTGAAGTTGCGATCGTCAGCGTATTTGCGGGCGTAGGTATAGGCCAGCGCAGCCAGCAGCAGCGCGCCGGCATGGGTCGACATGTGCAATCCGTCGGCGATCAGGGCCAGCGAGCCGAATAGCGCGCCGCCGATGATTTCGGCGATCATCATGACGCTGCAAAGCACGATCACGGCCCAGGTCCGGCGTTCGGCTCTTTCATGGTCTGGGCCCAGAAAGACGTGATCGTGCGGCTGAACCTGGAAGATGTCGGTCATGATGCTCTCACTTGAGATAGGTATGGATCACATCGATCAGCTGGTCCGCGGCGTCGGCATTGAGCGCGCCGGGATTTTTCTCGGGATCGACGAGATGGGTGCGGATGTGGTCCTCGACCACCTCGGCCATCAGGCCGGCCACGCTGCCGCGAATGCCGGCGATCATATGCATGATGCGCTCGCATTCCGCCTCTTCGGTCAGGGCGCGCTCGATCGCCTCGACCTGGCCACGGATGCGGCCGACGCGCGCCAATAGCTTTTTTTTCTCTTTGATCGTATGGGCCATGGCCCATATAGGGTACCCCCCTATGCTATGTCAATCGATCAAATGTCGAGGCATCGGCGCGATCATTGAAATTATTTTCGGGATTCAAAAAGATGACCCGCCCGGGGGGATAACCGGGCGGGTCGGGTGCGACACGGGGGTGGATGAGGCGCCCGTGCCGGACGCAGGATCCACGCTCAGAGCGGTTTCGGGCGAAGGCCGGCCCGTTGCTGCGGGGCGAATGTCGGCGCGCGTGAAGGCTCTGGCTCAGCCGATCTCAATCGATCTCAGTAATTGCAGGTGCGAACGCGGCCCATGTAGTTGCCGTAGGCGTCGAACTGGCGAACCCAGCCGCAGCGGCGATAACCGTTGTAATAATAGCCGTCGTTGGCGGCGATCGCGCTGCCGACCACGGCGGCGCCGATCAGGCCGGCACCAATGCCCCAGCCGAAGCCCCTGGCTTCTGCCTGGGTGGTGGTGGAAGCGACGGTGCCGGTGACGGCGAGTGCGACGAGGGCGAGGGCCGCGATTTTCGATTTGATCGACATCAGAAACTCCATCCGGATTTGAGGCGGCCCGTTATGGTCCGCATATCCATTGGACGGAGCGACTTCGAATCCGGTTCGAATCGCGCTCGATTAATTCCGGGTCGTGATAGTTCGATCGCTACGATGGACGGTCAGGGCGACCGTCAGATCTTCGGGACGTTCGCCAGGGTTTGCAGGTCAAACCTGTCGACATCGGCGAGCAATTCACAAAACGCGCGCGCGCCGTGATCGAGCAGGCGTTCGCCTTTCTCCGCGGAGGCCTGCGTCGCATCGCCGACAGCACCGCTCGGGTGAAGGTCCTGGGCTTGCCATGCGAACGGCGCCGGCCGGTGCGGTGATAGCCAGCGATAGTCCTTTTCCATCGCGATCCCCGCCGGGCGAAAATCCGCGATCGCTTCAAGACGCACATGCTGCCGGTATCGGGCCAGCATGATCGAGGTCTCGACGGCGCCGCCATGGATGCCATGCTGTAATTCCGGCGCGGAAAAAAATCCCTCCGGCGCGCTGAGCCGGGACCAGCCGGTGGTGACGACGAGAAGCCCATGCTGCGCGCGCAGATCCTGCGCGACAAGGCTCATGGCCGCGCTGTTGCCGCCGTGGCTGGTGACCATCACCAGCTTTTTGATGCCGGCCCGCGCGACGCCTCCACCGAGCGCCATCCAGGCCTTCAGCGCAGCTTCGGTCGGGAGCGTCAGCGTGCCCGGATAGTCGGTATGCTCGGTGGAAATCCCGACCGGCTGGATCGGAAGGAAGGTTGCGGGAAGGCTGCCGGACAAAAGCTCGCGCACCCGCGCCAGATAGGCCTGCGCGATCATGACGTCGGTGCCGACGGGCAGATGCGGACCGTGCTGCTCGGTAGCCGCCAGCGGCAACACCGCAATCCATCGCGCCGCGGCGTCCCCGGCGAAATCAGGCCAGTGGATGTCGGTCCAGTCGCGGGGAGGAACGGTTGAAGTCATCGAACTAAAGGTTTCCTTAGAGGTTGCTTGGAAACGTTTCCTTGAAACGTTCCCTTGGACGAATGACAAGGTAGTTGTATTGGACGCCATCAGCGCCCCATCATGGGCCAGAATGATCGACGGAGTCCAACATGAACCCGGCTCTTTTGCTGCGAGCGTTAACGATCGGCCTCCTGGCCAATGTCTTGGCCGTTGTGATGTCCATGTCGCCCGGGCACGCCCAGACAGCACTGGATAAGGTCTCGTTCGGAACCAACTGGGTCGCCGAGGCCGAGCACGGCGGATTTTTCCAGGCCGTGGCCGACGGCACCTACCGGGCTTACGGGCTCGACGTCACCATCGTGCCTGGCGGTCCGAACAACAATAACCGCATGCTGCTGATATCGGGCAAGCTCGATTTCTTCATGGCCGCGAACACCCTGATGTCGCTCGATGCGGTCGTCAACGATGTGCCGGTGATCTCGGTCGCCGCCATCTTCCAGAAAGATCCGCAGGTCCTGCTGACGCATCCGGAGTCGAAGATCACCAAGCTCGAGGAACTCAAGCCACTGACGCTGTTCGTGTCCAAGGAAGGCGTTTCAAGTTATTTTCAATGGCTGAAGTCCGAATATGGCTTCAGCGAGGAGAAGGTCAGGCCCTACACGTTCAACTCGCAGCCGTTTATCGCCGACAAGCAAAGCGCGATGCAGGGTTACGTGACCTCGGAGCCGTTCGCGATCGAACAGAGCGCCAAATTCAAGCCGGGGATCATTCTGCTCGCGGATTATGGTTTCAACACCTACTCCACTTTGATCGAGACCCGCGGCGATCTGATCGACAAGAAGCCGGACTTGGTTCAGCGTTTCGTCGATGCCTCGATCGTCGGTTGGTACCATTATCTGTACGGTGACAACGCGCCCGCCAATGCGATGATCAAGAAGCTCAATCCGGAAATGACCGACGAACTGCTGGCCTATTCGATCGCCCGGATGAAGGAATATGGCATCGTCGATTCCGGCGACTCCCTGCGCGACGGCATCGGCGCCATGACCGACGAGCGGATGGCGAGCTTCTTCGACAAGATGGTGCGGGCCCATGTCGTGCGTTCCGACATCGACTATCGCAAGGCCTATACGCTTCGCTTCATCAACAAGGGTGTCGGCCTCGACCTGCGGCCAAAGAAATAGGACGCCACAATGTCCGAGCCCGCGGCCTTGTCCGAAACCGAGTCCGGAACAGGGGCTGATTCTGCCGGCCTTGCGGTCAGTCTGCGCGGTGTCACCAAGGTCTACGACAGCGGGGTGAGCGCGCTGGGGCCGTTCGACCTTGATGTGCGCAAGGGCGAGTTCGTGTCCCTGCTGGGGCCTTCGGGCTGCGGAAAGTCGACGGCGCTGCGCCTGATCGCGGGACTGAACGCGCCGACATCGGGCACGGTCCGCGTGTCCCGGCCGGCGGTCGAGGTGAGCGGAGGTCATTCGATCGGCTTTGTGTTCCAGGAGCCGACCTTGATGCCGTGGACCAATGTGCGGGAGAATGTGCGGCTGCCGCTGAAACTCGCGCATGTCCCGGCCGCGCAGGCCGATGCCCGTATCGATGCGGCGCTGGCGCAAATGGGGCTTTCCGAGTTTGCCGACGCTTACCCCCGCGAATTATCCGGCGGCATGAAGATGCGGGTCTCGCTGGCGCGCGCCTTGGTCACCGATCCGGATATTCTCCTGATGGATGAACCGTTCGCCGCGCTCGACGAGATCACCCGTTTCCGGCTCAACAACGATCTGCTGGCGCTGTGGCGCAATTTGCGCAAGACCGTCATCTTCGTGACCCATTCGGTGTTCGAGTCGGTGTATCTGTCGCAGCGGGTGGTGGTGATGACAGCGCGGCCCGGACGCCTCGGTGCCGAGATTCGCATCGACGTTCCCGAGCCGCGCGGCGAAGAGTTTCGTACCTCGGCCGATTATGCCGGCTTCTGCCGCCGGGTTTCGAACGCGCTGGTGCCATCCTATGCCGGGCAGCCCGGCGCATGAGCTCCTTGCAAGATCCGCCATTACAGGCTCCGCTGCTATCTGCCGGTCCCGCAACGCCTGACAGCCGCGCGCTGCGGCTGGTCCGGATCCTGCTTCCGGTCGCGGTGCTGGCGCTCGGCATCGCGGCATGGGAGCTCGTGGTGCGGCTCAACGATATTCCGCCCTATGTGCTGCCGGGTCCGTCAGCGGTATTCCGCACCCTGGTTGCGGACTGGCCGGTGCTGTCGCAATCGCTGCTGACCACGCTTCTGACCACGCTCGAAGGCTTCGCCGCCGCCGCGCTCGGCGGGATCGGCCTGGCGCTGCTGTTCAATCAGTCGAAATGGCTGGAATATTCGCTGTTTCCCTATGCGGTGATCCTGCAGGTGACCCCGGTCATTGCGGTCGCCCCGCTGCTGCTGATTTACCTTCCGCAGCAAACCGCGGTTATCGTCTGCGCCTGGATCGTCGGGTTCTTTCCGGTATTGTCCAACACCACGCTCGGACTGAATTCGGTGGATCGCAATCTGGCGGGCCTGTTCAGGCTTTACGGCGCGTCGCGGCTGCAGACGCTGTGTTATCTCAAATTGCCGGCGGCGCTGCCGTTCATCCTCGGCGGATTGCGGATCGCGGGCGGCCTGTCATTGATCGGCGCGGTGGTCGCCGAGATCGCCGCGGGCTCTGCCGGTGCGGGTTCCGGTCTGGCCTATCGAATTGCCGAATCCGGATACCGTCTCAACATTCCCAGAATGTTCGCCGCGTTGCTGTTGCTCTCCGCGGCCGGGATTGTCATTTATGGGCTGCTGGCGCTAACCTCGCATCTGGTGTTACGGCGCTGGCACGAGAGTGCGCTTGGAAAGGAAAACTGATGGGCGGAAATATTTCTTCGGAGAAGATCGATTTGCTGGTCTACGGGCCGACCAAGCCGATCGTCGACAATGGCTTTTCCGATCAGTTCATCCTGCATCCGTTTGAAACCAGGGGCGACCTCGACCGGCTCAGTCCGGCGGTGGCGGCGAAAATTCGCGGCGCCGCGGTCACCTACAGCACGGCCCGGTGCGACAGCGCCGTGATGGCGCTGCTTCCCAAGCTTGAAATCGTTGCCTCTTTCGGCGTCGGCTACGATCACGTCGATGCCAATTACGCCCGCGAGCACAAGATCGTCGTCACCAACACGCCGGATGTGCTGACCGAAGAGGTCGCGGATATCGCGCTCGGGCTGTTGATCGCCACCTTGCGGGAGTTCATCAAGGCCGATCGCTATCTGCGTTCCGGCCTCTGGATGACGCAGCAGTTTCCCCTCAGCGTCGGTTCGCTGCGGGATCGCAAGGTCGGGATGGTCGGCATGGGCCGGATCGGCCAGGCGATCGGACGCCGGCTGGAGGCGTCCCGCGTTCCCGTGGTCTATCATTCGCGCCATCCGGCGCCCGGGGTGTCGTACCAGCACTATCCCGATCTGATCGAGATGGCCAAGGCGGTCGATACGCTGGTGGTGATTGTCCCCGGCGGGCCTTCGACGGCCAAAATGGTCAACGCCGAGGTCATGAAGGCGCTTGGGCCGCGCGGCGTGATCATCAATGTCGCGCGCGGCTCGGTGGTCGATGAAGTGGCGATGATCGCCGCGCTGAAGTCGGGGGCCATCCTGGCCGCGGGGCTCGACGTGTTCGCCAACGAGCCGACGGTGCCGGACGAGTTGCGCGCCATGCAGAACGTAGTGCTGCTGCCGCATATCGGCTCCGCGTCGGTGGTGACCCGCAACGCCATGGATCAGATGGTGGTCGATAATCTGAAGGCCTGGTTCGCCGGCAAACCGCCGCTGTCGCCGATCGCCGAAACCCCGGTGACGGGCCGCTGATGCGAGGTCGCCTTGTCATCCGGCCTATCTTTCGGCTTGGCATCGCGGCTGCGGCGCTGCTGGCGTCGATCGTCGGCGCGCCGCAGGCCTTCGCGCAGGATGCCTCGACCCTGAAAAAAGACATGATCGGCCAGTGGGAGCTCTCGACCACCGAGCGCAGCAAGACCTGCGTGGTGACGCTGAAGAGCGATGCGACGCCGCAGGGCCTCAAGCTGGAACTGGAGCCCGCCTGCGCGGCGGCGCTGCCCTTCACGCGGGAGATCACGGCCTGGAATATCAGGGGGCTGGATATCGTGCGGCTGCAGGACGCCGCGGGGCAGGCGGTGATCGACTTTACCGAGGTCGAGAGCGGCATCTTCGAAGGCCTGCGCCAGGGCGAGGGCATTTACATTCTGCAGAATCTCGCCGCGGCGCGTTCGCTGGCCAAATCGATGGATCAGATGATCGGCGACTGGGCGATGGTTCGCGGTAACGGCCAGTCGATCTGCGGCCTGACCCTGACCAACACCGAAGCCTCGGCGGACAATTTCCAGGTCTTTCTCAAGCCGCGCTGCGACCCGGCGGTGACCGCGTTCGCGCCGACGCAGTGGCGGCTCGAGCGCGGTGAATTGCTGCTGCTGTCGGCCAATGGCGATGTCTGGCATTTTGAGGCCGACGATAACGCGCAGTGGCGGCGGGTGCCCGACGCCGCCGATCCGTTGATCATGCTGCGGCAGTAGGCTGGGGTGGCCGGCCGATTTGGCCTCCCGGCCGGTTGGTATTAGGCGTATTTTTTGCAAAACGGGTGTCGATCTGCCGCGGGCTGGTTCGTCGTCCTGGATAGCGAGACAGTTCCGCGGGGCATGACGCCGGCGGCTCGCCCCTGGAAGGAGCTCTCTGATGCGCTTCATGTATATCGTCAAACATCCCGGACCCTCAACGCAGCCACCCCCGGAAATGATGGAGGCCATGCACAAACTTGCCGACCGCGAGATCAAGGCGGGCCGGATGCTGGACAACGGCGGGTTGATGCCGGTCGCCACCGGCGCACAGGTGCGGATCGCCGACGGCAAGCTCAGCGTCATTGACGGCCCCTTCGTGGAAGCCAAGGAGGTCATCGGCGGTTACGCCATCTTCGAGCTGCGCGACAAGGAAGAGGCCGTGGCGATGGCCAGGGAATTCATGCAATTGCACCTGGATTTCATGCCGGGATGGGAAGGGACGTGCGAGGTTCGCGCGTTTGCCGGCCCTTGAGGCGGGCGTTCTGCAGCCAGGGATTCGTCCTGCGCGGCCGCCGGTCATGACGGCCGACGAGCGCGACCACGCGACGCATCGCACGATTGTGGCGGTCTGGCGGATCGAGCAGCCGCGGTTGATTACGGGTCTTTCGCGGATGCTGCGCGACGTGCCGCTGGCCGAAGAGTTGACACAGGACGCGCTGGTGGCGGCGCTCGAGCACTGGCCCACGGCTGGTGTTCCCGAAAAGCCCGGCGCGTGGCTGATGGCGACGGCCAAGCGCCGGGCGCTGGATCATCTGCGCCGCGTTCGGATGCTCGCGCGCAAGCACGAGATGGTCGCGCGCGAGATGGAGGCGGAGCAGCAGGCCGTGCCCGATCTGGACTCCGCACTCGACGACGACATCGGCGACGAGCTGCTGCGGCTGATCTTTACCGCCTGTCATCCGCTTCTATCGCGCGATGGCCGCGTCGCGCTGGCGCTGCGCATGATCTGCGGCCTCACCACCGAGGAGATCGCGAGGGCTTTCCTGCTGCCGGCCGCGACCATCGCGCAGCGCATCGTGCGGGCGAAGCGGACGCTGTCCGAATCCGGGTTGACGTACGAGACCCCGCGCGGCGAAGAGCTTTCGGAGCGGCTCTCTTCGGTGCTGGAAGTCGTCTACCTCATCTTCAATGAAGGCTACACCGCAGCACGCGGCGAGGAATGGTTGCGTCCCCAGCTCTGCAACGAAGCGCTGCGCATCGGCCGCGTCCTCACCACGGTCGCGCCGCTTGAGCCAGAGACCCATGGGTTGCTCGCCCTGATGGAGTTCAACGCCTCGCGTACGGCGGCGCGCACCGATGCGGCGGGCGAGCCCATCCTGTTGATGGATCAAAATCGGGCGCTGTGGGACCGGCTTCAGATCCGCCGTGGTGTGGAGGCGCTCGGCCGGGCGCGCGCGCTGGGCGGCGCGTGCGGCTTTTATGCCCTTCAGGCCGCGATTATCGCCCGCCACGCGGAGGCGAGCACGTCAGCCGATACCGACTGGCCCGGCATCGCGGCGCTCTATGCGGAATTGATGACGCTCGTGCCATCGCCGATCATCGAGCTCAACCGGGCGGTCGCCGTCAGCATGGTTGAGGGTCCGCAAGCGGGGCTCGCGATCGTGGACTGTCTAGCGGATGAGCCTGCGCTCAGGAACTATCATCTGCTGCCGAACGTCCGGGGCGACCTGCTCTACAAGCTCGGCCGCTTTGAGGAAGCCCGCGCCGCCTTCGAGGCCGCGGCGGTGCTGGCGGGCAACAAGCGCGAACAGGATTTTCTGAAGCGGCGGGCCGCCGAGGCGGCTGATGCGGTGGAGCCCCCACGCTAGATCAGCCTTAACCCCTTCAAGCTCGCGTGCCCATTCTTGCCGACGATGATGTGGTCATGCACCGAATCCCGATGAAATCGCGTTGTCCGCGATAAGAGTCTCAAGGATGTCGTATCTTCTGGAGGCTACAAGATTCGTCCGCGCGAGAAATCGCGGGAAGCAACCCTCGTCAGGGCGCGGTCTCCTCTCGTTGGTCGCTGGTCTGGAACGCGCGAACTAGATTTTTTCGA
>NZ_JBEKCZ010000162.1:0-11863 GCF_050014615.1 Bradyrhizobium sp. | reverse complement strand
TATAGCGGACTCTGGTGCGGCGTCAGCCCATCAAATTTATGGGTTCATGGCCTAGGGAAACGGGAGATATCAGCGATTGTTTATGCGTCCATTGAGATAGCAGAAACCGCCGTATCTATAAGCTCATGGCGCGCGTTAGCCTTCTCGCAATTCAACCTAGTTGGATATTTAAGTCTTGTGTCTTGGCTAGCGTTTGTTGTGTTTGCATTTGTAGCCTTCGAACAATTGTCCTTTAAGTGGCTGCGAGTGATTGCTGCCTTCCTTGTTCTTATTTTTCTGCCCATTGTCGTTGGGGTAATTTACCTTGCGGCATACTCCTTCAAGATAATTCCCCCAATTCCAATTGAATGGCTTTTACTAGCTGCTCCTGCCGGAGCAGTCGTAGGCCTATCGTTACGGTTGGGTATCGTAGGATTTATTTACGTTTGGAGCGACCGCCGGGAACGTGCCGCTACCACAATGGTGAGCGCTGATCCGGCCACTTAAATCAAATAAGACCACTAACCATCAAAACAGGCCAGTACCCAAATGCACGCTGATATGAAAGAGGCCGCCAACCTGAGTCGGCATTGCGCTTGGAGAAGTTGGATGGGATGCCAATAAGATTTTCGGGCCGGTCATGATCGGAGCGCGGTTCCATCTAAGGGCTTACCGTTGCGACGTGTTGCATGTCTGCTTCGAGTCCTTCGCCACATTCTGAGAATGCGCGACTGACTTCTGGTCTTCCCGCGACGAACAGGCCTCGGCTTCGTCGCGGAGCCTGCCACGGGCGCGTATTCCGGCGACCCGGCGTCGAATTGGCTCCCCGATGCCCCTCCGGAAACATGGTTAACAATTTCTTTACGACTCTCGTCGAGGCTCCGGCCAGCCCCCGAACGACGGCCGCAAGCCGCGCTCGGCGGCCTTGACACGAGGTAACAGAAAGTGACCGCGGGATGAGTCAACAGCTGAAGGCTTTCGGCGCGAAGCCTGCCAAGGGCGACGAGGTCTCGGATTGGCTCGCCCGGGCGTTCGCCTTCCACCGGTCCGGCGATCTTGCCAAAGCCCAGGTCGGGTACAACAAGGTCCTGAAAAAGCGCCCAAACCATTTCGACGCTCTCTATATGCTCGGATTGTCCGAGTACCAGAGCGGCAATTCCCAGTCCGCGGAGCGCCTGTTCAGGCAGGCCCTCCTGGTCGACCCGCGATCCGTTACCGTCCGGTTCGCTCTGGGCACGGTGCTTTCGGCGCTACAACGGCCGGAGGAGGCTCTGGCCTGCTTCGACGGCCTGATCGCCCTGAAGGCGGATTTCATCGACGCGCATGTGCAGCGGGGCAACGTGCTGCTGGGGCTCAGGCGCTTTCCGGAAGCGATCGCGAGCTACGACAAGGCGACCGCGATCAATCCGCAGCATGTCGACGCGTGGAACAACAAGGGTCAGGCGCTGCATGAGCTCGGCAGATTCAGCGATGCCATCGCGTGCTATGACGAGGTGCTGACGGCGAAGCCGGCCTTTGTGGCGGCCCTCGTCAATCGCGGCGCCGCGTTCAAGGATTCTCGGCAAGCGGAAAAGGCCATCACCGACTTCGATCAGGCGCTCGCGATCGCTCCGGACGATACCATCGCCTTGATCAACCGCGCCGAAACCCTGCTCATTCTGAGACGGATCGACGAGGCGCTGGAAAGCTTCGACCGGGTGATATCGATCAACCCGAACTTCGCTTTGGCGTGGCTCGGTCGCGCCAACATCCTGATGATGGGCAAAAAAGTAAACGACGCGCTGCAAGCCTGCCAGCGCGCGCTCGCGATCGAGCCGAACTCCGTCAAGGCACTGACCCAGATCGGTCAATGTCATGCGTTGATGGGCGACGCCGAGGCCGCGGTTTCGTTCTTCGATCGCGCGCTCGCCGTCAAGCCGGACGACGAGGTCGCGCTGGTGAGCCGGATCTTCTCGCTGGATTTCAGCGCCAGCGGCAACAATGCGCTGAACCAGGCGGCGCGATCGGAGTGGTGGCGCCAGATCGGCTCGAAGATCACGGCGCCGCAGCCGTCGCGCCACGCCAACGATCTCGATCCGAACAGACGAATTGTCGTGGGATATGTTTCGGCCGATTTCAGGCATCACTCGGCCGCCTATACATTCCGGCCCGTGCTGGAGAACCACGACAAATCGCGGTTCGAGATCATTTGTTATTCCGGCGTTCCGATCGAGGACGCCGTGACGGACACCTTCCGCCATGTTGCCGATCGGTGGCACAACGTCCTGCAATGGTCCGACGATCAGCTGGCGGAGTGCATCCGGGCCGACAAGGTCGATATTCTGATCGACCTGTCCGGACACACGGAAGGCAATCGGTTGCGCACATTTGCGCGCAAGCCCGCCCCGATCCAGGTGACCGCCTGGGGCGACGGGACCGGGACCGGGATGCCGGCGATGGATTACCTGTTCGCAGATGCGGTCAGGGTCCCCCCGGAGGTGCGCCATCTTTTCGCGGAGCAGGTTTATGATCTGCCATGCCCGTTCATCATCGAACCGCCACCGGCAGGGTTGCGCGCCTGCGAGCCGCCGGTGACATCGAACGGCTATGTCACCTACGGCGCCTTTACGCGGGCAAGCCGATTGTCCAACGCCGTCCTCGATGTCTGGGCCCGAATCATGCGCTCCGACACCACCTCCCGGCTGGTCATCAAGGACCATCTGCTCAAGGACGTTTCGATACAGGCCAGGCTGCTTGAACATTTCGCGGCGCTGGGAATTGCGTCGGAACGGATAGACCTGATCGGCCAGACCTCGCGCGAGGAGCATCTGGCGGCGTATCGGTTGATCGACATCGGCCTTGATCCGTTTCCGCATGGCGGCGGCGTCTCGACCTGGGAAACCCTGCACATGGGCGTGCCGGTGGTGACGAAACTGGGCAACGCCATGGCCAGCCGGCACGGCGGATCCATCATGTCCGCGGTCGACATGGCCGACTGGATCGCCATCGATGATGACCAATATGTCGACATCGCCTTGCGGCCGACCCCGGACCGGCTGCGAACGATCCGCAACCAACTCCCCGATCTGATCGCCAGGCGCTGCAGCCCGGCCGCCTACACGCAGGCCGTCGAAGCGGCCTATCGCACGATGTGGGAAAAATACTGCCGCGGACAACAGGGCTAGCCGGGCAGCGTCACCTCAAGCCTTGGCCCGCAGCGCGATCATATCCGGCGGGTCCAGGTCGCGGTGTTGACGGCGCCATCCGGCACGGCGCGGGAAACCAGCGCGCGCACCTGCTCCACGGTGTGCAGCGCCTGCGCCTCGATCGCAGGCGGAGTCAGGCCGCCGATATGCGGCGTGGCGATCACGTTGGGCAACGCTGCGATTTCGGACGTCGGCATCTGGTCCGGAGCCCGGCCGACATCGAGCGCGGCGCCGGCGATACGCCCTTCGGTGAGCGCGGCGGCCAGGGCTTTCTCGTCGACCAGATTGCCGCGCGAGACGTTGATGAAGACCGCGTCGCGGCGCATCCGTGCCAGGGCTTCGGCATTGATCAGATTCTCGGTCGCTTCAATCGCAATCGCGAGGCAGACCACGTGGTCGGACTCCGCCAGCAAGGTCGGCAGCTCGACCTGGCGAAAGTCCGGCTGTTCGACGGTGACATGGGGATCGCAGATCAGCACCCGCATGCCCATCGCGGTGGCCAGCGGCGCGACGGCGCGGCCGATCGCGCCGTAGCCGATGATGCCGATGGTGGTGCCGGCCAATTGCCGCCCCATCCGCGCCGTCGGCGCCCGTCCGGCCTGATAGGCGGCGGTGGCGCTCGAGATGCCGCGGTTGAGATCGACCAGGAAGCCGAGCACGAGCTCAGTAACGGACTCCACGAAGCCGGGTTTGGCGCGGGTGACGAGGATGCCGTGCGACGAGGCGGCGGCGACGTCGATGTTACGGATATCCACCGCGCAACGCAGCGCCGCCCGCAGCGTAGCGAGGCCGTCGAAAATCGGTCCCGGCAAGGCGGTGGCGCGATCGGCGACGATGAGATCGCAGCCCTGTGCGGCGGCGATCAGCGCCGGCCCCTCCAGGGTCTCGTGGCCTTGATGCAGCACCACCTCGCCGCATGATCGCAGTCCGGCGAGCGCGCGGGCGCCATAATAATTATCGCGCATATGGGGGGTGTGGGTGAGCAGGATCTTCATCGTTCAATATCCCATGATCCCAGGTAAAAACGTGCTGATCCCGGGCACAAAGGCGATGACCAGCAGGCAGGCGAGCAGCAGTCCAAGATAACCCAGCATCGGCTTGACGGTGTCTTCGACCGGCACCTTGCCGATCAGGCAGGCGCCGTAAAGTCCGAGCCCAAGCGGCGGTGCAAACAGGCCGATGCCCATCGCGATCACCAGCACCACGCCGTAATGCAGCGGCGCGATTCCGAGATGACCGGCCACCGGCACCAATAGCGGCCCGAAGATGATCAGCGCGGCCGCGCCCTCCAGCACCGAGCCCATCACGATCAGGATCCCGATCGAGAGCAGCATGAACAGCCAGGTGCCGCTGTGATGCGACAGTCCCACCATGAATTCGGCGACGGCGTGCGGCACCTGCTGCAAGGTCAGGACAAAGGCGAGCGATTGGGCGGACGCCACGATGAACAGCACCAGGCCGGAGCGCGCGGCGGCATGGATGAAGCTGCGCCAGGCGGCAGCGGGGCTGAGCTCGCGGAACATCAGGGATCCGACCACGATGGCGTAGAGCGAGGCGAAGGCGGAGATCTCGGTGGCGGTGGCGAAGCCTGTCTTGAAGCCGATGAAAATCATCGCGATCAATCCGAACGAGACGCCGGCCCCGAGCCACATCCGCCGCATCGCCGCGGCTGCGAGCGGTGGCGGCTTTGGCGCGGTGGAGCGCTTGCCGAACAGGATCGATACGCCAATCAATGCCGCCGCCATCAGGGCGGCGGGGAGCAACCCGGCCGCGAACAGGCCGCCGATCGACAGATTGGCGACAAAGCCGAGGATGATCAGATTGATGCAGGGCGGGATGGTCTCCGCCATCACAGCCGAGGCGGCGAGCAGCGCCACCGTCGCGCCGGGGTTCTGGCCGGATTTGCGCGATGCCGGAATCAGCACCGCGCCGACCGCCGCCACATCCGCCATTTTTGAGCCGGAGATGCCGGAGAACAGCACCATCGCGGTGACCATCACCACATTGAGGCCGCCGCGCATGCGCCCGACCAGGCGTTGCAACAGTTCGATCAGCCGCACCGACATGCCGTTGGCTTCCATCAAATAGCCGACCAGAATGAAGAACGGGATCGCCAGCAGCACGAAATTGTCGATCCCGCGCGCCATCTGCTGGGCGAAGATCACGCCGGGCAGATTGCCCTCGACCCAGATAAATATGAGTGCCGCCAGCGCCAGCGCAAAGCCGATCGGCAGGCCGCCGGCCAGCGTGAGCGCAAAGCCCAGCAGCATCAGCGTGCCCGGGGACGGCATCGCGTCGGGTATCCAGGCGAGACCAGTGAGAAAAATACCGGACACCGCGGCCAGTACGGCCACGGCCTGCAGAATATTCCGCCATTTTCTCGCCAGCAGGATTTCGGCGGCGAACACCGTCATGCACGCCGCCCCCAGTCCCATCGGGTAGAAGGTGAGTTCAAGCGGCAGGCCGGAGCCGGTGGTTTGGCCGGCGGTGATCCAGCCGAGTTCGATGGCGTGGATGGCGACATAGGCCGCCACGACCAGGACCAGCGTGGCGCCGACATCATCCGCGAAGCGTTGCCAGACCGGCGGCAGCAGCGAACGGAAGAAGATCACGCCGGGGTTTTCGCCGCGCGCGAGCGCCGAAGCCGCGCCGAAAAACGCCGAAGCCACCATCAGCCCGCGCGCGATGTCATCGGCCCACTCGACCGGGGCGTTGAACAGCGAGCGCGCCAGCACCGAGTAGATCACCACCGCGAGATCGGCCGCTAAAAGACCCGCCGCAACGGCATCGGTCACCGGCAGCAGCGCGGCGGTGACCCGCCGGCCGTCGCCAGTGTGGGCGCCGGGCAGACCGGTGATGACGTCAGACATCGTCAGGCCGCGGTCGCGCGGATCAGATCGACCACGGGCTTGGCGTCCGGACGCGCCTTCACGAAGGCGTCGGTCTGCGGAAGCACGCGTTTGCGGAACGCCTCGCGGTCGCAATCGATCACGGTGACGCCCTTGTCCTTGAGTTGCGCCAGCGCTTCCTGCTCGACCAGGAGGCCGTGTGCACGGGTGTCGGCGGCGGCCTTGTTGGCCGCCTCGATGAAGCCGTCGCGCAGGGCCGGGGCCATGCGGTTGAAGGTGGTGTCCGAAAAGTAGATCGCCAGCGGCGAGAAATTGTGCCGGGTCAGCGAGTAGAATTTCGCAGTCTCGTAGAATTTCGAGGCCATGATGGTCGGCGGATCATGCTCCAGCCCGTCGAGCACGCCGGCCTGCAACGCCGTGTAGATCTCGCCAAACGCCATCGGTGTGGCCGCCGCCCCCATCAGGCGCAGGCATTCGGTGATCACGGGGTTGGGCAGGGTGCGGATCTTCAGCCCGGCGAGGTCGTCCGGCGTGTTGACCGCCTTGCGCGCCAGCACCGATCGCGAACCGAAATTATAGGCCCAGGCAATGATGCGGATATTGGCGCCCTTGAGCAGGGCCTGCTCGATCGGCGCGGCCGCGCCGGCGTCGAACGCCCTGGTCTGTTGCGGGAAGGATGAAAACAGGTAGCCGAGATCATAGGTGCCGACCAGCGGGACCAGATTGGCGGCGATCGACGAGCCGGACACCATCATGTCGATGACGCCGAGCTTGACCGAGTTGATGACGTCGATCTCCTGGCCGAGCTGATTGTCGGGGAAGAATGCCACCTCGATTTGTCCGGCCAGGCTGCTACCCGCGATTTGCTTGACGAGGTAGTCGTAATAGACCCGGCCATTGGCAAATTTAGGGTCATTGGCCAGCGACGACGAGAGTTTGAGTTTCAACACCGCCGCTTCGGCCCGCCCGATCAGCGCCGGGGCAGCGACGCCGGCGGCAGCCGTGAGCGCCAATGACGCGCGCAACAATTCACGGCGATTCACCAAGAAAGACATGATCTTGTTCCCCCGATACGCGACTCCTGAGTTTCGGCCGCGTTTGTTGGCGCAAGATTAGTCTTATTGGTTTGGCCGGCACAAGTAGCCAATCCAACTTCCTGTCCTGACCGGCAACATCGTCCGGCCGGCGACGAAATCGACGCCGTTTAAAGTTCCCAGGTGCCTTTCCAAGCGACGGACATGCAGCATAGACTTCGCTGCTGCTCCGCCATGCGCGGCCGGGCAACAACAAAAAACGACGACCAAAAAACAAAGCCAAGAAAACACTTCAAGGGAAAAACAACGACAAGGGAGGAAACTATGCGACGACCATTTCTTATCCCAATTCCTGTCCCGGGCTCGATCGGCCTGATTCCGCTGGCGGCCGCGCTGGCCATTACGTTCATTGCGCCGGCGCAGGCCCAGTCCGGCGATCCCATCAAGATTGCCGTGATCGCGGAAGTGCAATCGATCGCGGGCGCCGCGACCCCGGGCGGCGCCCAGATCGCCGCCGACGAAATCAACGCCAAGGGCGGCGTGCTCGGCCGCAAGATCGAGATCGTGACCTACGACAACAAGAGTTCCTCGGCGGATTCGGTGCGCGCCTTCCAGCGCGCGGTCAGCGAGGACAAGGTCTCGGCCGTGATCGCCAGTTACATCAGCGAAGTGGTGCTGGCGCTGGAACCCTGGGCCGCGCGGCTGAAGATGCCGATGATCACGCCGGGGGCCGCGTCCAACGAGATCACCAAGGCGATCCACAACGACTATGACAAGAACAAATACACGTTTCACGGTTATCTGACCTCCGCCGCCCAGGCGCAGCTGGTCTGCGACGCCGCCAAGGATCTGCTGGTCGATCAGCTCAAGTTCAAGACGGTCGCGATCATGAGCGAGGATGCGGCCTGGACCAAGCCGCTCGATATCGGCTACGAGGCCTGCCTGCCGAAAGCCGGATTGAAGGTCGTCGAGCATGTGCGCTTCTCGCCCGACACCACCGACTTCACGCCGATCTTCAACAATATCGAGAGCAGGAAGCCGGACGTGATCGTCACCGGGATCTCGCATGTCGGCGTGCAGCCGACGGTGCAATGGAAGAACCAGCAGGTGCCGGTGCCGATGTTCGGCATCAGCGCGCAGGCGCTGAGCCCGACGTTCTGGAACGACACCAACGGCGCCGCCGACGGCATCCCCTCGCTCGCGGTGGCGACGCCTGATGTCGCCGTCACCCCGAAGACCAAACCGTTCACGCAGGCGTTCAAGGCGAAATTCGGCACGCCTCCGGCCTATACCGGCTACACCGCCTATGACGATGTCTACATCATCGCCGCGGCGATCCAGCGCGCCGGCTCAACCGATCCCGACAAGATGGTCACCGAGCTCGAGAACACCGATTTCGAAGGCACCATCGGCCACATCCAGTTCTACGGCAGGGACGACGAGTTCACCCACGGCATCAGGTCCGGGCCGGGCGCGGTGAACGGCCTGGTGTTCCAGTGGCAGAACGGCAAGCAGATCACGGTCTGGCCGCCGAAACTCGCGGAGGGGAAACTCAAATTCCCGGATTTCGTGCGGCTGTCGCAGTAACGGCATAAACAAGCCGCCGCGTTTGTGAAACGCGGCGGCTTTGTCGTAGGCGGTACAATTTGAGATTTCAATCATCGCGCCACGATCTGCGCGGGCACGACGAGTACGAGCTATTGTTCTGGCGAGAGGCGGACGATCTGGATCCCACCATTCATCGTCTTGAGACGGTTGACGTACTCCTCAGGACGCAGCCAGCGGACCGGAACTTTCAATCCCATAAAATCTGCGATGCTACCGATAAACGACGTGCAATTGGATATTTCGGCGCTCCAGACCGGTGAACTCGCCTGCAATTTCTTGATGTAGGCGAACACCCTTTTTGCGTCCGGCTCATTCAAGTAAACCCGGTAGCTGGCGGTCAAGTACTCCGGATCTAGATCGCCATAGCTTGCCCCGGTCTCGGACGGCACCCACGTCACATAACCAAGTACATATTCCAGGGTGTCTCCCGCAGGAGTAAGGCCCGCGACTTCAACCTCGCGCTGGCTTGTCTTCCCGAACCAGACGAAAGCGTGTCCCCAGCTCGCCGCCGTTCTGGCTCTGAAATCAACATAATACGGGCCCTTTGCGGATCCCGTCCCCGGCTTCCGAGTCGACGATTTCGATTCAATGGACGCCTCATTGGAAACAAGCGCATTCGCGTCGGCGGTATGCTTGTTGACGTCGCGCATCCGGGAAATCAAACGATCCGAACCGGCGCGCGTGTCAATCTCGTGTGCAGAAGCTGACTCCTGTGCAGAAGCCGATTGGATGTGCCACGGGAGCAGAAACGCAAGCGTGAATCCCGCCAGCCAGCACAGTCCCAATCTCTTCGGCGTATTTGCCACGCTTCGCCCTTCGCGTATCAGTACCGCGCCGCGACCGGCGTCTTGCCGACCGGGGTCTTCCCGATGGGGGACTTGCCAATCGGCATTTTGCCGACGACCGGAGCTTCCTTATAGACCGGCTGTCGCTGCGGGAGGTCGGCCGCGCCAGCGGCGGTCACCAAGGCAAGCGTTGCGCCCGCTATGATCAAAGTTTTCATCATGGACTTCTCCTGGGTAAGCGAAACAGACAGTAACCTGCTGACGTTCCATTCAGACATATTGGGAGCATCAAACGCTGGAATGCGTCTGCAGTGCGGCAGACGGGATGCGTTCGGGGAATAGGTCTACCGTGTGACGGATATGACACAGGGGCGCCCGGCGATATTGACGACGGGCGCTTTTGGTCTGCTTCGCCTTGGAACCTAAGGTGACTTCCTCATTCTATGACCTTGTCCGCACGGGCAAGAACGATATCCGGAAGACTCAGGCCAAGCGCCGCTGCTGTTTTGAGGTTCAAGGCAAGTTCGAAAGCGACCGGTTGTTCGACCGGTATTTCGGCTGGGTTGCCTCCCTTGAAGATTTTGTCGACGTATTGCGCGGCTTTGCGATACATCGGCGTCAGTGCGGCGCCGTAGCTCGCGAGGCCGCCCAAATCGACATATCCGCCATATTGATAAATTGCCGGTATCTTCGATTCAGTCGCCAACGCAGGAATTGTCGGTCTGATGGGGTCGGCGAGAACGAAGAGAGCAGCGCAGTTTTGCTGTCTCATTTCCTTAAAGGCTTGCTGGAGATCGGCAGGTGTTGCCGCCATGATCGCAATCGGCGTGAGGCCCAAGGCCTTGGCTGCGGCTTCAACCAATGCGTATTGCTGCGGATGGGCCGGGTTGGCAGACATCAGCACCGCGATGCGTCTTGCTGCTGGCAGGATCGCGTGGAGAAGTTCGATCGATTTACCGATCGCGTCACCATACATGTTGGCAACGCCGGTAATGTTTGCTCCGGGGTGGGCCAAACTTTGGATGAAGCCTGAGCCGATGGGATCGGTGGCGGGAGCCATCACGATGGGAATGGTCGACGTAGCGCGCTGGGCCGCTGCGATAGCGGGCGTCGCATAGGCGACGATCACGTCCGGTCGCAAAGCTATAAGTTCGCTCGTCAGCGAAGCTAAGCGTTCGATGTGTCCCTCTGCAAATCTGCTGTCAAGTACGAGGTTGTTGCCCTCGACGTAGCCAAGCTCCTGCATTTCTTCGCGGAAAGCCTCGATTATCTCCCGATCAACAGCCGTATCCGCGAATACCGGACTAAGCCAGGCTACCCGCCACACCTTGCCGGACGCTTGCTGCGCAATGGCCAGGCGAGGCCAAATCGCTGTCACCCCACCGAGAAATGCAATGAACTCTCGCCGCCGCATACCGGCCCCCAACGATCCGATGGGGCAGTCTAACTGTCGGAGCGACAGTTGGAAGACGTTGAGGTAGGCAGAATGAGATTTATTGGGGGGCGCCGTGGCACGGACGCGGTTTGACCAGGGTGCGAACCTTATCATCCAGCGGCGTTGGCGGATGTCCGTTTTGGTGTGCATTCCAGACTCAAGTTGGACGTTGCATAAGGTCCGAAAAATGCCAACAACGGTAATCGGCGAAAGTCGCCAATGCCGGGATGGTGCTTTATATTTGACACGGCCCATCAAGCTATTTTTCCCCGGATGGTCCTGTTCGGAATGAAGGCACCAGATGAGAAAGCGTAGCGTTACGGTGAACGACAAAATGCAAAAGGGGCATCGCTATTATCTTACGGAACGGTCGGGTCGCAACTTCGATCCGGAGTTCGGTCCGCAACTAACACCCAAACAGATGCTTCAACTGGGCGTATTTGGCGGCAAGTACATGACTGATGCACGAAATGAATTTCCCAAGAGCTGGTTTGAAAAAGCAAAGCTTGCCGTTGACGGCCGCGATCCCTCACTCAACTACTTCGGCGTCGACGCCAGCCAACCCTTGTCCGTCTGGCGCAAGAAAGGATGGATACACCCCGACGATCCGCGCGGCTGGTTTCAATGGTATTGCCGATATTATATGGGCCGCCGAAAGCCGCAGGAAGACCTTCGACAGATTGGGCGTTGGAAGGCAATGCGACGACACATCAGGCAGATTGAACTTCACTGTGAACCCGGTGAGCAGACCTGCCGCAAACGCCAACGACAGGCTCTTCTTCACTGGGCCTACGACAGTCGAAAATTCTGATCTATGTCGCCGCAACGTCTGACGTAGGGGCGTTCGTGCGACTTCCGTTCCGGGTCAATCGCTACACTCCGAGGGTCTGCTGGTAACCCCCGATCTTCCCGATAAGCCGACCCCTGCTTCATCGCATCGCCCGTCATCGGCCGCCCGTTGATCCGGTCCGCTCGCTGCCTTGCGCAA
>NZ_JBEKCZ010000161.1:0-12009 GCF_050014615.1 Bradyrhizobium sp. | reverse complement strand
ACCCCTTACGACAACGTGCGCGCGCAGCACCGCCTCGTTACCGAACAGTTCGGCATCACGCATATCCGGCTGGTGACGGGATGGTCGATGGGCGCGCTGCAGACCTTCCACTGGGGCGCGCTTTATCCTGACATGATGGACCTGATCGCGCCGTTTTGTGGTTCGGCGAAATGTTCACGGCATAACTTTGTGTTCCTGGAGGGTGTCAAGGCGGCGCTCACCGCCGACGCGGCCTGGAAGGAAGGCTGGTATACCGACAAGCCGGCCCGCGGCCTGCGCGCCGCGGCCCGCGTCTATGCGGGCTGGGGATTCTCCCAGGACTTCTACCGGGCGAAGCTCGATATCGAGGCGCTCGGCTATTCGTCGCTGGAGGATTTTCTGGTCGCGTTCTGGGAAGGGTTTTTCCTGCCCAAGGACGCCAACAATCTCTTGACCATGCTGTGGACCTGGCAGAACGGCGACATCAGCGACAATGATATCTACAAGGGCGATTTCAAAGCCGCCCTCGGCGCCATCAAGGCCAAGGCCTATGTCATGCCCGGCCAGACCGATCTCTATTTTCCGGTCGCCGACAGTGAGAATGAAGTCTCCAATATGCCGAACGCCAGGCTGGTACCGGTGCCCTCGATATGGGGACATTTTGCCGGTGGTCCGGGCACCAACCCGAAAGACGTCGACTTCATCGACGCGAAGCTGAAGGAGCTGCTGGCGTCGTAGAAAATCGCCGGTGCCTGATCCGCCGAAGCGAGACCCACCTAATTCAATGCAAGAAGGCCGCGCGGTGACGCGCGGCCCTTCAGCTATCTCAGACTTTGGTTCAATTTTTTCCCTGAGAATCTAGTTCGCCCGGTTGTCCAACTCCGGCACGCCGCTTTGGCGATCGGCATAGGCGGCCTGGAAGGCAGGACGACGCTGCCAGCGTTGCCAGAATGCATCCAAATGCTCGAAGCGCTCGTCGAGCGGGGTTGCGTTGACCGGAAACTTGGAAAAGGCGATGGCGGTGGCCATCGTAATGTCCGAGAAGGTCGGCGCGTCCCCGCCGAGGATCCAGTCGCGTCCGTCCGCCAGATGTTGGTTGACCAGGCTCGCGTGCGCCAGCGCTTCCTTGCGGGAATGTTCGCCCCAGGCGTGGTTGGTCGTCAGTTCGAGCTTCGGTCCGAGCCCTTGATGCAGGACATGGAAGGCCGTGACGATGCGGTAGAGGATATGCACCCAGATGCGGTTGTCCCACATGTTATCCAGACCCTGTTCCAATGGGGTCGCGCCCATGATCTTCCGCCCGGGCATGGACTGGTCGAGATAGCGGGCGATGGCGGCCGTCTCGGAGATAAAGCTGCCGTTCGCGATCTTGAGGGTGGGAGTTTCGCCCCAGGGGTTCATCTTCAGGTGCCGCCACTGCCGCTGCTCGCCGACGGGCGCCATGTCGTAGACGTGCTCGTTGAACTGATCCGCAATGCCCTTTTCGTGCATGAAAATGCGCAGGCGCTGCGGGTTCGGGAAAGCCGAGGGCGAGGTGAATAGTTCGAGTTTGGTCGTCATGGCGGTGGTTCCCTGAGGTTGGAGCGGATCGTCCCGCCCGTTAATCTACCTGTCGTCAGGTAGGTAATAACGCTCAATTAGACCTTCCCTTTCGAGATGTCAACGCCTATCTATCGTCAGGTAAGTAGATGGAGATGACGATGGTTGCGGACTCGAACACCAAGGAGCGGATCATGGAGGCGGCACGGCTCACCGTGCAGGACCTTGGCTACAGTGGCCTCAGTTTCCGCGAGCTGGCGAAGGACGTCGGGATCAAGAGCGCCAGCATTCACTATTATTTTGCGACCAAGGGAGAACTGGGCGCAGCGCTGGCCAATCGCTACACGGCCCACTACGCCGAATATTTTGACGGACTGCTGGCGCAGGGGCTCGATCCCCAAACGTGCATGGCGCGCTACACTGACGTGTTCGCTGACACGTTGCGCAACGAAAACCGCATGTGCCTTGCCGGAATCTTGTCGGCCGAGCGCAACGAACTTCCGGAAGATGTGCGAACCGAGGTCGTCAAGTGGGGTGAGATGAACGAACGTTGGATCGCGCGGGTGTTGGCAATGCTCAAATCTGGGAAGCCCGAGGAGATCCGGCGTCGTGCGCGTGCCATCTTCGCGGCAGTCTCGGGCGCACAGTTGGTCGCCCACAGCCGTGGCGACGTCTCCGTCTATGAAGAGATCGTCGCGACCTATCGAGCGAACGGTCTCATTCCCTGAACCTGCCTTCGCCAGCTGGTCTACCGCCGCGCCAGCCGGAAATAGAGTTCGGACAGCCGCGCCGGCAGGTCCTCGACGCGCGGCACCAGCATGGTATTGCCGCGACCGAAAATACGCACCGCGGAATTCATCGCGCCTGATCCCAGCACCACGCCGAAGCCGTCGATGCCGCGTGCCCGCAATCCGACCGCGGCGCGTCGCGCGTCCTCGACCAGATCAAGAGGATCAGCGACATCGATATCGGATGGTTCGCCGTCGGTCAGGACGATGACGAGCTTGCGAAAACTCCTGGCGTGACTGATCAGCTCGCCGGCGTGGCGCAATGCGGTGCCGAGCCGCGTCGACAGCCCCGATGACAAAGCGGCGAGCCGCCCGACGCAGGCCCGGTCATACGGCTCGTCGAAACTCTTGACGGTCGTCATCTCGACATCGTCGCGGCCATCGGAGGCAAAGGCGAGCAGACAGAAGGGATCGCCGAGCGCGCTCGTGGCTTCGGCCAGCACCGCGACCGCGAGCCGTTCGACATCGAGAATCGACGCGCCGGAGCTGAGCCGGTCGCGCGTCGATTCGGAGATGTCGAGCAGCAACAACACCGCGAGGTCACGATGTCTGGAGGTGGTGGTGCGAAACACCCTGGGATCGGGCTCCATGCGCATGCGCAGCGCGATACCCGCATCGAGCATGGCATCGACGTCGAGGTCATGGCCGTCGAGCTGGCGCTTCAAGCGAATGGCGCGGCCGACCTTCACGCCACGAACCAGCTGGCGGATACGATTGCGCAACACGTCGGCGCGCTCGAGCGCGTCCTCGACCAGGCGCGGATCGCCGGGTCTGGCGAGAACCTCGCGCACCGTGGTCCAGTCCGGGCGCTCGACGCCGTGGGCGCGATCCCATTCCGGATATTTCGCGATCACGACGCCGCGCTGGTCCGGCGCGACCGGCCGCGCATGGCCGATTTGGCTCTCGTCCTCGGTTTGATCTTGACGCAGCGAATTCGGATCGGGGTCGTCGCGCGCTTCGAGGCGCGCGGCCTCGACGGTGAGATCGAGGGTTTCGCCGGATGAAGCCGCGTTGTCGCCGAAGTCCCACAGGCCCAGACCATCATCGCGATAGACGGGTTCGACGACATAGGTCTTGGCGTTGAACTGCACGCGCATCTGGCCGAGGTCGTTGCCCAGCAACATGCCGATCTCGCGGCTGATCGCGGGGTCTTCGAGGCGCAGCAGCCTGGCCTCGAACATCGCGCGCCCCTTGGCGACAAAACCGTCATCGTCGTGGTAGCTCGCATCGAACAGGACCCGCGACAGGCGGGTAAGCATAGTCGGGGCGGTGGCGACGCCGGCCGGGATGGCGACGTGGTAGGGCGACCACAATTTCCGCAGTCCCGGCAGCGCGCGCATCGCCAGCGTCTCGACGCGCGCGTCCTCGATCAGGGTGACCAGCGCGGTCTGCAGCGGCTTCAATTGGCCGACCGGAAATCGCGGTCCGCCGAAAATCAGATGCGCCTGCGCATGCGCCGCCGCCGCTTTGTACAAGGCATAGGCGGCGTCGCCCTGCACGCCGCGATAGATGTCGGGCAAACGTATCAGCGGCCCTGCGATTCCCGAACGGCGTTGCGGCGCCTGGCCGCTGCCGGCCGCAAAACTGCGCAGCAGCGGCGGCCGGCCCCACAAAGCGGTCACGAAGGCCTTGGTCTGGCGTTCGGTTTCGGCAAATCCGATGCCGTCAGCGGCGCGCTCCACCAGCCGCCGCGCCAGCTCATCCTGCAGCGTGAAGAAGGAAAGCCGCTTGCGCCTGTCGCCGGCTGACATTTTCAAACCGGCGGCAACGAAACTCTCGAAGGCATGGATGTTGCCTGCGGACAAAATCTCGCCCATCCGCGACGCCGTAGCTTCGACCGATTCCGGCGCGCGCTGCGAAAGATCGTCCATGGTGCGCCACCATCGCGCCAGCGCCGGACCCGCGCCTAGCATGCGGTGCGCGATCGTGGCCGAAATGATCGTGGCGGCGGTGGCCTTTGCGCCGGCATGGCGGCAGATATTGGCGGCGGTGTGGGCCGCCGCCATCAGCGGCGCGATGCCGTGTTCGGTCGGCTGGTTGCGGCTGAGCTCCCAGAACGCGATCAAACATGACGGCCCGGCATTGACGTCGGCCAGCGCCAATACGTTTGTTGCCCAGCCCTCGAGTTCACCGGTCTCGAAACGCGCGGCGAGATTATCCCAGGTGGAGCGAAACAGCGGCCGCAGCGCCTCGCGCTGGCGCATCAAGAGATGAAGGCGGCGCACTGAGCCTGCCGGTTGCGCCGGCACCAGCCGCAGCGACGCTGGTCTGGCGGGACTCACGGGATGCAGGCCTCGATGGCGGCGCTGAGCGCCTGGCGGATATCGGGATTATCAGTGATCGGCAGCACGATGCTGGAGCGGACCGCGGCGGCAAGCGGCAGGCCGGCGCGCACCAGCCGTCCGGCGTGGATCAGCATCCGGGTCGAGGCGCCTTCGTCGAGGCCATGGCCCTGAAGATTGCGCGACCGCTCGGCGATGGCGACGAGGGTGCCGGCGAGAGCGACGTCGGTGCCGGCCTCGCGCGCCACGATCGCGGCCTCAATGGCCGCCGGCGGGTAGGAAAAGTCGATCGCGAGGAAACGCTGCTTGGTCGATTCCTTGAGATCCTTGACCGCACTCTGATAGCCGGGGTTGTAGGAGATGGTGAGCTGAAAATCGCCATGGGCCGGCACGATCTCGTTGTGTTTTTCCAGCGGCAGGATCCGCCGCGCATCGGTCAGCGGATGGATTACCACCGTGGTGTCCTGCCGTGCCTCGACGATTTCGTCGAGATAGCAGATCGCGCCGTATCTGACCGCCATGGTCAGCGGGCCGTCGTGCCAGACGGTGCCGTCCGGCTCCAGCAGATAGCGGCCGGCCAAATCGGAAGCGGTCATGTCTTCATGCGCGGCGACGGTCACCAGCGGCTTCTTCAGGCGCCAGGCCATGTGCTCGACAAACCGGGTTTTGCCGCACCCGGTCGGCCCCTTCAGCATCACCGGCAGGCGCTCGGAGAAGGCGGCCTCAAACACCGCGATTTCATCGCCGACCGGCTGATAGAACGGCTCCGAGGCAATTCGGTAGGCATCGAGATTCACGTGCATCTCCACGGGTGATGCGTGGGGAGGCCGACCGTCGATGTGATGAAGATCTCCGCCCCTGCGCAATGGGTTCGGCAAGCATCGCCTATGGACGCGCCACAGCCCTGGAGCGCGTGATCAGGCGTTTGAAAACGCCTCGATCGTCATTAGACCGCCAATCGCGGCTTTGCACAAGGGAGCAGGGGAGGGCAGCAAGGGCCCGGCCGCGACCCCTCGCAACGCCGCCGGCACCGCCTTGATCGTCAGCGCGACAGCGCGACCTGTTCCGGCTCGACCATCGCCGGTGCGTGGGTCGGCGTGGAGGGGGCGTCGTCGTCCTCGCTTAGGAATTTATCGAGAATGGCCTGAATCGAGGTTTTGACTTCGTTCGAGCCGCGGTCGCTCAACTCATTGTGCTGATAGGCGGTCCTGATCACGGTGATACCGGCCTTCTTACAGATTTCGTCGTCAGGCACGACGCCGGGATCGGCCTTGAACACGGGGTCCTTGGAACGGAACGACAGGATCTTGAACTTGCCGTCGGTCATGAAGGGGACGCGCAGATTATCCAGCGTCACCACCTTCTTGATCATGTCAGGATATCGCTTGGCGAAATACATCGAGATGTCGCCGCCATTGGAATGGCCCACCATGGTCAGGTGACGGTAGTCCGAATTCGGCTGCAGCTTCTTCAATTCGTCGATCGCGAACATGATGTTGGCGATGCCGCGATTATACTGCATGCCGCGGCCGACATATTGCTCGCCGACTTTTGTCACCATCGGCTCATCGGTATCGAGGTCATGCTGGATGCTCACGACCATGTAGCCGCGGGCCGCAAACACGTTTGCCAGAAATGAGTATTCGGTGAACTTGACGGTGTTGCCATGGCTGAGGATCACCACCGGCAGGGTGACCATCTCGGCGGTCGCTTCCCATTCCTTGTCGCGTCGAACGGCGATATCCACCGCGACCGGACGGTCGGTGCGCTGCGGATCAAAGAAGGTCAGCGTGGTGTGATGGATCGCCCATTTGCTCGCGGTGAAATAGCCTGATGTGACCAACGCGCCAAGCGACAGCAGAATGGCAATTCCGCGTTTCATGTTCGGTCTCTGTTGGTGTGAAAACTTCAGCGTCCATTTTCGCTGTTTTTTGTCACAGCGGCGTGACATCGGCACAGGGCGTGGGACAGGATGCCGGACAAGATGTTGTGAAATGTTGTGAACCGGGCGCCGGCTCCCGGGTGCGGTGCACGCATAATATGCAAATCCCAGAAATAATTCTGGCCGTTGGTGCTTTTATCAGCGCGCCCAGCGCAACTGCGAAGCAGACCACGCCTATGCGTCCCGCAGCGCGGGACGGCAATCTGCGGGGGGCTTGCTTGGCAGCGGGCGATTTTGCGGGATATGGTAGGTGGGTACGGGGGACGAACCAACACTGGTTTCGTCATTGGAGGGAGTGATCAATGGATCGCGTCAGCAAGTATTGGCCGGAAACGCTCAGCATTCTGCGCATCGTCATCGGGCTATTGTTTCTGGAACACGGCACTTCAAAACTGTTCGGATTTCCTCAATCGCCGATGGGGATGCCGGCGATGGGGACGTTGTTCTGGTTTCAGGGCGTGATCGAACTGGTCGGAGGCGTGCTGTTCGCGATTGGCCTGTTCACCCGGCCGGTCGCGTTCATCCTGGCCGGCGACATGGCGGCCGCCTATTTCATCGCCCACGCGCCGAAAGCCCTCTTCCCGATGCTCAACGGCGGCGACGCCGCGATTCTCTTTTGCTTCATCTTCCTGATCTACTTCGTGGCAGGACCGGGACGCTGGGCGATCGGCGCGGAGAAGTAAGAACCGGCAAGCGGCTCAAGGCCAGCGGTGCTGCGCGAAAGCGCGCCCGCTGGCCTTTTGCTTTTCAGATGGAATGCAACTGCATCTGCTCGAGCACCGCGCGTCCGAGCAGGCCGTAAGGGCTCGCGAACGTCTCCATCATTTCGAAGTGGTTGTAATTTTCGTTGATGAAAAACTGCACCGGCTTGTTGGCCGCCTGCAGCGCGGCGGCGAAATCGCGGGTCTGGCGCTTGAATTCCGGCGTCTCGTAGCTGCCATGCGCGAGCACCAAGGGCGTATCGATCCGCGCCAGATGCCGCTGGGGGCTGAGGCTTTCCTCCATCTCGTCGGTAAATTTCACGTATTTCGAACGCGCCGAAAGCCGCACCGGCTTGAGGTCGTAGATGCCGCTTGAAAGCACCGCGCCCTTGATGGCATTGGCGGGCAGATCGAAATCTTTGCGCCAATCCGTCAGCAGCGCGACGCTGGCGAGATGCGAGCCCGAGGAAAAGCCGGATAGATAGACGCGCTCCGCGTCGCCGCCAAAGGCCGGCGCATGGCGCAGGGTCCAGGCGATGGCGCGCCTGACCTGTTCGACCATCGGCATCAGGTCGCCGTTGGCCTGGTCGACGGAAATGAAGTCCGGCAGCACGTAATGCGCGCCGGCATTCATCAGCATCTCGGCCGCGAAGGCGTATTCGGCGGCGGGACGCTGGTGCCAGGCGCCGCCGTGAATGTGAATATGGATCGGCGCATTCGGCCGCCGGGTGGCATAGACCTCGAGTTGCTCCATGAAGGTCGGGCCGTAAGTGAAGCGTTGGGGTTCGCCGAGACGCGCCCGCATCGCATTGCTGTTTGAGGCGTAGCGATTGACGACCTGCAGAAAGTTCGGCGCGTATTTGGTCTGGTCATAGGCGTCGTCGAGTTGTTGTTGGGTCAGGTCGAGCCAGACCGCGGGCGCCTTTTCTGAAACCGTGCCCGGTGCCGGCTGTGCCAGCGCCGCGCCGGCGCCTGTGGCGGCGAGGCCCGCCGATATCCCCGCAAGGAGGGTCCGGCGATCCACCTTCACGCCTTCGCTGCCCGGTTCAGTCATCTGATGCGCTCCGGGATCAGACCGCGAGCCGCGGCAAGAGCTTCAGCGCGTTGCCGCGTTCGATATCCATCAGCTGAGCGTCGGTGAACACGCCGGCGGTTCTCAGGCCCTTCACATGGTCGATGCTGGTGCGATACGGAAAATCGGTGCCGAACACGATCTGCGAGGTCGGGATCACCGCCGTCAGCGCCGACATCGCGGCCTTGTTGGCGGTTTGCGCGGTGTCGTAATAGAAGCGCGTCAGTTCGGCCAGCGTGCCGTCCGGCACTGTTGGTTTCGCCTTCGGCTCCAGCATGGGGTGACGGATCAGGCGCTCGATCAGGAACGGCATGGTGCCGCCGGCATGCGAGAAGATCCAGCGGATGTCGCGGAATTTCTGGGCGTTGCCGGAAAAGATGATGTCGGCGATGGTGCGGGTGGTATCGGTGCCCCATTCGATCATCCCCGGCGGCTCGGTCCGCACCAGGTTGACGCAGCAATCGGCCGTGGCCGGATGGGTATAGACCACGACCTTGCGCCGGTTGAGTTCTTCCATGACCGGCAGGAAGGCGGGGTCGCCAAGCCATTTGTCGTGATAGTTCGTCAAAAGGCCGATGCCGTCGAGCTTGAGCGTGTCGAGCGCGTAGGCGATTTCCTTCAGGCTGCCGTCGACGTCGGTCAGCGGCAGCATCGCGAAACCTCCGAAGCGGCCGGGATGATCGGCGATCAGTTTGGCGTTGTATTCGTTGCATTCGCGCGCCAGCTTGCGCGCGGCCTCGCCGGAGGTGAAATTGACGCCGGGCTGCGTCACCGAGAGCATCGCGACCGCGACGCCGGCCGCGTCCATATCCGCCAGCGATTTTTCAGGCGTCCAGCCGCGCATCAGACCTTCGCCGAAATTGCTGGCGACCGAGGCCGCGATATAGCTCGGCGGCGACAGATGATGGTGAACGTCGATGCGGTAGGGTTTGGCTTCGGCGCTTTGGGCGGCCGCGCATTGCGGATCGCCGATCCCGGCCGCCGCGAGCGCCGCGGCGCCCGCCACGCCCTGCATGAAACGCCGCCGGCTCAGCGCCGCGCCGGACAGCGAAAGCGTGTTGCCGCAGCCGCAGGCGCAGCCTCGCAACGACAAGGGCCGTTCAATCTTGTATTTTTCCGTCACGTGTTTTTGCGTCATGTGCTTTTCCATCACATTACTATTCCCTGGTGGTATTTTCTGTCGGTCTTCGCGGACTTGTTGGCTTGATCGGCCCGATACCTGTCATAGTCTAGCGATATGTAGATGTCGCCGACAATAGCTTGCCGATGTCAGGATCATGAAAATCGGGAATATGCCGGCGTGACAGGGGTTTTCAACACCGATACCGCCGCGCGGTCCGGCTTCAGGATGGATGAGGAATACACGAGATGATCACGTCTTTGCGAATGGTTTTAGCTTTGCTCAGCATGTTCGCCGTCGCGGGCATGACGCGAGCCGCGGCACAAACGCCGTCGCCCGCGGGCGCCAAGGTGTACATCATCAATTTGAAGGACGGCGCCGAGGTGACCAGCCCGTTCCTGGTGCAGTTCGGATTGTCCGGCATGGGGATTGCGCCGGCCGGCGTCGAAAAGCCGAACACCGGGCATCACCATCTGCTGATCGACACCAGGCTGACGGCCGAGCAGATGAAGGAAGCCATTCCCGCCGACGACACCCACAAGCATTTTGGCGGCGGCCAGACCGAAGCCATGGTGACGCTGCCGAAGGGTACGCACACGCTGCAACTCGTGCTCGCCGACTGGACCCACATCCCGCATGTGCCGCCTGTGATGTCGGAGCCGATCACGATCACGGTGCGCTAGGGCGGGATGTTTTTACATTGAATCGGTCTGTCAGCTGGTTCACTTACCTCTCCCATGGGGAGAGGTCGAATCGCTGAGCGATTCGGGTGAGGGGTTAGGGTTCATCGATAGACCGTACCCCCTCACCCCGCCCTCTCCCCATGGGAGAGGGAGCACACTTCCGTTGCTGTTGCAGATCAATCTAATCTCGTCACGCTCTAGCGATCAAACGAGATTGAGCGGCAAGCCGTCCGCATGATGGTTGCATATTGCGTTGCGATGCTGCCGCCGCGTGCACGAGGCAGGAGGGTTCCCCTCTTTCACGGGATCAAATCGAAAGGACTTTCCGTCACAACCCTGCTATGCTTCTCGCGCTAATTGGCTTCACACAGGAGTGGAGTTCATGGACAAGCTCATCGAAATCCGCCGGCAGGAATTCCTTTGCCGTGAGCGCGCGTTGCGTGATTCCGAACGCCGGGTTTTCTGGCTCGCCGAAGCCGAAGAGTGGGAACAGCGCGCGCTGGACGAGATCGCGTATCATTTTCGCGAGTGCAATCTCGAGATCACCGCCGCTGCTGCCTGAAACAACGGTTTCCTGAAACCCGGTTGCCCGAACCACCATCCGCCGCGCGCAGCTCAGTCAGCTGTTGTCATGAAGCTTTGCGTATTGTCATGAAGCCTTGTTGTCATGAAGCCTTGTTGTCATGAAGCCTTGCGGCACTGAATTGCGTGTCAGTGCACCCTGCGCGAGGTGCGCGCCCGCCAACACTCCCCCACCGCCGATGGCGCCATCCGTCCCTCGCTGGCGTCATTGCGGACGTGCTGGCGGGCGCGTTGGGCTAATGTCGCCGTTCCGGCTTGGTCACGGTCTGCCTGACTTCGGCGCCGCAGTCCGAGCACTCATAGATGAAGTCGATCTTCGCCATGCTCCAATGCGGCTCTACGTCTCTCACAAACATCGGAAGCAATCCGATGCAGCCGGGGCAGACAATCGCTGACGTCTCGATTTCGTGATGCTGGATGTAGGCTGGCATGTCGGCTCTCCCTCACAGCGCAAGCCCGGTAAACCTCAACCCCCAAAACCTTAGACCCAGAGCCAGCCTAACCGCGTGTAAGACAAGCGCGTCATCAACTCTTTCGAACGGATAAGGAACAGCCGTACTATCTTCGTGCCTGTGACATTCCTGTAACATGGCCGGTACGGCCGGTATGTGAGCCGGCACGTGGCCGGGCGGACTCCGTTCACGACGGAACCCGCCGGCGTGCTATAGGCGGCGGGCCAGAGCCTGATCGGTTCTGAATTGAATCAGAACCGAGGCTCTAATCTTTTGTTTTGACGCGTTTTCTTCACGCGAACCGGTATCCACTTCGCTCGAAAACGCTCTAATACCAAGAACAATAACCATCACGCGGAAGGAACAGGGATGGCACTCGTGCAGCAGGGCGTCCCGGGCGATCTCGAAAACTCTGGGGTGTCCGCTTCCGATGCCGTGCTGCAGAGCGCGGTTCGCAAAGCCGCCCTTCGCTTTGTGCCGCTGCTGACGATCTCCTACCTCTTCAACTATCTCGATCGCACCAGTCTTGGCTTTGCGGCCCTGACCATGAATCAGCAATTGGGGCTGACCGCCGGACAATTTGGTCTCGCCGCCGGCGTTTTCTTTCTCGGCTATTCGCTGTTTGAAGTCCCCAGCAATCTGATGCTCTACCGATTCGGCGCGCGGCGCTGGCTCGCCCGCATCATGATCAGCTGGGGCCTGGTGTCGGCGGCGACCGCGTTTGTGGTCGGACCCAACAGTTTTTATGCGCTGCGGCTGTTGCTCGGGATCGCGGAAGCCGGCTTCTTTCCGGGCGTGACGTTCTTTCTCGCCGCCTGGTTTCCGACCCAGTACCGCACGCGGATGCTGGCCTGGTTCCTGGTCGGGAT
>NZ_JBEKCZ010000160.1:0-12031 GCF_050014615.1 Bradyrhizobium sp. | reverse complement strand
GTCCCGGAATGACGGCGATGGGGACGTCGCGCGATGGTTGATCCCTTGAGCTCTCGGAAAGCCGCCATGACCACGTCAGGGACATTTTCGTTCGACGCGCCCGGCGATGCCGCGCGGGCGGCGGAGCTGCGGCGCGTCAAGCTATTGGCGACGCTGGTGCTGGCGGGCACGCTGGCACTGTTCGTGACGGCGAAGCTGTTGCTGCCGATGCACCCGATCTTCGGCTTCGTCGCGGCGTTCGCGGAGGCCGCGACCATCGGCGGGCTGGCCGACTGGTACGCGGTGGTGGCGCTGTTTCGCAGGCCTTTGGGATTGCCGATCCCGCACACCGCGATCATCCAAAGCAATCAGCACCGCATCGCCGACAAGCTCGGTGAATTCATCGAGGTGCACTTTCTCGAAGCCGCCCCCGTCGATGCCAAGCTGCGCCAGATCGATTTCGGCTCGTTCATTGCCGACTGGCTGCGCGACCGCAAACGAAGCACCGATCTGGCGCGCTTCACGCTGCGGCTGTTGCCCGAGGCGGTATCGGCGACGGAAAATTCGGGCCTGATGACTTTTATCACGCGGCGCATCACGACCCAGCTGCAATCGATCGATCTGGCGCCGCTGGCGGCCGGCACGTTGCGCGCGTTCGTGGCCGAGGGCCGGCATCAGGGCCTGCTCGACGATATCCTGCGCGCGGTGCATCAATCGCTGACCCAGCCGGAAACCATGGCGATGATCCGCGAGAAAATCCGCGGCGAACTGCCGACGCTGCTAAAACTCTATCGCACCGACAAATTCCTGGTGAACAAGATCGTGGCGTCCGCGTCCTCGTTCTTCGAAGAGGTTCGCTCCGATCCGAAGCATCCGTTCCGCGGCGAATTCGACCGCATGGTGTTGTCGTTCGTGGACCGGCTCGGCAGCGACCACACCTATGCCGACCGCATCGCCGGCTTGAAGCGCGACCTGTTGGCGCGTCCCGAACTCGGCGACCTCGCCCGCAACATCTGGTCGAACACGCGGGGCTTCATCGAACGCAGCGCCAGCGGGGAAACGCAGGTGCTGCAGCATTACCTTGCCAAAATGTTCACCGAAGCCGGCGAAGCGCTCGCCGGCGATTCCGAATTGCGCTCCGAAATCAACCGCGGTCTCGTCGCCGTGCTCGGCAGTTTCATCGCCGATCAGAAAAGCGGTGTCTCGGGCTTCATCGCCGATCAGGTCAAGGCGTGGGATATGGGGCAGTTGATTTCGCTGATCGAAATCAACATCGGCAAGGATCTGCAGTACATCCGCTTCAACGGCGCGTTGATCGGCGGCCTCGCCGGATTGGGGCTCTATAGCGGTGAAATGGTGCTGCGATGGTTGTGACTTTTACATCACGCAGCCCTTATTAAGTGTGGATAGCTATTGTCCCATCTGAAATGACCGGCTTGAATGATGGAATCAGCGACCTAGCTTGATTCAGAGATTGTTGCGTTGCGGAACGATTGAACGGAATTCGCGTATTCACATTGATCGATTGGGCCCTCGCGGCCGGCCTTGAAGAGGAAATACGATGTCCGCCACTGCCCAGACGCTGCGCCCGCCGTCCAGAACCCTGATGTTTCTGGAGGGACGGGCGATCCACGAACTCGGCGCGTTTCTCGGCGCCTTGCCGCTGCTCAGCCTGGCGCCGAAGGGCGACGGTCATCCGGTGCTGGTGCTGCCGGGGCTGGTGGCCTCGGACACTTCGACGCGTCCGCTGCGCAGCTTTTTGAAGAGCCGCGGCTATGCCGTCAGCGGCTGGCGTCAGGGCCGCAATCTCGGCCTGCGCGACGGCGTGCAGCACGCCATGACCGATCTGGTTCGCGAGTTGAGCGACAGCCATGGCCGCAAGATCAGCCTGGTCGGTTGGAGCCTCGGCGGTCTCTATGCGCGCCAGCTCGCCAAGATGATGCCGGATCGCGTGCGTTCGGTGATCACGCTCGGCAGTCCGTTCGCGGGTAACCCGAAGGCGACCAACGCCTGGCGCGTCTATGAAATGGCGAGCGGCCGTCGTGCCGACGAAGAGGATGCCCGGTTCGGTGGATCGCTGTCGGAAACCCCGCCGGTGCCGACCACCGCGATCTTCAGCCGCACCGACGGCATCTGCGCCTGGCAGGGCTGCATGGAAAAATCGTCGGCCCTCTCAGAGAACATCGAAGTCGAAAGCAGCCATTGCGGCATGGGCCATCACCCCGCGGTGGTCTATGCGGTGGCCGATCGTCTGGCCCAGCCCGAAGGCCAATGGGCGCCATTCGACCGCAGCGGCTGGCGCAGTATCGTGTTTCCAGATCCTAACAGGTAACCGGCGCGCCGGCATCAGAGGATTCGCCTTTTCGTCATGGCCGGGCATAGCCGTCCGAAGGACGGCGTCGCTTCGGCTCGCCTATGTCCCGGCCATCCACGTCTTTCTCGCTGTATCGGCATTAAGTCGTGGATGCCCGGGACAAGCCCGGGCATGACGAGTTTTCGTGACAACGATCAATTTCGCAGGCTGCAGACCAACGTTGTCGAGAATCCAGAAAACGCGCTATGCGTTGGACATGGCGCATCCGTTGGCCCGCATCATCGACCAGCTCAAGCGCGAGCCCTCGCGCACCGGCTCGATCGTCATCACGGTGTTTGGCGACGCCATCGTGCCGCGCGGCGGGTCGGTCTGGCTCGGCACGCTGCTGGCGTTTTTTGAAACCATCGATATCGACAGCGGCGTGGTGCGCACCGCGATGTCGCGGCTGGCCGCCGATGGCTGGCTCGAACGCCACAAGGTCGGCCGCAACAGTTTCTACCGGCTGGTCAAGAAGGGACGGCAAACCTTCGATGCCGCGACGAGGCATATCTATGATCCGCAGCCATCCGACTGGACCGGACGCTTCGAACTGCTGCTGATCGGGAAAACCGAGGCGCGCGACGCGGCGCGCGAGGCGCTGAAGAATGCCGGCTTCGGCACGCCATTGCCGGGCGTGTGGGTGGCGCCTTCGGGCGTTCCGATTCCCGAGGAAGCCGCATCCGCGATCCGGCTGGAAGTGTCCGCCGAGGATGACAGCGGCCGGCGCCTGCTGAGCGAGAGCTGGCCGCTCGATCGCACCGCCGACGCCTATCTGAAGTTCATGAAAACCTTCGAGCCGCTGCGCGGCTGGATCGGCCGCGGCGAGCGCCTGTCCGATCTCGATGCCTTCACCGCGCGGATCCTGCTGATCCACCACTACCGGCGGGTGGTGCTGCGCGATCCCTTGTTGCCGACGGCGCTGCTGCCGGCGGACTGGCCCGGCCGCGCCGCCCGCCAGCTCTGCGGCGAGATCTATCGCGGGCTGCTTCCCGCGTCCGAACAATGGCTTGATCGCCATGCCAGCAACGAAAAGGGTCCGCTGCCCGCGGCCGGAGGGGAACTGGCGCGCCGGTTCGGCGGCTAATTTATGTTACAAAAACAACTTGAGTTTCTAATTTATTGATATATATCAAATCTGGTTTCCCGGGAGATCGGCCATGTACACTCAGGCGCTCAACACGTCCGACGCCGAAGATCGCCAGATCGAGGATGCCGAACGCGCGGCACGGTTTCAGGCGCGGATCGATGTCGACGATCGCATCGAGCCGAACGACTGGATGCCGGCGGCCTATCGCAAGACGCTGACGCGGCAGATTTCGCAGCACGCCCATTCCGAAATCGTCGGCATGCTGCCGGAAGGGAACTGGATCACCCGCGCGCCGTCGCTGCGCCGCAAGGCGGCGCTGCTCGCCAAGGTGCAGGACGAGTGCGGCCACGGGCTCTATCTCTATGCGGCCGCCGAGACGCTCGGCACTTCGCGCGAGGAGCTGGTCGACGCGATGCTGGCGGGGAAAGCAAAATATTCGTCGATCTTCAACTACCCGACGCTGACCTGGGCGGATATCGGCGTGATCGGCTGGCTGGTCGATGGCGCCGCGATCATGAATCAGATTCCGCTGTGCCGTTGCTCCTACGGTCCCTATGCGCGCGCCATGATCCGGGTCTGCAAGGAGGAATCCTTTCATCAGCGGCAGGGTTTTGAGATCATGGTGACGCTGTCGCGCGGCTCGGAGGAGCAGAAGGCGATGGCGCAGAGCGCGCTCGATCGCTGGTGGTGGCCGGTGCTGATGATGTTCGGTCCCCCCGACAAGGCCAGCCAGCACAGCGATACCTCGACCAGATGGAAAATCAAGCGCTTCTCCAATGACGAGCTGCGGCAGAAATTCGTCGATGCCACGGTGCCGCAGGCGCACTATCTCGGTCTCTCCATTCCCGACCCCGGCATGAAGCAGAACGACGCCGGCAATTGGCAATACAGCGCGATCGACTGGAACGAATTCAATGCGGTGCTGGCCGGTAACGGCCCGTGCAACCGCGACCGGCTCGCGGCGCGGCGCAAGGCGCATGACGAAGGCGCGTGGGTGCGCGAGGCGGCGCAGGCCTATGCCGAAAAACGCAAGAGCCGCCAGAGTCACAAGACCGCGGCGTAAGCCGCCACCAGATTTCAGGGAGGTCCATGATGACCACGCCGAACACGCAGTTGTGGGAAGTCTTCATTCGCAGCCGCAACGGTCTCGCGCACAAGCATGTCGGCTCGCTGCACGCTGCCGATGCGACGCTGGCGGTGCAGGCCGCGCGCGATATCTACACCCGCCGCGGCGAGGGATTATCGATCTGGGTGGTGCCGTCGAACGCGATCACCGCCTCCGATCCGTCCGACAAGGGCATGATGTTCGAGCCCGCGGAATCCAAGATCTATCGCCACCCGACGTTTTACGATGTGCCCGACGAAGTCGGGCATATGTAACGCTTGGCGGCGTCCCGGAAGGTTTGAAGCCGTCATTGCGAGCGCAGCGAAGCAATCCATAGCCCAAGCAGACTGGATTGCTTCGTCGCTTCGCTCCTCGCAATGACGACGTTGCTGTCAGCGCACCAACAGGTCTATGAACATGGCTGTCGCGTCCATTTCCGTCTCCGAAACGCCGCTGGTGCTGTACACGCTGCGCCGCGCGGATGATGCGCTGATCCTGGGGCATCGGCTGTCGGAATGGTGCGGCCATGCGCCTGCCCTGGAGGAGGACATGGCGCTCGCCAATATGGGCCTCGATCTGCTCGGACAGGCGCGCGAGCTCTATTCCTATGCGGCCACGGTCGAAGGCAACGGCAATGACGAGGACAAATTCGCATACCTGCGCGACGTCAGGCAGTACCGCAATCTCCTGTTGCTGGAGCAGCCGAACGGCGATTTTGCGCGAACCATGACGCGGCAATTCTTCTACTCGGCCTTCGCCGATCTCTATTGGCGCGCGATGATGCAATCTGCCGACGCGACGCTGGCGGCGATCGCGGCGAAATCCGAGAAAGAGAGCGCCTATCATGTCAGGCATTCCTCGGAATGGCTGGTTCGGCTTGGCGACGGCACCGCCGAAAGCCATCGCCGCGCGCAGGCCGCGATCGACGACCTCTGGGCCTATACCGGCGAGATGTTCTGTTGTGACGACAGCGAGCGTGCCTTGATCGATGGCGGCATCGCGGTCGATCCCGCGGCGTTGCGCCCGCAATGGCTCAAGACGGTTTCCGATGTCGTTGACGAAGCGACATTGAGTTTGCCGAAAAGCGACTGGATCCAGCAGGGTGGCCGCGACGGCCGGCACAGCGAACATCTCGGCCATCTCCTGAGCGAGCTGCAATCGATGCCGCGCACATTTCCGGGGGCCACATGGTGATCACCCTGTCGAGTGATGCGCAGTTGCGGCAACGCGCGTGGGATGCGGCGGCGAATGTCGTGGACCCGGAAATCCCCGTGTTGACCATCGCCGATCTCGGCGTGTTGCGCGACGTCGCGGTGACCGACGGCCGCGTCGAGGTCGCGATCACGCCGACCTATTCCGGTTGTCCCGCGATGAACATGATCCAGTTGGAGATCGAGCTGGCGCTGGAGCGTGAGGGTTTTCGCAATTCAAAAGTCCGCACCGTGCTGTCGCCGGCCTGGACCACGGACTGGATGAGCGCGGAGGGCCGCCGCAAGCTCAGGGAATATGGCATCGCGCCGCCGCAGCCGGCCAGTTCCCGCCGCGCGCTGTTCGGGGTGCAGGAGGTCGCATGTCCGCAATGCGGCTCTGATGATACCGAAGTGCTTTCCGAGTTCGGCTCGACCTCCTGCAAGGCGCTGTGGCGCTGCAGGAGTTGCCGCGAACCGTTCGACTATTTCAAATGTCATTGACCATGTCGTCCTCGATTCCCCGTTTTCACCGCCTGGCTGTGAAAGATCTGCGCCGCGAATCTGCCGACGCGGTGTCGCTTACGTTTGCGATTCCGAAAGAGCTTGCCGGCGACTACCACTTTGCGCCGGGACAATATCTGACCCTGCGCACCACGATGGACGGCGAGGAAGTACGTCGTTCCTATTCGATCTGCTCCGGGCCCGATGACGGCGAATTGCGGATCGCGGTCAAGAAAGTCGACGGCGGTGCATTTTCGAGCTGGGCGGCCGATGAGCTGAAAGCCGGCGATGAACTCGACGTCATGACGCCGACCGGCCGCTTCGGCGTTGCGCATGCGCCTGACGAGGCGCGAGTCCATGTCGGCTTCGCCGCCGGCTCCGGCATCACGCCGATCCTGTCGATCATCAAGGGTGTGCTGGCGCGCGAACCAAATAGCCGGTTCTTTCTGTTCTACGGCAACCGCTCGACCGGCGGCATGCTGTTTCGCGAGGCGCTGGAAGAGCTCAAGGACCGCTTCATGCAGCGGCTCTCGGTGTTTCATGTGATCTCGGGCGAAGAGCAGGATATTCCGATCCTGCATGGCCGGCTCGACGGCGAAAAAGTCCGGGTGCTGCTGCGCTCGCTGGTTCCGGCCGCCAGTGTCGACCATGTCTTCATCTGCGGCCCCACCGGCATGAGCGAGGACATCGAGGCGACCTGCCGCGACCTCGGCATTGCCGCTGACCGACTTCATGTCGAGCGCTTTGTCTCCGGCCTCGGCGGTAGACCGCGCCCGAAAGCCGTCATATCCGAGAGCGCGCCGCCGAAGGCGATGGCGTCGCTGATTATCGACGGCAAGCGCCGCGAGGTGCCGGTCGCCGAAGGGGAGGCGATTCTCGATGCGGCGTTGCGCGCGGGCATGGATCTGCCGTTCGCCTGCAAGGGCGGCATGTGCTCGACCTGCCGCGCCAAGCTGGTCGAGGGGCAAGCGCGGATGGAACTGAACTATTCGCTGGAGCCGTGGGAGCTCAAGGCCGGGTTCATCCTCACCTGCCAGGCGCGGCCGACCTCGGACAAGGTCGTGGTGGATTACGACCATGTCTAGAATCCAGCCGCCGCGATCGTTGACACCGTAGGGGCTCCGCCCCAAGACTAACGCAGCCCAAGAAGCTTGTTTCAACAAGCCCGACGACGACAGGGAGACCGCCGTGAACGTCAAGGCCATGCCTTCGCCCGAGGATATTGCGCGCGCCTGCGCCGAGGCGATGTGGAAGCAGGACGATGCCAGCCAGGGGCTCGGCATGGAGCTTGTCGAGGTCAAGCCCGGCCAGGCCACGCTGGCGATGACGATCCAGCCGCACATGGTCAACGGCCAGCGCATCGCCCATGGCGGCTTCATCTTTACGCTGGCGGATTCCGCCTTCGCCTTTGCCTGCAACAGCCATAACGAGCGCGTCGTCGCGGCGCAGGGCAGCATCACCTTCATCCGGCCGGGCAAGCTCGGCGATCGGCTGGTGGCGACCGCGCGCGAAATCTCGCGCAGCGGCAGATCGGGTATTTACGATGTACGCGTCACTGCGGATGACGGCACGGTGATTGCCGAGTTTCGCGGCCATTCCCGCGTGATTGGTGGCACCTGGCTGCCGGCCTCAGAGACCGACACTAAAGCCAAAGCAAACTAAACTGATCAGGGAAACGCGCGATGTCTTCGACAAGGGTCAGGGAAACCAATTACCGCGCCGAAATGGACGACGCCGAGCGCGCCTCGCGCGACGAGATCATGGCGTTGCAAACCCGGCGCATGGCGTGGTCGCTGGCGCACGCCTATGACCATGTCGGGCACTACAAAAAGGCATTCGACAGAGCCGGCGTGCATCCGTCCGATTTCAGGCAGCTGTCTGATTTGGCGAAATTCCCGTTCACCGTCAAAACCGATCTGCGCGACAATTACCCGTTCAACATGTTCGCGGTCCCGCGCGAAAAACTGGTTCGGGTCCACGCCTCCTCCGGCACCACTGGCAAGCCGATCGTGGTCGGCTATACCCGCGCCGATATCGACATGTGGTCGGAGGTGATGGCGCGCTCGATCCGCGCCGCGGGCGGGCGCTCCGGCATGATCATGCACAACGCCTATGGCTATGGCCTGTTTACCGGTGGGCTCGGCGCGCATTACGGCGCCGAGCGGCTGGGCTGCACGGTGGTGCCGGTTTCCGGCGGCATGACCGAGCGGCAGGTGCAGCTCATCAACGATTTCAAACCCGACATCATCACGGTGACGCCGAGCTACATGCTGGCGATCCTCGACGAGTTCAAGCGCCAGAGGATCGATCCGCGCCAATCGTCGCTGAAGTTCGGCATCTTCGGTGCCGAGCCCTGGACCAATGCGATGCGTGCCGAGATTGAGGCGGCGTTCGACATGGACGCGACCGATATTTACGGCCTGTCCGAAGTGATCGGCCCCGGCGTCGCGCAGGAATGCATCGAGACCAAGGATGGCCTGCATGTCTGGGAAGATCATTTCTATCCCGAAGTGATCGATCCCGAGACCGGCAGGGTGCTGCCCGACGGCGAAAAGGGCGAACTTGTTTTCACCTCGCTGACCAAGGAGGCGTTTCCGGTCGTTCGTTACCGCACCCGCGACCTGACGCGGCTGTTGCCGGGCACGGCGCGGCCGGGGATGCGGCGCATGGAGAAGGTCACCGGCCGGTCCGACGACATGATCATCCTGCGCGGCGTCAACGTGTTCCCGACCCAGATCGAGGAAGTGCTGCTGGCGACCGACTGGTGCGGCGGTCATTTCATCATCGAGCTGACGCGCGACGGGCGCATGGACGAGATGACGGTGCTGGCGGAAGCGCGCCCCGAGCGTTGGGACGGCAGCGGGCTCACGGACCATGCCGAGAAGGTCTCGATCTTTATCAAGAATACCATCGGGATATCAGCTCGCGTCGGGATTGTGGCCCCCGAAACACTGGAGCGCTCGCTCGGCAAGGCCAAGCGTGTTTACGACAAGCGGCCAAAAGGGTAACTGCTGCGTCTCATGGCAATGAGTCACATGAGAAACCGGAAATATCCCTGATGCCGCCTGCCCAAAAACCAGAAGTTCAGCCCGTTACCGCCGAGGCGCGTTGCGTGCGCCTGTCGGCCAAGGCTGGCGACGCCGCTTCGCTCGCTCCCACAATCGAACGCCGCAGGCTGTCGCGGGCCGCAAATGAGGTCCTGATCGAGGTCAAGGCGGCGGCCGTCAACCCCTCCGACGTCAAGGCCGCGACCGGCCTGATGGCCTACGCGGTATTTCCGCGCACGCCCGGCCGCGACTACGCCGGGATCGTGATCGACGGCCCGGCCGGCATGATCGGCCGCGAAGTGTTCGGCTCATCGGGCGATCTCGGAATCCGGCGCGACGGCACCCATGCCACGCATCTGGCCGTCGAGGCCGAGGCCGTGGTGGAGAAGCCGAACAATCTGTCGTGGGAAGAGGCCGCCGGGATCGGCGTTCCCTTTGTCACGGCGATGGAAGGTTTTCGCCGGGTCGGCATGCCGAAACAAGGCGAGAGCGTGCTGGTGATGGGTGTCAACGGCAAGGTCGGCCAGGCCGCGGTGCAGATCGCGAGCTGGCACGGCGCGCGCGTGATCGGCGTGGTGCGCAAAAGCGAGCCTTATGAGGGGCACGCCAATTCCAGCGTCGAGGTGGTCGACGCCTCAGCAACCGACGTCGCGACGCGGGTGCGTGAACTCACCGATGGCAAGGGCGCCGACATCGTGTTCAACACGGTCGGCGATCCCTATTTTCAGGCGGCCCACAAGGCGCTGGCGGTGCGGGGACGTCAGATCCTGATCGCCGCCATCGATCGGATCGTGCAGTTCAATATTCTGGAATTCTACCGCGGCCAGCATACCTATGTCGGCATCGATACGCTCGGCCTGTCGTCGATCGCGACCGGGGCGGTGCTGCGCGAGCTCGGTCCCGGCTTCGCCAGCGGCCATCTCAAGACCTATCCCATCAAGCCGAACGCGGTCTATTCGCTGGAGGATGCCAAGGCCGCTTTTGTCGCCGTCGCCGGTTCATCGCGCGATCGCGTCATCCTGCGGCCATCGCGATAGAGGGAACAACACCCGTGCCGTCAGGCGCCAACATCGTCGTCTGTGCCGGCCTCCTGATTGGCCTCGCCTATGGCGCGGTCGGGCTGTTGAGCGGATTTTGCCTGATGAGCAGCCTGCGTGGCTGGTGGGCGGAGGGCGACAGCCGCCTGATCCGAAGCTATGCGCTGGCACTCGGCGTCGCGATCGTGGCGACGCAATTATTGGCCGGCGGTGGCATGGTCGATCTCACCAAGACGATCTATCTGCAGCGGTCATTCTCGGTGCCGCTGATGTTCCTTGGCGGTCTGTTGTTCGGTTACGGCATGGTGCTGTCGAACGGCTGCGGCTCGCGCGCGCTGGTGCTGCTAGGGCGCGGCAATCTGCGCTCGCTGGTGGTCGTGATCGTGCTCGGCATTGCCGCGCAGATGACGCTGAAGGGCCTGATCGCGCCAATGCGGGTGGTCCTGCTGCAGGCGTCGCAGACCGCGCCAGCAGTGCTTTCGCTGCCCGCGTTGTTGTCGACATTTGGCGTCGGCGAGACCTTCGCGCGAACGCTCGCGGCCGCGGCGATGTCGGCGGCGCTGATCATCTTCGCGTTCGCGCACGGGCCATTCCAGCGCGCAGCGGGACAGATCGCGGCGGGCATCGCGGTCGGCCTGCTGGTCGCGGCCGGATGGTTTGTGACCGGCTATCTCGGCGCCGACGATTTCAATCCGGCTCAAGTCACGTCGCTCACCTTCATCTCGCCCATTGCCGACGCGCTGCAATACGCGATGTTGTCGACCGGGCTGACGCTGAATTTCGGTATCGCCATGGTGGCCGGCGTGTTCGCCGGAAGCCTGGTGACGGCGCTCCTCACGCGCCGCTTTCACTGGGAAGGCTACACCTCGCCGCGTCACATGCTGCGATCGATCGGCGGCGCGGCGCTGATGGGCGTGGGCGGGGCGTTGGCCTATGGCTGCTCGGTCGGGCAGGGCCTGACCGGACTCTCGACGCTGGCGCTGGCGTCGTTCGTGGCCGTCGCCGGGATCTTGCTGGGCTCGGCCGCCGGATTGCGCGGCGTGTTGCGGGTACGGCCCTTGGCCACCGCGTGAGGTGCGAGCGATCAGGCCCGCTGGCTGGAGGTCGCGAGCCGCATCACGTCGAGATAGCCTGGTCGTACTTCCATCCGCGCGATCAGGCCTTTTTCGACCAGCAGCCGATGCGCCTCGGGTAGCCGGTAGCATGGCAGGTACATAAAGAGATGATGCTCGGCGTGGTAGTTCACCCAATAGGGCGCGATCAGCAAGCGCTCGACCGGGTTGGCGCGGGTGGTGCGGGCGTGGCTGAACGGATCTTCGCCCGTTGAAGTGCAGGCATGTTCGGCGATGTTGCGGATACGCGTCACCAGCGACAGCCAGGTCGCCATCGCGAGTACCCACACGCCCCAATACCAGATGCCGGCGCCGGCCAGCCAGAACAGGCCGAACAGCACCGCGTTCACCACGAGGAAGCGCGCCATCTTGTCGGCGCCGCTGGACACGAAGCTCTCATGCGACACGTCTTCGCTGGTATCGTCGCGCCGAAACAGCGACAGCAACAACGGCAGGCGTTGCTTGACGAAAGTCTGTCCGGTCAGATCGCGAATCGCCTTGCGGGTGTAACTGTCTTTGGTGATCGGAAACGGCGCCGACAGCGAGAGATCGGGATCTTCAGGCTGCTGGGTGAATTTGTGATGCTGCAGATGATACGACCGGTAGCTGGCAAGGTCGGC
>NZ_JBEKCZ010000159.1:0-12039 GCF_050014615.1 Bradyrhizobium sp. | reverse complement strand
CCGTTGAGGAAATTCATCCTCATTGGCTGTCGCTAAAGCCGCGCCTTACCATCAAGCAGCTGCATAAGCAGGGGCGGCTCCCCAAGGCATACTCGTGCCAATTTGTGTTCATGGACGACGCCGATAACTATCACGGCATCGAATGGATGGATGTCACTGATAAGACTGTTCTCTGCGTCGAAACCGCGATGCGGTCGCAGCTCTTCCCGATCTATCTTGGAGACTTGTTCAGTGAACTTCTGCCGGTTCTTCTGTTTGAAAAACTAGAGAAATTCCTAGCGACAGGACAAGGTGCCGTTGAACCGCACGCGGTAGAACAAAGAGTGGCTGATTGGAAGAAAAGATACCGGTTTTCGTCGGGGCATTCGGATGGCGGGTCACTGGTGAAGGTCTCGCTTTCACTCGTGTCGGGTCATTTTGTATAGGCAAGGCGACTGGTCCGGACGTGACGGCAAGCGGCTTCGATCCTTACCAACGCATGGGCTTCCCGCTGACGCGACATCGAAACTTGTCGTTGCATCGCGGCGCCAACATCGGTCAAATACATCCCGAAATCTGCCGACGCGCGAACAGAAATTCCACGCCACGGAAGCCAGCGAGACACAAGACCAACAACAAGACGGGAGCGACGCCATTATGGAAGACGGCATCTTCGAAGGCCTCAAGGTTCTGGATTGCGCGAGTTTTATCGCGGCCCCCGCGGCCGCTACCGTGCTGTCGGATTTCGGCGCGGAGGTGATCAAGATCGAGCCGCCCGGATCAGGCGATCCCTATCGCAACCTGCCGAATTTGCCGGGCTATCCGGCAAGCCCGCACAATTACGCGTGGCTGCTGGAAGGCCGCAACAAGAGGAGCCTTGCGCTCGACCTCAGCAAACCGGAGGGACAGACGGTATTGCACCGCCTCGCCGCAGAGGCGGACGTTTTTATCACCAATTTTCCGCCCGCCGTGCGCGAAAAGCTCGGGCTGACTTACGCCAAACTCGCGCCGCTCAATGCGCGCCTGGTCTATGCGTCGTTCACCGGCTACGGCGAAAAGGGCGAGGAAGCCAACAAGCCCGGTTTCGACAGCAATGCCTATTGGGCGCGCTCGGGCCTGATGGACCTGGTGCGCGCCGACGAACACACCACACCGGCGCGCTCGATCGCCGGCATGGGCGACCACCCCTGCGCGATGGCGTTTTACGGCGCGATCGTCACCGCGCTCTACAAGCGCGAACGCACCGGCAAGGGCTCGCATGTGAGCTCGAACCTGATGGCCAACGGCGTCTGGGCCGCCTCGGTGCTGGCGCAGGCCAAATTATGCGGCGCGAAATTCGGCGAACGGCGCCCGCGCGAGCGCGCCCTGAACGCGGTCACCAACCACTACCAGTGCCAGGACGGGCGCTGGCTGATTCTCTCGCTGCTCAACGAAGAGCGGCAATGGCCGGCATTGGCGCGCTGCCTCGGACGGGAGGATCTGGTCACCGATGAGAGATTCGCCACCAAGCCCGACCGCCATGCGCGGTCGCTGGAATTGATCAGGATCCTCGACGAGATTTTTGCCGGCAAGGATCTGGCCGAATGGCGCAAGATCCTCGACGGCAACGGCCTGGTGTTCGGCGTGGTCGGCATCCTCGACGACATTCCGGGCGACCGGCAGATGCTCGACAACGACGTGCTGGTGCCGTTTGAGGGCGACACCATGCTGACCGTCAACAGTCCGATCTGGGTCGACGGAGCCAGGAAGGTGCAACCGCGGCATCCGCCTGCAATCGGCGAGCACAGCGACGAAATCCTGCGCGAAGCCGGCTACGACGAGGCCTCGATCCGGCAATTGCGAAGCGCGGGCGCGGTGGCATGACCAGGCCAAATGGCGCGCTGGAGTCGGCCGGCATCGGCGCGCAAAAGAAGCGATAAGGAAACCGTAATGCCGATTTACCGGCTGCATTATTTCCCGGAATCGGGCAACAGCTACAAGCTTGCGTTGATGCTGACGCTGTGCGGCCAGACGTTCGAGCCGGTCTGGACCGATTTCGGCGGCGGCGTCACGCGGACCCCGCAGTGGCGGCAGACCGTCAACCCGATGGGCGAAATTCCGGTGCTGGAAGAGGACGGCGAGCGCCTGACCCAGACCGCGCCGATCCTGCTCAAGCTGGCCGAACAATACGGCCGGTTTGGCGGTGAGACCGCCGCGGAGAAATTCGAAGTATTGCGCTGGCTGTTCTGGGACAATCACAAGCTGACCGGCTACATGGCGACCTACCGCTATCATCGGACATTCACGCCCGCTCCCGACCCGCATGTGCTGACCTATTTCCGCAAACGCCTCGACGACTTCCTGGCGATCCTGGAGCAACATTTGCAGCGAAACGCGTTCGCCATCGGGGACCGGCCGACGGTGGCTGATTTTTCGATGATCGCCTATCTGTCGTTTCCCGTCGACGAGACCGGATACGATTTCGCCGTCAGTCATCCGGCGATCAGCGCCTGGCTCGCCCGGGTCGCCAGCCTGCCCGGCTGGCGGTCACCCTATGATCTGTTGCCCGGCAAGCGTCTCACGCACTACGTGTGAGAAGTCGGACCGAACTCCACACCCTAGCTGTTGTGGAGCAGCACCCAGCCGACGGCCGCGAGGCCGATGAGGACGGCCACCGCGATCGCCCATACGCTGACGCGGACATCGCCGGTGGTCTGCCGCGCGCTCTCATTCTCGGCGATCTCGCGATTGCGCGTCTTGCGATCCTTGTCCGCGTCGCTCATCGCCTGATCCCCCATCATGGACTAGGGTTGCACGGTTGCAGTCGGCGCATCCTAGATCATGATCCGGCTGGCGTCGACGGATGCAGCCTCGCCTCGAACGACACCGGCCGCTCGGCCGTCGCCTTGCCGCTTCCGCCCATGCCCGCAATCCGGCTCAGCGAAAATGCCGCCAGCGCCGCGCACAGCGCAGCCGCCGCGGCCGCCACGAATACCGCCCCGGTGCTCCATTTCATCGTCAGCAAGGCGCCGCCGACCAAGGGTCCGACGATCGAGCCGACGCGGCCGATGCCGAGCGCCCAGCCGACGCCCGAGGCCCTGACCGAGGTCGGATAAAACCCCGCCGCGAGCGCATTGGCGGCGATCTGGCCGCCGACAATGCAAAACCCGGCGACGAAGATCGCCATGGAGACCAGGGCGACCGAATGGCCGAGCTGGCCGATCGCGCCGACCGCGAACACGGCGATGAAGTACAACAACGCCAGCGCGCGAAATGAAAACCGGTCGATGATATAGCCGAGCGCGAACGTGGCAACCACGCCGCCGACCTGCAGCATCGATCCGATCGCGGCGGCTTCCGACACCGAGGCGCCGAGATCGTTGAGCACCGTGGGCAGCCAGTTCGACAGGAAATAAAGGTCGAGCAGGCTCATGAAGAACACCACCCACAACAATAGCGTGACCAGGGTTCGGCCGGCCCTGAACAGATGCAGCACCGGCATCCCGACCAGTTCCGGCTCATGCACGACGAACCGCGTGGCCGCGGCAACCACCGCCTTCGGGTTGATCCGACCGAGCAGTTGCGCGACGCGCGCATCGGCGCGGCCGGTGAGCGCCAGAAACCGCACCGACTCCGGCAGTTTCAGCGCCAGCATCGGCACCAGCAGCAGCGGTGCGACGCCGCCGACGATAAATACCGAGCGCCAGCCGAAATGCGGAATCAATCCCGCCGCCAGAAAGCCGCCAAGCGCGGCGCCCAGCGAAAATCCGCAAAACATCGCCATCACCATGGTGGCGCGCCGGCGCTGCGGACTGAACTCCGATGTCAGCGCGATCGTATTCGGCATCGCGCCGCCGAGACCAAGGCCGGTCAGAAACCGGATCGCGAGCAGCGTGTTGACGTCCTTCGCGAACGCCGTGACCAGCGCGCCGATGCCGAACGCAAGTGTTGAGAAGATGATGATCTTCTTGCGCCCGATGCGGTCCGCCAGCGGTCCGAACAATAGCGCGCCGATCATCAGCCCGAACAGGCCCGCCGAGAATACCGGGCCGAGCGCGCCCTTGGTGAGGCCCCATTCTTTGGCCAGCGACGGCGCGACATAGCCAATCGCCGTGGTGTCGAAACCATCGAGAAACAGCACCGCCGCGCAGGTCAGCAGCAACCGGATCTGAAACCCGCCGACCGGTTGCGCGTCGATGAATCCGGCGACATCGACCGACGATGCGCTGGGGCCCTCAGTTTGAGAAATCGCCACGTATTCCCCCTAGGTATTTTCGTCATTGCGAGGAGCGCAAGCGACGAAGCAATCCAGCTTTTCTTTCCTGCGGACCTGTGGATTGCTTCGCGGAGCTTGTCATCGGGCGCGCATTCGCGCGACCCGTTGGCTCGCAATGACGACCTCAACGCCTAACTCACCCGCGCAACGCATCCTTCGAATAGCCCGCGATCCGCTTGTAGCCCTCGGACAGCGCGACCAACTCGTCGCGGCTGATAACGTCGTCGATTCTGACGAACGGCTGATCGTTCGTGCGCTCAAACACCTCGCGCAGGATCGCGTCGGGCGGATTGGAGCGGTTGGTCAGCACGATGCGCGTCGTGGCTTCAAGGCGCTGCGTCTCATAGGCGGCCAACGCGACGACCGGATCGTCACCGGCGAGCAGCGCCGAGGTCAGCGCCCGCGCGTCCAGGATCGCCTGGCCGGCGCCATTGGATCCGCGCGGCACCATCGGATGGGCGGCATCGCCGAGCAGTGTCACCCGCCCGAAACTCCAGCGCGGCAACGGGTCCTGGTCGACCATCGGAAATTCCAGCACGCTGTCGGCGCCGCGAATGAGTGCTGGGACATCGAGCCAGTCGAAATGCCAATCGGCGAAGGCGCCGATGAAATCGTCGAGCGAGCCCGGCCGGTTCCAGTCGCGCTTGCGATAAACCGGCGTCTCGATTTCCGCGACCCAGTTCACGAGCTGCAACCCGTCCGCGTCGGCGGCGCGGATCGGATAGATCACCATCTTGCCATGCGACAGCCATCCCGCCCGCACCAGGCTGGCGCCCGACAGGATCGGCTTCCAGCGCGTCACCCCGCGCCACATGTTGACGCCGGAATAGCGCGGCTCGCCTTCGCCCGGGAAAAACTGCTTGCGGATCGCCGAATTGATGCCGTCGCAGGCGACGGCGACACGACCGCGGACGGTGCTGCGGTCTTTACCATCCGGCCCATCGGAAAAATGCAGGCACACACCGCTCTCGTCCTGCTCGACGGCGAGGCAATGACGGTTGGTGCTGATACGGTCCGCTCCGGCGCGCGTGCGAAACGCCTCCAGCAGGATCATCTGCAGGTCGCCGCGATGAATCGAGAATTGCGGATGCGCGTAGCCGGCGGCGCGGCCGAGCGCTTCCTGATAGATCAGCTGGCCGAAGCGATTGAAGAAAGTGGCATCCTGCGTCGAGATCGCGGCCCGCGCCAGATCGGCTTCGACGCCGAGCGCGGCCAGTTCCTTGGTGGCATGCGGCAGCAGGTTGATGCCGACGCCGACCGCGCGAATTTCAGCCGTCGACTCGAATATCCGGCAGGGAATCCCCGCCGCGTGCAGCGCCAGCCCGAGCGTCAGCCCGCCAATGCCGGCCCCGACAATAATGATGTCGTCCATATTTCCTCCCGGCATTTATTGTAGCCTGGTTGCCGCGATGAAACAGATTGGTGAGCTTACTGTCAATCTCGGCGGCGCACGGGGTATTGGTATTTAGCTAGCGGGTTTTGACGAAACACATGCCCATGCGGGAGGCCTGGTCGACGACCTGACAGGCCAGCCCCTCGGCGCAGGTCCATGGCTTGAAACTCCGGTCATTATCCGCGGCCCTGGCGCGCTGGAGATAACAATGCGCGCCCCAGCCGTCGTCATATTCGGTGCCGGCGAGCTCATGGCTGCCGCGCAATTGCGGCCGGCTGGAAAAGCCCCTTGAGTAGTCCGGACGTTCGCCATCGCGCAGCGAGGTGAGAATATCGCGGCGCCTGATCTGGTCGCCAAAGAAATGCGGCGAGGCAGGTACCACGGTCGAATTGGAAGGATGAGCCACCGTCCAGTCGACGCCGGGGAAATGAAAGCCGCCGATGCCGCGGGTTTGATGGCAGCCGGCGCAGGTGATGTCGTTGAGCCGGCGCTCAAAGCCCGCGACCGAGGCAATATTGTGCAGATCGATGCCGCGCTGCGCCGCCTTTTTCAGGGCCGTGACGACGTCACTTTCCGTGAAGACGGAATCGGCCGCGCCGTCTTCGCCCTGCACCAGGCCGAATTCCGGCTGCAGGCGTGAGGGCGAAAATCCGATCGGGGTCGGGGCAATCGCGCCTTTGGCCAGAAACTCCGGCGGGATCAAAACCGTGCCGCGATCAAGCTCGCTGAAATGCAGGGGGTCGAGCAGCCAGGCCTTGAAGTCGTGCCGGAGTTTCGCATCCGCAAGAATGCGCTCGCGATCGATCTGGTTTTCCAGCGGCGCTTCCTCGAAAGTCTGCGTCTGCGCGTTGTAGCCGAATACTTTCAGGAGATAGTCGGTGCGGAAATCGCGCGTCGGCGATTTCGGCGCATAGGCGATCTGAAGATTGGTCTCGATGCGATCGATGTTTTCAGGCCCGATCAAATCCAGCGGACCATCTGACGATGTCAGTTTCGCCGCAAGCTCCGCGCCGGTGAGCGGCCAGTCGCCGGCCGCCAACCAGCGGCGTGCGATCCCGGCGCAGGTCACGGCTGCGCCCTTGCCGTCGACGGCGCCTTCGTTTTTGGCCTTCAGCACCAGATTGAGCGTCATCGGCAGCCGCGGCGAGAGCTTGTCATCGCCAGCCTTCACATCCGTGCGCGTCAGACGGTAGATCAACCTGATTTCACCGCAATTCGCCTCGGACACATAGGCGCGATCCATCCGGTTGACGATGCCCGCCAGCACGAAGCGCGTATCCGGCGAATAGAGCAGCGCGCGATCGAACAATTGAAAGTCAAACGACGTTCCGACGCCAATGCTCTCGTTGGGAAGGCTGGCTCCATGCGCCTGAATGTACCGCTCGAACTCCGCGTCGAGCGCCTTGCGGACCGGTGCCATCGACGGCAGCGCAAACAGCTGGCTGTCGGTCAGCGGCACATCGGCCGAGCGCGCCGGCAGCAGCATGCGAGACAGGCCGAATTGGCCGCGGTCGAGTTCACGTAAACCCAGGGGATCGGTGATCGCCGCGCCACGTTCCAGCACGGGCGCGCTGTGCGCCAATCGCGGCGGCAGAACGCCACACAGCAGGGCAAGAATCGCGACAGGAATCGTAAGGAGAAATCGCACGCGGGCCATATCCTGACAAACACCGCGCGACGAGGCTTATTCAGCGCTCTGGCGGACAGGTTTTCTAGTCAGGAAACTAGCCGAAAAGCGGACCGGCTGTCTCGCGGCAGCCGTTATGATGAGCCTCGCTTCACGTCGCGGTGAAGCGAAGTGATTTAGCGCGCGACGATCAGGCCCTTGCTGGTCACGACCACCCAGCGGCCGTCCTGGCGGCGAATGGCATCGACCCGGCCGAGGCCCGGTACGGGATCGCCGGCATACACTTCATAGACGCCCTGCCGTCCCTCGATCAGGGCTCCGCCATTGGCGACATCGCGCAGGATCCAGCCTTCCACCGTCGGCAGCCGGCCCACTTCAACCTTGGGCGCGATCGCGGCGGCCTGCGCGGCCGCGGCGGGAGGCGTGATCGAGCCGGTGACTTCTTTCGCCGGGGCCGGTGCGGCGGCGACCGGCACCGGGGCCACCGCTGGCGCGGCACGGAGCTTGTCCACGGTCTCGCTGAGCTTGGCGAGTTTGGCGGCCGGCTCGGCCTGCGCCTTCTCGACCTTGTCGAGGCGGTCGCTGGTCTTGTTGAACTGGCTCATGCCGAGCTTGGAGGTGTGTTCGAGGCCGGCCTTCAGCGCCAGAATATCGGCATCGATCCGCGCGATCGACGCGTCGAGCGCGTGATTGTCGCCGATTGCGGTATCATCGCCGGCAAGATGCGTCAGACCCGCGGTCGCCAGCGCGCCACCGAACGCGCCCGCCAGTGCCGCCAGCGCCACCACCGCGGCGAGCGCGGCGATCCGGCGCTTGCCGAATAGGCCCTGGCCCGGCTCGGCTTGCGGCTCCGAACCGGAATCGTCACCGGCCCAGGCGCGATCGCCGGACGACATGATCATGATCCTGCCGGGCGCGCGCGGCGCGTCGTCCCTGGCCATATCAGGCTCGGGGGCATGCGCGTTGGCAGCGTCGGCTTTGGGCGCGTCCGGCGCCGGGGCTTCGATGGCTGCGCCCTGCTCCGGCACTCGGTTTGGGGATTCGACCTCCGCCGATGCTTGGGCTGGTTCTTGCACCAAAGCCGCTACCGGCTCGCTCGACACATCCGATGAAGGGGGAACGGCCGGCCCGGCACCGAGGGAACCGGGTTCACCGCTGGTTGGCTCGGTTTGCTGTTCGCTCACGGTCAAATTCTCCAGTAGAGGTTGACCATTTGGTAACTTTCATTGCTTGCCAAATCGTTACCTACGGCCGGCTTACGGAAATTTAACGAACTCATCGGGGCCGGCGGCGCCGCGCAATTGTTCGATTTCGACAAGCGCGACGACGCCTCAGCCCGCCGCACCGGTTTGACAAGGGCGCGGCCGGTCTGCTCAAAAGCATCAACAAGGATACCTGCACAACATACCATTTGGGGGGGAGCTAGCGGTGAAACTCTACGATTCAATCGGACCGAACCCACGCATTGTCCGCATGTTCATGGCGGAGAAGGGCATCGAAATGCCCAAACAGACCGTCGACCTGCGCGGCGGCGAAAACCGCCAGGCCGAGCATCTCAAGCGCAATCCGCACGGCCAGATGCCGACACTGGAGCTCGATGACGGCAGCTATCTGTCGGAGATCACTGCGATCTGCGAATATCTCGAAGAGAAAAATCCGACGCCGCCGATGATCGGGAGCACCGCGGAAGAGCGTGCCGAGTGCCGGATGTGGACGCGGCGCGTCGATCTCAACATCTGCGAGCCGCTCGCCAACGGCTATCGCTTTGGCGTAGCCCTGAAATTCTTTCAGAACCGGGTGCCCTGCGCGCCCGAGGCCTCGCCCGGCCTCAAGATGATTGCGGCCAACCGCCTGCAATGGCTCAACGGCCAGATCGCGGGCAAGCAATACCTCTGCGGCACGCGCTTCACGCTGGCGGATATCCTGCTGTATTGCTGGGTCGATTTCGGCGGCACTGTCGGCCAGCCGCTGGATCCTGCCAATACCAACATCGCCGCCTGGTTTGCCCGCGTCGGAGAGCGGCCTTCGGTGAAGGCGTAGGGAATTTCAACCACGTCATTCCGGGATGGTCCGAAGGACCAGACCCGGAATCTCGTGCAGACAACTTCTGGATTCCGGGTTCGCGCTTCGCGCGCCCCGGAATGACGGATATTTCCTAAAGCACCACCGGCGCGTCCGGCAGTTCGTTCGGCCCTGCACCATGTTTGGGAAAATGCGCCGCCAATTTCTGTGAGACCGCCGCAATTCCCTTGATCACGCCGCCCGCGAAATTTCCCGCCTTGAAATCCGCCTCCATCGACCGGCAGATTTTTTCCCAGCCCGCGGCGCCGACCTTGGCGTCGATGCCGCGATCGGCGATGATCTCGACCTTGCGGTCGGCCAGCAGCAGGTAGATCAGCACGCCGTTGTTGTGGGCGGTATCCCAGATCCGCAATTGCGAAAAGATGTCGAGCGCGCGTTCGCGTGCCGGCTGATCTCTGAACAGTGCCGCACCATCAAGTGCGCCTTCCACGACGAAACGAACCTGCCCCGAATGCGTGGCCTCGCCGTCCCTGATCGCCTGCTCGATCGAGGCCAGCACTTGCGGCGGGAAGGTGCGCCGTGCCCGCCAGCGGTGCTCAACAAGATGCTTGCCGATGCGTTTGATGCCCATATCTACCAGCTTCCCGACGCGCCGCCGCCACCAAAACTGCCGCCACCGCCGCTGAACCCGCCGCTGTCGCTCGAACTGCTGCCCCCGGAAAACGATCCGCCGCCACCGGACCAACTGCTGCCGCCGCGGCCGCCCGACGACGTGGCACTATCGGCAAACATCGTGAAGATGAAAGCAATCACCGCCGAGATAGCGCACAGCGCCAGCGATCCGATCAGAAACCACGCCACCACGCCGATGATGCCACCGGTGGCCACCGAACCGACCAGCCTGCCCAGCAAAGCGCGCGAGAGGCCGCCGACGATGATAGCACCGAAGAGGAGAATAGGAATCAGATCGTCGAGATGGGCGGGCGCGCTAAAACTCTGCGTGGCCTGCGGCGCCGGCAACGGCTCGCCGTCGATCACCGCGATAATCCGCTCGACGCCGTCCGAAATCCCGCCGGCAAAATCCCCGCTGCGGAATTTCGGCGTGATGATCTCAGAGATGATGCGGCTGGCGGTGACGTCGGTGAGGCTGCCTTCGAGGCCGTATCCGACCTCGATGCGCAGCTTGCGGTCGTCCTTGGCGACGACGAGAAGGGCGCCGTCGTCGATCTTCTTGCGCCCGATCTTCCAGGCTTCCGCGACCCGGATCGAATATTGCTCGATGGTCTCCGGCGCCGTGGTCGGCACGATCAGCACCGCGACCTGGCTGCCTTTCCGCAGCTCCAGCCCTCTCAGGGTCTGGGTCAGCGAAGCAATGGTGTCGCTGGACAGCGTGCCGGTCTGATCGACCACCCGACCCGACAAGGGCGGCACCGCGACGTCGGCCGAAGCCGCGAAGGCCCAGCATAGCAGCAGCGCAAGCAGGGAGGCTCTTGCAGCGATCATCGCGGACCAATCTGTCTGTCGAAACTACTTTGCGGGCGCCGATGCCGGATTGAAATCCACCTTCGGCGCGGTCGAGATTTCCTTCTCGTTCTCGACCGAGAAGTTCGCCTTCTCCTTATAGCCGAACGCCATCGCGGTCAGGTTGTTCGGGAAGGTGCGGATGCCGACATTATAGTCCTGCACCGCCTTGATATAACGGTTGCGCGCCACCGTGATGCGGTTCTCTGTGCCTTCGAGCTGCGACATCAGGTCGTGAAACAGCGCGTCGGATTTGAGCTGCGGATAATTCTCCGTCACCACCAGCAGTTTCGACAGCGCGCTGGAGAGTTCGCCCTGAGCGGCCTGGAATTTCGCGAACGCCCCGGGATCGTTGACCAGCTCCGGCGTCGCCTGGATGCTGCCGACCTTGGCGCGGGCGTTGGTGACCCCGAGCAGCACGTCTTTTTCCTGCTGCGCAAACCCCTTCACCGAATTGACGAGGTTGGGCACCAGATCGGCGCGGCGCTGGTACTGGTTCAGGACCTCCGACCAGCTCGACTTGACCTGCTCGTCATTGGTCTGAATGGCGTTGTAGCCGCAATTGGTCAGGCTCAACGTCGCCAGCGCCGCCAGCACGGTCCATAGTCTGCGCATTGGATTCTCTCCGGTTAGGCTTTTGGGGAAGGTAGCAGAAGGATGCGGTTTTCACACCGTCATTCCGGGGCGGGAGCGAAGCGAGCGAACCCGGAATCTCGAGATTCCGGGTCTGCGCCTAACGGCGCATCCCGGAATGACAACGGTTGGTTGGAGTCTAGATCCCTACACCTTTGCCGCTTTGGCTTCCTGGATCGCCTGCCAGACCTTCAGCGGCGACAGCGGCGTGGTGATCGACGTGATGCCGAGCTCGCTCAGCGCGTCCATCACGCCATTGGTGATGCAGGGCGGACCGCCGATCGCGCCGGATTCGCCGCAGCCCTTGGCGCCCAGCGGGTTGGTGCGGCACGGCGCCGAATCATCCAGCGTGACCTCAATCGGCGGAATGTCGTCGGCGCGCGGAATGCAATAATCCTGGTAGCTCGCGGTCAGCAACTGGCCTTCGGGGTCGTAGGTCACGCCCTCATACAGCGCCTGACCGATGCCCTGGGCCACGCCGCCATGCACCTGCCCCGTCACCAGCATCGGATTGATGGCGACGCCGACGTCATCGACGGTGGTGTAGCGCACCACGCGGCTGACGCCGGTTTCCGGATCGATCTCGACCTCGCAGATATGGGTGCCGTT
>NZ_JBEKCZ010000158.1:0-12076 GCF_050014615.1 Bradyrhizobium sp. | reverse complement strand
TTGTCGGCGAAAATCTCCTCGCCGGTATTGTCGACCACGCCGCAGCGGTCGCCGTCACCGTCAAATCCGAGGCCGACATCGGCCTTGTTCGCCAGCACGGCGTCGCGGATCGCGTGCAGCATTTCCATATCTTCGGGATTGGGATTGTACTTCGGAAAGGTGTAATCGAGTTCGGTATCGAGCGGCACCACCTCGCAGCCGATGGCTTCCATTACCTGCGGTGCGAAGGCGCCCGCGGTACCGTTGCCGCAGGCGACCACGACTTTCAATTTGCGCTTCAGCTTCGGACGGGCGGTCAGGTCGGCGATATAGCGCGCCGGAAAATTCTCGTGAAATTCGTAACTGCCCCCGACCTTGTTGCTGAAATCGGCATTGAGCACGATCTCTTTCAGACGGGTCATCTCGTCGGGACCAAATGTCAGCGGACGGTTGGCGCCCATCTTGACGCCGGTCCAGCCATTGTCGTTATGCGATGCCGTCACCATCGCCACGCAGGGCACGTCGAGCTCGAATTGCGCAAAATAGGCCATCGGGGTCATGCACAGGCCGATATCGTGCACCTTGCAGCCCGACGCCATCAACCCCGAGATCAGGGCGTATTTGATCGAGGCCGAGTAGCCGCGGAAATCATGCCCGGTCACGACCTCCTGCCTGACGCCGAGTTCTGCGATCAGCGCCCCCAGCCCCATGCCGAGCGCCTGAATGCCCATCAGGTTGATTTCCTTGCCGAACAGCCAGCGGGCATCGTATTCGCGAAAGCCGGTCACCTTCACCATCGGCTCGGATTCAAACGCATAGGTGTTGGGCACCAGCGCGGCTTTCGGCTTCGGAAACATGCAAACGGCCTCGTCGTTCAATCAATAAGGGACGCACCGCAGCCATAGCGAATGCATGGGTGCAGTGGAAGGCGGGATCGTCCGCTTTGTTGCGATTAATTGCGGCGAATTGGCAGCGGGGAGCCCTTACTGCTCCAGCACCATCTTGCCCTTGGCGTATTCGAACCGCTTCAGCCTCGACAGGAACGACAGGCCGAGCAGGTTTTCCGACAGCGCTTCGTCCGGCAGCACCATGGCGTCGACGTCGTGCAGCACGATGCCGCCGATGTCGACCATCGCCAGCCGCGTCGCCGCCGCCTTGATGGTGCCGTTGGCGGTCGTGACGGTCGCCTTGTAATCGCCGCGCGACGGACGCAGCCCGAACCGCGCCGCAGAACTTTCGTTCAACGCGATCACCGATGCGCCGGTATCGACCATGAAGCCGATGCGCTGGCCATTGATCCGGCCTTCGGTCTCAAAATGCCCCCGGGCGTCAGGGGCGATGCTGAGGCTGCGCAGGCCGCTCGACGCCGGCGGCTCGACGACGGCGGCGGCTTTCGGGGGCACGGTATTGGCGAGCGCGGGGGTCATCCTGTCGGCGATCTGCGCCATGATGGTGCCAAGCCCGATCATGAACGCGGCAAAGATCATTATCGAACGCATCGCGCCACACCCGACCAGAGGACTCGCCGATATCACCACGTCGGCGACAAAACTGCGACCAATGGCGGCGCCGCAGGCCGCCATTTTGACGAAAAGGATGAGCGAAGTGTTAACGGGGGACCGTCTTTACGTTCCCCGGGGCTTGACGCGCCGGGTCGGCACGGCGCTGGCGGGATCCTCCGGCCAGGGATGCCTCGGATAACGCCCGCGCAGATCGGAGCGCACGGCTGCGTAGCTGCCGCGCCAGAAACCCGGCAGGTCGCGCGTCACCTGCACCGGGCGATGCGCCGGCGACAGCAACTCCAGCACCAGGGCAATCGCGCCCTTTGCAATCGACGGATGGGTGTTGAGCCCGAACAATTCCTGTAACCGGACCGCAATCGTCGGCCCCTGCTCGGCCTCGTAATCGATCGCCAACATCGTGCCGGTCGGCGCCTCGAAATGGGTCGGCGCTTCCCGCTCCAGCCGGGCGCGCAGCTCCCACGGCAATAAAGTCATCAGCGCCTCCGACAGATCGCCCGCCGAAAACTCTTTCAGCGAGGCCTTGTCGTAGAGTTCGGGAACCAGCCACGCCTCGCGTTGCGCGGCGAGCGCGTCATCGGACAAATCGGGCCACGGGCTCTGCGGCGGGTCGGCCTCGGCCTTGCGCAGGAACATCACGCGGTCGCGCCACTGCTTCGATGGCTTCGACCACGGCAACCGGTCGAGACCCGCGGCGATCAGCCCGTCGCCCAGTACCCGCGCGGTTTCCGCCGACGGCGACAGCGCCAGCGGCGCCTCCGACAGCGTGATCGCATGCAGCGCACGCTTGCGGCGCGCGCGCAACGCCATCGCGGCGCGATCGAACGTAACTTCGTCCGTGGTCTCGATCTCCCCGGCGAAATGCCGCTCGATTTCCTCCAGCGTGATCCGGGCCGCCAGCAGAATCCGCCCCTGCGCGGCGGTGCCGGTCAATTCGGCGACCGCGACATAGGGCGCGCGCGCCAGCGCCGAAGCCGGGTCGACGGCCGCACCGCGTCCATTGGCGAGGACAAAGCTGCCATTGCCGCGATTGCGCGCGACGCGATCGGGAAATGCCAACGCGAGCATCATGCCGGTGGTCACCTCATCCCCCGTTGCGGAGGAGGCCTCGCCCGCGGCCACCTGCGCGGCCCAGCGTTGCGCCAGGCTGCGCGCGCTGCTGGCGCGTGGCGCGCGATCGCGACGAAACTGATCGAGCCTGACCTCGAGATCGACATTGTCGCCACCAAGGCCACGCTCGGTGAGCACCGCGGCAATCTCCGCGGCTTCCTCGCCAGCGCCCAAGCGATGCGAATCCACCACCATGCGCGCCAGCCGCGGCGGCAGCGCCAGCGCACGCAGGCTCTTGCCCTCCGATGTCAGCCGGCCGTCGCTGTCGAGCGCGCCGAGTTCGCGCAACAGGCCGCGCGCCTCCTTCAGCGCGGGCGCGGGCGGCGGATCCAGAAATGCCAATGTCGCGGGATCGCTGACGCCCCATTGCGCAAGATCTAGCACCAGCGAGGACAGATCGGCGCTCAGGATTTCCGGCTGGGTATAGGCCGCCAGCGAAGCGGTCTGCGGTTCGTCCCACAGCCGGTAACAGACCCCGGGCTCGGTACGCCCGGCACGGCCGCGGCGCTGATCGACCGCGGCGCGCGAGGCCCGCACGGTTTCCAGCCGCGTCAGACCGATGTCAGGCTCGTAGCGCGGCACCCTCGCCACGCCGGAATCGACCACGATGCGAACGCCCTCGATGGTCAGCGAGGTCTCCGCGATCGAGGTCGCCAGCACCACCTTGCGATGACCCTTGGGGGCCGGCGCAATGGCGCGGTCCTGGACGGCGGCATCGAGCGCGCCGAACAGCGGCACGATTTCCACCGCGGCATCGTGAACGCGCTCGCCGAGAAAATTCTGGGTGCGGCGAATTTCTGCTGCGCCCGGCAGAAATGCCAGCACCGAGCCGGGATCGGCGCGCAGCGCCATCGCGATCGCATCCGCCATCTGCCGCTCCAGCGGCGCGTCGGGCTTTCGGCCGAGATAGCGGGTCTCGACCGGAAACGCGCGGCCTTCGCTGGCAATGACCGGCGCGTCGCCGAGCAGTCTGGCGACCCGCGCGCCGTCCAGCGTCGCCGACATCACGAGGATGCGCAGATCCTCGCGCAGCCCGACTTGCGCATCGCGCGCCAGCGCCAGGCCCAAATCAGCATCGAGCGAACGCTCGTGAAATTCGTCGAACAAAACCGCCGCGACACCGGACAATTCCGGATCGTCGAGAATCTGCCGCGAGAAAATTCCCTCGGTCACGACCTCGATCCGCGTCGCCCGCGAAACCTTCGAGCCGAACCGGACGCGGTAGCCCACGGTCTCGCCGACCCGCTCGCCGATCGTATGCGCCATGCGCTCGGCGCTGGCGCGGGCCGCGATCCGCCGCGGCTCCAGCACGATGATCTTTTTGGTTCCGACCCACGGCGCATCGAGCAGCGCCAGCGGCACCCGCGTGGTCTTGCCGGCCCCCGGCGGTGCCACCAGCACGGCGGCGGTGCGAGCCGCGAGCGTGCGCGCCAGCTCGTCCAGCACCGCGTCGATCGGAAGGGGCGTGTCGAAGCTGCGGGGCAAAATCTCTGTTCCGTCATCACCCGCCACCGGGTCGGCGCAGGCGCCGCCCGATGACAGGCTCCAGCGGGTTATCCAGTAAACGCCGGCGTTACTGACCGCGAGGACCGAGGGTACTGGATACCCCGTCTACGCGGGGTATGACAGCTTCACCTGGATCACTTCCGCGGCTCAAATCGCGCCGCGGCCGACGCTCTCATAGGTAAAGCCGAGAGCGACCATGTCTTCGCGGCGATAGATATTGCGCAAATCGACCACGACAGGCCGCGCCATCTCGCGTTTCAGGCGTTCGAGGTCGAGCGCGCGGAACTGCACCCATTCGGTCACGATCACCAGCGCGTCGGCGCCGCGCGCGCAGGCATAGGGATCCTCGCTATATTCGATATCGGGCAATTCGCGGCGCGCCTGCTCCATGCCGACCGGGTCGTGGGCGCGGACCTTCGCGCCGAGATCGAGCAGACCGGTCACCAGCGGAATCGACGGCGCCTCGCGCATGTCGTCGGTGTCGGGCTTGAAGGTGAGGCCGAGCACGGCGATGGTCTTGCCGCGCAGGCTGCCGCCGAGCGCGTTCGAGACCTTGCGCGCCATCGCGCGCTTGCGGTTGTCGTTGACCGCGAGCACGGCTTCGACGATCCGCAGCGGCACGTCGTGATCGAGCGCGATCTTGACCAGCGCACGGGTGTCCTTGGGAAAGCACGAGCCGCCGAAGCCCGGCCCGGCATGCAGGAATTTCGAGCCGATGCGGTTGTCGAGCCCGATGCCGCGCGCGACTTCCTGGACATCGGCGCCGACCTTTTCGGACAGATCCGCGATCTCGTTGATGAAGGTGATCTTGGTGGCGAGGAACGCGTTGGCGGCGTATTTGATCAGCTCCGCGGTTCGCCGCGCCGTGAACATCAGCGGCGCCTGATTGAGCGACAGCGGCCGGTAGACGTCGCCGAGCACCTTGCGCGCGCGCTCGTCCGAGGTGCCGACCACGATACGATCCGGGAACTTGAAGTCGCGGATCGCGGCACCCTCGCGCAGGAATTCGGGATTGGAGGCGATCACGACATCGGCGGCAGGATTGACCTCGCGAATCAGGCGCTCGACTTCGTCGCCGGTGCCGACCGGCACGGTCGATTTGGTCACGACGACGGTAAATCCCTTCAGCACCGCGGCAATCTCGCGCGCCGCGGCGTGAACATAGGTGAGATCGGCGTGACCGTCGCCGCGCCGTGACGGTGTGCCGACCGCGATGAACACGGCATCGGCGTCGGCGACCGGTGCGGCCAGATCGGTGGTGAAGTCCAGTCGTCCGGCCTTCACATTGGCGGCGACCAGCGCATCGAGGCCCGGCTCGAAAATCGGGATTTCGCCCCGGCGCAAGGCGGCGATCTTGTCGCCATCCTTGTCCACGCAGGTGACCTGGTGGCCGAAATCCGCAAAGCAGGCGCCTGACACCAGCCCCACATAACCCGTGCCGATCATGGCGATACGCATTTCAAAGCCTGTCGATGATGGTTAACGGAATCGATCCGATTTGTGGGCGGGTCTTAGAGCATTTTACGGCTCAGAGGAAACCGGAAAAGCGCGAAAAAGCGGCATGTCATTTGTATGAATAAAGGGGAAAGCAACCGATCCGGCCGATGATGCCTCAAGGCTACGCCAAAAAGGGACACCGATGACATCAAACGGCACATCCGCCGTCGCCGGGCTTTCCGCGCCATCGGCGCGACGCATCGACTGGGTGGACTACGCCAAGGGCATCTGCATCATCATGGTGGTCATGATGCATTCGGTGCTGGGCGTGGAACTGGCCGTCGGCAAGACCGGCTTCATGCATCTGTTGGTGGCGTTCGCAAAACCGTTCCGGATGCCGGATTTCTTCCTGATCTCGGGCCTGTTCCTGCCGGTCGTGATCGACCGCGACTGGCGCACCTATCTCGACCGCAAGGTGGTCCACTTCGCCTATTTCTACCTGCTGTGGGTGACGATCCAGTTCGGCTTCAAGGCGCCGTCCTTTGCCGCCGAGTCCAGCTGGAGCCATGTTGGTTTGCTGTATCTTGAATCCATGATCGAGCCGTTCGGCACTCTGTGGTTCATCTATCTGCTGCCGATTTTCTTCGTGGTCACCAAGGCCACGCGCCGAATGCCGCCGCTCCTGATCTGGGGCATCGCGGCATTGCTGGAGACGGCGCACATCGTCACCGGCTGGACCGCGATCGACGAGTTTTGTGGGCGCTTCGTCTATTTCTATTCCGGCTACCTGTTCGCCGGTACCGTGTTTGCGCTTTCCGATCGCGCCCGGGCGCATCCCCGGCTGGCGCTCGCGGCATTGGCGCTCTGGGCCATCGTCAACGCTGGCCTGGTGATGTCGGGTTTCAGCGAGACGCCGCTGATATCGCTGATGCTCGGGCTCGCCGGCGCCTGCGCCATCATCACATCCGCCACGCTGCTGGCGCGGGTGCATTGGCTGAATTTCCTGCGCTTTTGCGGCGAACATTCCATCGTCATCTATCTGGCGTTCTTCCTGCCGATGGCGGCGACGCGGACCCTGCTGCTGCGGGCCGGACCGTTCCACGATGTCGGGGCCATCGGGCTGATCGTCACCATCGCCGGCGTCGCCGGAGCGCTGGTGCTGTGGCAATTAGCGCTGGCGGCCGGGGCAACCTTCCTGTTCGAGCGTCCGGCCGCGTTCTGGATCGCACCGAAGCAACCACGCCGCCCGACGCTGCAGCCGGCGGAATAATCCACGCTGTCAGGGTTCAGGGCACCAGATACAGGGACCCGCTGCTCCGCCCTGCCTCGAGATCGGCGTGAGCTTGCGCTGCATCACTCAGCCGATAGGCTTTTCCGGCCGATGGCAGGATGCCCTCTCGCACGGCCGATAACACCGCGTCCGCCGCAATCCGGTAATCCTGTGCCTGGTTCATGTAGGCCATGACGCTGGGCCGGGCCAGCATCAGGCTGCGCCGCGGGCCGAGATCCTCGACATCAACGGGTGGAATGGCGCCAGCCGATTGCCCGATGCTCGCGATCACGCCGAACGGCCGCACACATTGCAGCGTTTTTGCGAGTGTCGCACCGCCGACGCCGTCATAGGCCACGTCGACACCGCGGGCATCGGTCAGACCGGCCACTTCGCGGGCAAAATCCGCGTCGCGGCCGACGATGACATGATGCGCACCGGCATGACGCGCGGTCTCGGCCTTGAGCTCGGAACCGACGGTTCCGATCACGGTCGCGCCGAGATGCCGCGCCCATCGCGTCATCAATTGCCCGAGCCCACCGGCCGCGCTGTGGAGCAACACCGTCGTTCCCCGGCCTACGGGATAGACCCGCGTCAACAACATGTAGGCCGTGATGCCTTTGACAAATACCGACGCGACCGCTTCGTCGGCGATGGACGACGGCAAACCCACCGCGCGCCAGGCCGGCAGATTTCGCTCCGAAGCGTAGGCGCCAACCGGCGCGCCGGCATAGGCCACGCGGTCGCCAACCCGCGGCGAGGTGACATTGGCGCCGACAGACGTCACCACGCCGACCGCTTCGACACCCGGTATCGCCGCCGGCGGCAACGGATAGAGCCCCATGCGCTGGTAGATATCGATGAAGTTGACGCCAATTGCAGTCTGACGAATCCGGATTTCGTCGCCTTGCGGGGGCGCAAGCTCGATCGTGGCACTTTCGAGCTGGTCGGCGCCGCCGGGCGCCTTCAACCTAATGACATGGGCCATAACTCTGCTCCTTGATTTCACAAGAGCGCTTTGCCATTACCTGCGAATATGCGAAATTCCACAAATCTGCATTCTTGATGTGAGATTTTGCACAATGTCCGATTGGGAAGATCTGCGGCATTTCGTAGTGCTGGCGCGGGAAGGAACCCTGTCCGCCGCGGCACGGCGGCTCGGGGTCGACCACGCCACCGTGGCGCGCCGCGTCGCGGCTCTTGAGGCAGAAACAGGGCTGAAGCTGATCGATCGCCGGGCGCGCAGCTATCAGCTGACCGATGATGGCCGGCGCATCGCCGCGACGGCGGTGCCGATGGAAGAAGCCGCGTTCGCGGTCGGGCGCGCGGTGCAGGCTGCCAAGCCGGGCCTGCGCGGCGAAGTGTCGATCAGTTCGCCACCTTCGCTCGCCAATGCGCTGATCGCCCCGCATTTGTTTCAATTGCGCCGCCGCCACCCCGGCATCCGGATCAAGCTGATCGGCGAGAAGCGGACCGCGTCATTGAACCGTCGCGAGGCCGACGTGGCGCTGCGCCTGTCGCGGCCTCAGGAGCCGGGATTGATCGCCCGCAAGATCGGCAGCTTCGGCTTCGGCCTTTACGGCGCATCCAGCTATCTGAAGGCGACGCCGCGTCACGCCTTTGCCTTCATCGCCTATGACGACAGCATGGACGACGCGCCTCAGCAAAAATGGTTACAGGCCATCGCCGCCGGCAACGAGATCGTGCTGCGCACCAACGACCTGGAGAACCAGGCCGCGGCCGCGCGAACCGGCGTCGGTGTCGCGGTATTGCCGAACTTTCTCGGCGATGTCGATCCAAGGCTCGAACGTTACGATGCCACATCCGCGCCACCCAGCCGCGACGTGTGGCTGCTGGTGCATCGCGATATCCGCCAGACGCCGCTGGTGCGCGCGGTGATGGAATTCCTGACCGCTTGCATCAAGACGAAATGACGAAAGGGATCGCGGCGGGCCGCAAGCTGTCATTGCCGGGCTTGACCCGGCAATCCATCTTGCTTTTGAAAACCGCTTTCGAAGATTGATGGATGCCCGGACCAAGTCCGGGCATGACGACCAAGTAAGTTGCGGCCCCTCACCCCGCCCCCTCGATCTTCACGCCGTCTTTCATTTGCTCAAGCTTGGCGCGAAACCCTTCGGCGTCGCCAAAATCGGCAAACCCCCGGTAATACGGGTGCGGACCGAGCACGCGGCGGGCGTGCTTGATCGGGCACCAATAGACCTCGGTGCGCGATGCCACCTCGCGGACGAATGCGATCGCGCCGTTGCAATACGAGCAATAGGCGCAATTGATCTTCTCGAGGGTATTGAGATAGGCCAGATGATGCCGGTCGAAGATCAGGTAATCGCGGCGGCGCGCCTTCGGGATCTTGTAGGCGGGAAAGCAGATCGCCTGATAGGCCATCACCCAGAGATCGACCAGCACGATCGGAACGATCAGCGAATAGATCACCGGCGCGGTCAGCGCCACCAGCGGATGGGCGTCGCGGATATAGCGCGGCAGCCCGACCTTGATCGCGCGCTGCGCCCGCAGCACCTGTTCTTCGAATATGATGCGCTTGTTTTCGATGCGAAACCGCAGCTCTTCCCGCTGCTTCGCCAGTTCGGCCTCGATCTCGGCCTCGACCGATCGCATCTTCTCCATCAGCACATCGAGTTGCGCGGTCATGATTTCGTCCTTTTGGGTCTCTTGCCGGCTATCTTGGGTGGCCGCAGGGGGTCATGGAATGGCCGCCGATGCAACTCGTGGCCGGGCACAAAATTCACCGCACATCCTGCTCCGGAGGCTGTCAATCGCCGCAAAAATCCCTAAGTTGCGGCCATGCCGAAAACATCCGAAAAAGCCGCCGCCAAGCCCGTCGCCGTCAAAGCCCTCACGAAAGGCGACCACGTCTTTCTGGTCGACGGTTCCTCCTATATTTTCCGCGCCTACCACGCGCTGCCGCCGCTGAATCGCAAATCCGACGGGCTGCAGGTCAACGCCGTGCTCGGCTTCTGCAACATGCTGTGGAAACTGTTGCGCGACATGCCGCCGGACAACCGGCCGACGCATCTGGCCATCATCTTCGACAAGTCGGAAATCACGTTCCGCAACAAGCTCTATCCCGACTACAAGGCACACCGGCCGCCGGCGCCGGACGATCTGATCCCGCAATTCCCGCTGATCCGCGAGGCCGTGCGCGCGTTCGACCTGCCCTGCCTCGAACAGGGCGGCTTCGAGGCCGACGATCTGATCGCGACCTATGCGCGCGAGGCCGGCGAGCGCGGCGCCACCGCGACTATCGTCTCTTCCGATAAAGACCTGATGCAGCTCGTCACCGACAGAGTGACCATGTTCGACACCATGAAGGATCGCCGCATCGGCATTGCCGAGGTGATCGAGAAATTCGGCGTGCCGCCGGAAAAAGTGGTCGAGGTGCAGGCGCTGGCCGGGGATTCGACTGACAACGTGCCGGGCGTGCCCGGCATCGGCATCAAGACCGCCGCGCAACTGATCGTCGAATATGGCGACCTCGAGACCCTGCTCAGCCGCGCCGGCGAGATCAAGCAGCCGAAGCGGCGCGAGGCGCTGCTCGAGAACGCCGAGAAGGCGCGCATTTCGCGAAAACTGGTGCTGCTCGACGACAAGGTCGCGCTCGACGTGCCGCTGGATGAACTCGCGGTGCACGAACCCGATGCGCGCAAGCTGATCGCGTTCCTCAAGGCGATGGAATTTTCCACGCTGACGCGCCGCGTCGCCGAATATTCGCAGATCGATCCGGCGGATGTCGAAGCCGACGGCAACAACAAGAGCGGCGCAAGCGGTAAGTCGGCGGGGTCGCCGCCTGCTCCGCCGCGCGACAACGGCGATCTTTTTGCTCCCTCCCCCCTTGTGGGGGAGGGTCGGGGTGAGGGGTCCCAGCAACGAGGTGCCTTGGGCTTACCCCTCTCCCCAGCCCTCCCCCACAAGGGGGGAGGGAGCGCACCGGCCGCTGGCCTCAAAGGCACGCCCATCTCGCTCGCCGCCGCGCGCGCCGAGGCCGCGCGCAAAACCCCGGTCGATCGCAACAAGTACCAGACCATCCGAACGCTCGCCGAGCTCAGCGCCTGGATCGCCCGCGTGCACGATGTCGGGCACTTCGCCATCGAAGCAAAAGCCAGTTCGATCGATCCGATGCAGGCCGAGCTGTGCGGCATCGCGCTGGCGCTGGCGCCTAACGACGCCTGCTACATCCCGCTCAGCCACAAACAATCCGGCGACGGCGCGGGCCTGTTCGCCGCCGGCCTGGCGCCGGACCAGATCGGGGCGGCCGAGGCGCTCGAGGCGCTGCGGCCGCTGCTGGAATCGGCCGGGATTCTCAAGATCGGCTTCAACATCAAGTTCAATGCCGTGATGTTCGCGCAGCACGGCGTCACGCTTCGCAACCATGACGACGCGCAGCTGATGTCCTATGCGCTCGACGCCGGCCGCAACTCGCACGGGCTCGATGCGCTGGCCGAAGCCTGGCTCGGCCATGCCGTCATAAGCCACGGCGAGCTGACCGGCAGCGGTAAGGGCAAACTCACTTTCGATCAGGTCGCCATCGACCGGGCGACGGCGTATTCGGCCGAGGATGCCGACGTGATCCTGCGGCTGTGGCGGGTTCTGAAACCGCGCCTCGTCGCCGAGCGCATGACGGTGGTCTATGAGACGCTGGAACGGCCGCTGATTTCGGTACTGGCGCGGATGGAACGGCGCGGCATTTCGATCGACCGCCAGGTATTGTCGCGGCTGTCGGGTGAATTCGCCCAGACCGCGGCACGGGTCGAAGCCGAAATTCAGGAGATCGCGGGCGAGCCGATCAATGTCGGTAGCCCGAAGCAACTTGGCGACATCATCTTCGGCAAGATGGGATTGCCCGGCGGCAGCAAGACCAAGACCGGGGCGTGGTCGACCTCCGCGCAAATCCTCGATGAGCTCGCCGAGCAGGGCCACACCTTTCCAAAGAAGATCCTGGAATGGCGGCAGGTCTCGAAACTGAAATCGACCTATACCGACGCGCTGCCGACCTATGTGCATCCGCAGACCCATCGCGTCCACACCACCTACGCGCTGGCGGCGACCACCACCGGGCGGCTGTCATCGAACGAGCCGAACCTGCAGAATATTCCTGTGCGCACCGAAGACGGCCGGAAAATCCGCCGTGCCTTCATCGCGTCATCAGGGCACAAGCTGGTGTCGGCGGATTACTCGCAAATCGAGTTGCGGCTGCTGGCGGAGATCGCCGACATTCCCG